>DLGG01000039.1:0-30226 GCA_002482565.1 Solidesulfovibrio magneticus
CAGACTGAAACGCTCGGGCAGGGTGGGGCGGTTCTGCCAGGCGACGAACCCGGCAATGCCGATGGCGGCGAGGAAGCCGAGCATGGCGAAGAAGCGCACCGTCGCATAGGTGACTTCCATGGTTCGGATGGTGCCGCGGCCGATGCGGCCGGCGGCGGCGGCACGACCTTGGCGGCGTCGGTGGCGAAAGGCGACACCCCGGGCTTGACCGGTCCGGTCTGGGCCACGTCGAGGATGGCATGGTCCTCGGGGGTGGGCGGAACCTTGAGCGGCAGGGAATGGAAGGCTTTCTGGGCCACCTTCTCCATGGCCGCCTGATGGCTGTCCATGAGTTGTTTGGCTTGCGTTTCCTCTTCGCTGGGGGCGTCGGGCGGCGTGGTGACGGTCTCGGCCTCGTTGGCGAGGGCCTTGCCGGTCTTGGCGTTGGCGGCCAGCAGCGTGGGCGATTCCTCGTACTCCATGCCGATGATGCGGAAGCGGTCGTCGGCTCCGCGCTGCCAGTACAGGCGCTTGACGCCCTGGGAAACCAGGGTCGGCGAACGGTAGACCTGGACGAAATAGGTGACCCAGTAGTCGGGGCCGGGAAGCGCCCGGATGTCGGACAGGGTCACCTGAATCCAGGGCAGGGATTTGAACAGCCGTTCCTTTTGGGAGCGGAAAGCGGCAAAGGGCTGGCCTTCGGAAATGGCGAACTTTTCGGCGTCGTGGAAGCCGAAAAAGGCTTCGGAACGGTCGGCCCAGGCCTTGCCCCAGGCCTTGGTGGCCTCCACAACTTCCTTGGCTTCGGCCCTAAGGCGCGGGGCGTCGGCGGCAAGGCGCACCTCGTCGGCGATGATGACCGGCGTGCCCAGGGCCAAATCGTCATCCAGGCGGTGGAGATCAGGCGTGTTGAGGGCCACGCAGCCCTGGGTCACGTAGGGAACGATGGAATTGCCCCGGCCGTGGATCCAGATGCCGTGGCCGGTCTTTTTGCGCACCACGTCGGCCGGATTGGGGAAATTCAGCGGAAAGGCCAGGTCGCCATAGAGCTCGTAATTGAGTCCCGAGGCCTTGCGCCGGACGATGAAGTAGACGCCCTCGGGGGTGCGCAGGTCGCCTTCCTTGAACTTGTCGCCCAAAAGCTGGCCGGTGGCGCAGGGCAAGAACTCGGCCACCCGCACCGGGCTTTGGCGCGAGAGCAGGAAAAAGGCCTGGGACTTCTTGTCCACGGCCACGGACAACTTGGGAAACCACTCCGTGTCCACCACGTCCGCCGTCCATTCCGCCGCCGCCGGGCGGTACGGCAGCAGCAGCAGGACGGCGAGGACAAGGGCGTGGCCGAATCGTTTCATGCGTGCTCGCGTCAGGAGGCCGGTTGCTCTTTGGCGGCGGCGACCAGGGCCTCACGGGTGAAGATGGACAGGAGCGGAAAACCCCGCTCGGCCAGACGCTGGCTGCCGCCTTCGTTGCGGTCCAGGACCGTGACCACGGCGCCGATGGTCAGCCCGGCGTCCTGGACCCGGTCGATGACGGTGACAAGCGTGCCGCCGGTGGTCACCACGTCTTCCAGCAGCGCCACTTTGTCGCCGGGCTGGAAGTTGGACAGCCCTTCCAGGAACTGGTTGGTGCCGTGGCCCTTGGAGGCCTTGCGCACGATAAACGCCGGCATGGGCCGATGGCGCAGAAACGAGGCCACGGATACGGCCGTGACGAGGGGATCGGCCCCGAGCGTCATGCCGCCGACGCCGACGATGTCGGCCGGCAGCAGGTCAAACAGCAGATTGCCGATGAGCCAGGCCCCTTCGGGGTGCAGGGCGGTCTGCTTGCAGTCGAAATAGTAGTCGCTCTTGCGCCCGGAGGTCAGGGTGATTTCCCCGGCGCGGTAGGATTTTTCCATGAGCAGGGCAGCCAGGCGGCCCCGCATGGCGGCAGCGTCAAGATTTTGCGGACAGGACATGGTTATCCCCGTTGCGCCCGTTTGCTTTTGGCATACAAAAGCCGGACGTTTTTGAAAAGCGGTTCATCTTCGGACGGGCAGCGACAAACCCCCGCCCGCCCTTGGCCCCAGCTGGGGTTTCCAAAGGGGCTCAGCCCCTTTGGCCGCCGGAGGCATCTTCTCTCTTCTCGCTCCTACCCAAACACCCTGGAATAAATAAGGTCTTCGTGAGCGAGGTAGTAGGTCGGGTCGAACAGGGCGTCGAGGGCGGCCGGCGCGAGCTTGGCGCTGATGGCCGGGTCGGCCCGCACGGCGTCGGGGAAGGATTTGCGGCCTTCCCAGCAGGCCATGGCCACCCGCTGCACCAGCACGTAGGCTTCCTGGCGGTCCATGCCGGCCTCAATCAGCGCCAACAGCACCCGCTGGGAGTAGAACAGCCCAAAGGAAGCCATGAGATTGCGGGCCATGTTGTCCGGGTTGACCTTGAGGTTCTTCAAGATATTGGTCAACCGGGCCAGGGTGTAGTCGGCCAGGATGGTGGAATCGGGCATGATGACGCGTTCCACCGAAGAATGCGAGATGTCGCGCTCGTGCCACAGCGGCATGTTTTCCAGCGAGGCCAGGGCGTTGGTGCGGATCAGACGCGAGAGGCCGCAGAGGTTTTCAGCGGAAATCGGGTTTTTCTTGTGGGGCATGGCCGAGGAGCCTTTCTGGCCCTTGGCGAAGCCTTCCTCGGCTTCCAGAACCTCGGTGCGCTGGAGGTGGCGCAGCTCGGTGGACAGGCGCTCCACGCCTCCGGCAATGAGCGCCAGGGCGGTGAAAAAGGCGGCGTGCCGGTCGCGCTGGATGATCTGGGTGGAGATGGGATCGACTTCCAGCCCCATGATGTCCATGGCGATGGCTTCGACGCGGGGATCGAGGTGGGCGTAGCCGCCCACGGCCCCGGAAATCTTGCCCACGCGCACGCCGGCAAGGGCCGCGACGAAGCGTTCGCGGTGGCGGGAAAATTCGGCGTAGAAAGACGCCATCTTCATGCCGAAGCTCAAGGGTTCGGCATGGATGCCGTGGGTGCGGCCGATCATGAGCTGGCCCTTGAAGCGCATGGCCAGATCCTTGATGGCGGTAAGCAACCCGTCGAGGTCGGCCAGGATCAGGTCGCCGGCCCGGCCAAGGAGCAGGGCGTTGGCCGTGTCCACGATGTCCGAGGAGGTGCAGCCCAGGTGAATGAACCGGGCCGAGGGGCCGACGCGCTCTTCCACGGCGGTCAAAAAGGCGATGACGTCGTGGCGGGTGGTCTCCTCGATTTCGAGGATGCGCTCCACGTCGAAGCCGGCTTTGTCGCGGATGACGGCCATGTCGGCCTCGGGGACGCGCCCGAGCTTCGTCCAGGCCTCGCACACGGCCAGCTCGACTTCGAGCCAGGCGGCGAAACGGTTTTCCAGGGACCACAGGTCGCCCATGGCCTTGCGGGTATAGCGCTCGATCATGCGTTCTCCTCGGGGTTTTGGGCTTCGTCGTCCTCGGACTGTTCTTCGGCGGACAGGGGCACGGACGGGTCCCGGGCGAGCTGGGGCACGTCCACAGGCGTTCCCTTGACGGTGTCGTTGCCGTCGCGCTTAAACGCGCCGGGACGTCTTTGGACGTAGTCGGTGGCGTGGAAACCGCTGCCCTTGAGGGCGAAGGCGGACAGGGAAACGATGCGCGGGGCGTCCTTGCCGCAGGCGGGGCAGGGAGCCTGTCCCGTGTCCACCGCGCGGCACAGTTCCTCGAACACCCGGCCGCAGGCGGGACACTCGAACTCATACAAGGGCATGTGCCCCTCCGGAAGTCGTGCAAAAAGCCGGGCAGGGATTGCCCCAACCCGGTTCTTGCGCGCTTTGCTGCGTCGTTACGTCGCGCAAACTGCCCGCGACGCCGCAAGGCCGCCCGGCTTTTTCCTCATTTCCAATAATACGCACGATTATCAGAAAAATCAGGCCAGGGCCTGAAAGGCCAGACGGCCATGAAGCAGGGCGGCGGCAGTCGCGGATGGCGTCGGCCGGCGGGCCAACCAGGCAGGCAGCCGGCGACACCCGGAAATCGAATGAATCGGCCGGCCGGAACTAGGCCTTCTTGGCGGCAATGGCCTGACGGACGCGCTCCTTGAGGCGTTCCTTGCGGCGCTTGCGGCGACGATCCAGTTCCTTGTGGCGCTCGTGCTTCTTATGCTTGGACATGGGAATTCCTCCTATCGGGTGAAAGAACCCGATGCGGTATATCAAGGCCGGGCGTTTGTAAAGACGCACCGGGCCGGTTTCACGGGGACGGACCCGCGAAAATCCAGAGGCGGTCAGCGCCGCAGCGTCGCGCCGCGCCTGGCGGAAAGGCCGGGGCCGAGCCGGGATAATCCGGCAGGACGCGTCCTTCCCGCCAGGGTGCGGCCCAGCGGCGGCGAAGCGACGGGCCTATTCCGACGGAATCGGCTCCACCGGCTCGGTCAGCAGGAACTTGCCCTGCTCGATTTTTTCTTTCAACTTTTCGGCCACTTCCAGGGACATGGACAAGCTTGTCAGCGGCACGGCCTGGGTCTTTTTGCCGTTGACCATGATCTCGCCCGTGCGGCACTCGGCGTAGGTCACAAGCCCAAGCGACCGGCCCACGCCGTTGGGGTAGTCGTGGCCGTAGTCCTTCACCGGCATTTCGATGTCGGCGTCGGACACGCCCGTGAAAAAGGCCATGTCTTCGTTCAGGATGGGAATGGGAATGCCGATGCCCATGGCCAGGGACACGCCGTACCCGAGGATGGACACGGCCCGCACGTAGCGGGCGTTCATGCCCTTGAGGTCGCCCTTGACCATGAGGGTGCCCGAGGCGGAAATGGGGATGCCGCGCTCGTTGCGCTTGGGCTTGGGATCGTGCTGGGTGCCGGCGCCGATGACGTAGCCCGTGCCGCCGCCCATGAAGATGCGCGTGCCAAGGCCGATGGTCTTCAAATACGGGTCGTTGAAAAGCGGCGACAGCTCGCCGGCGGTGGCGAAGTTGGCGTTTCGGGCGTTGGGCTTAAGCGGCCCCATGTAGGTATAGATGATGCGGCTGGTGAGGTTCACGGCCACATTGTAGTTCTGGTAGCAGTTGCGGGGATTGAGCAGCTGGGCGTACTTGAGGTCGGCCAGGGTCACGTCCTTTTCCAGCTCCCGGCGCGGATAGCAGTCCGTGCCGTAGGATTCGCAGAAAAGGCGCACGGCCTTGCCCCGCAGCAGATCCTCAATGACATGGGCCCCGCCGTACTTGAAGCGGCCGGGGTGGATCTTGTTGAGGGGATCTTCCTTGGGCAATTCGGTCGCCCCGATGTAGGCGTCCACGGCGGCCAGACCGGCGTGGGCCGGGACGTTGTTGAGCCGCACCTTCTGGGCCTTGAGCGTGGGCGGCTCCTGGCCGAAATTGAAGAGCATCCCCGAGGAACACATGGGCGAGAAGGTGCCCGTGGTCACCACATCCACTTCCTTGGCCGCCTTGACCTTGCCCAGACGCCGCACGGTCTCGACCATTTCGGCGGCGGTCAGCACCACGGCCTTGCCTTGCTCGATGCGCCGATTGATTTCGGCGACGGTCTTCTTCACCTCATGGGTCATGCCGGAAATCTCCTCCTGCCGGCGTTTCGCGCCCGGCGGGGCCTTTTTTGGCCCATTTCAGCCGTCTTGGCAACCGGCCGTACCCCCCCACTTGGCTTCGTCGCAAAAATAGTCTAGAACGAAGGGTATCCGGCTTTTGCGGCGCTATGCCCCGGATTCCCACGCACCACGGTATGATCGACACAATTCCGACGGCCCCATGACCAAGGCCCCAGCCACGGCATCCGGTGACGGCGTGCTCAAAAACGACTTTCGCCAACATCTTTCGCGCACCTGCCCGGAGCAGGATCTGCGACGCTGGTTCGATCCCCTGGAGATCATTCCCGGGGAAGGCGAACCGTCGTGCTGCGTCGTTTTTCCCCACGCCTATTTCGCCGCCTGGTTCGACGGGTCGGTCAAGGAACTCTTCGAGCGCCAGCTGGCCGCCTACCTGGGCCCGGGCCATACCGTGCGCTACCGCACCCGGGGGATGCGCGCCGCTTCTCCCGCTTTGGCCGCCGACGCCGCCGTGGTCACGGACTTTCCCTACGGCCACCGGTTCACTTTCGAGACGTTTTTCTCCAATGAAAAAAACGCCTTTCCCCTGGCCCTGGCCCGGGAAGTGTCGCGGGGCGGCGAGGTGCGCTACAATCCGTTTCTGGTCTGCGGCCCGTCGGGAGCGGGCAAGACTCATCTGCTGCGGGCCATGGCCAATGCCGTGGCCAAGAGCCAGCCCACCTCGCGCATCTATTTCGGCTCCGTGGCCGACATCCAGGCGCTCTACGCCGACGCGCGCCGGCCCAGGCCCGAGATCCGGGCCGAGCTGTCCGGCCATGACTGGCTTTTTATCGATGAACTCACCGACGTGGCCCGGGCGCCCGATCTGGAGCCCGAACTCATCGGCATGTTCAACGATTTCCACGACGCCGGCCGCCAGATGGTGTTTTCCAGCCGCGAGCGGGCCGCGTCCTGCGATTTTCTCGACCCCACCTTCCGCTCGCGCCTGGAATGGGGGCTGATGGTCCATTTGAAGGCCCCGGATCTGTCGATTCGGGCCAAGTTCGTGGAACAGGCCAACAAGGACAAGCGCCTGGGCCTTTCCCGCGAGCAGGTCTTGACCCTGGCCGGCCGGTTCGAGGGCTTTCGCCGCCTGGAAGGGGTACTCTTGCGACTGGAGGCCTTTCGCCAGCATGCCGGCGGCGAGCTGTCCGAAGCCGAATTTTCCCGCCACATCCGGCTGTCCGAGGACAAAAAGGCCCCGGAACTGTCGCCCGAGCGGGTCATTGCCGTGTGCGCCGAGCATTTCGGCATCCCGGCCCGGGACATCGTGGGAGCCGGGCGCAAAAAGGAGCTCGTCTTTGCCCGGCAGGCGGCCATGACCTTGTGCCGGTCGCTTCTGGGCCTGTCCTACCCGGCCCTGGGCAAGGTCTTTGGCGGCAAGGACCACAGCACGGTCCTGTATTCCATCCGAAAATTCCAACAAATCCTGGATGTTGATCAAGAAACGAAAATGTTGCTGCGCCAGTTGTCCAAAAAGTGCCGCCAAGGGGGCCAGGCATGAGCTTACGTCGCGCCTCCGGTTCCAACCGCGCCTTGCCGGTCGGTTGTTTTTCCTTTTTTTCCTATGAAATTTCGGTGAGTTGCCCTACTCTCGCACATAGCGACAGCCTCTACTCATACGACTACCTAAAGACTTCTCTTTTTTTAGATAGCCTCAAACAGAAGAACCAAACGGGAGCGCGTTTCCTTGGAAGCGCCCGCTCCTTTGTCGGCCCAAGGCCCCAACGCCAAGCGGCCGGCCTCCCCCTAGACGGGTTTCCAAAGGGCGGCAGCCCTTTGGCCGCCGGAGGCTTCTCCCCTTCCCAACCCGCACACCCTGACCATTTTGCGATAACCGAGCGCCGCGCCATGCGCGCCAAGGAGACTCCATGCAGCTGACGGTCTTTCGAAACGACATCATCGACGGCCTGCAAAAGTCCTCGAGCATCATCCCGGCCAAGACCGGAGCCGCGTTTTTGCGCACCGTCTGGCTCGAGGCGGCCGGTTCCAGCCTGTCCATTCTTTCCACTGACTCCAGCCTGGAATTCACCGGCCATTACGCCGCCAAGGTGGCCAAGGAGGGCCTTTGCGGCGTCCAGGGCAAGAGCTTTTTCGAGCTGGTGCGCAAGCTCCCCCCGGGCGAGATCAGCCTGACCCTGGACGAGGCCTCGGGCAATCTGCTCATCAAGCAGGGTTCGCGGCGCTACAAGCTGCCGGTTTCCGACCGCAACTGGTTCCAGCCCTTCGCCGCCTTCCCGAATGAGGGCGCCGTGACCTGGTCCGGGGATTTCCTGCAGGAGATCATCGAGCGGGTGGCCTATTGCATCTCGGACGAGGACACCATGGAGGCCATGGCCTGCATGTATTTGAAACCCGTCCCCGAGTCCGCCCGCATCGAGGTCTGCGGCTTAAACGGCCACCAGTTCTCCCTGGTCGGCTTTTTAAACGACGACATCCACGCCATGCTGCCGCCGGACGGCATTCTCATTCAGAAAAAGTACGTTTCCGAACTCAAGCGCTGGCTCACGGCCGAGGAAGTGGAGCTGGCCATGGGCCAAAAGCGCCTATTTTTCCGCACCACCAAGCGGGATGAGGCCGCGCCCGAGGGCCAAGGCAGCGTGGAGACCTTCAGCCTGCCGTTGAGCTTCTACCAGTACCCCGACTACAACGCCTTTGTCTCCAAGCTGGCCACCGACGGCGTGTCCACCCTGTCCATCGACCGCCTGGAGTGCATCGACGCCCTGGAGCGCGTGGCCATTTTCAACACCGACAACAATCGTTGCGCCTCGTTTTTGTTTGACGGGCCAGGCGAACTGTCCCTCAAGAGCCAGGGCCAGGAAGCCGGCGAGGCCACCGAGACCCTGGAGTGCGTGTTTACCGGCGACCTGGACAAGGTGGCCTTCCCGACCAAGGACCTGACCGACATCCTTGGGCATTTCGAGTCGGCCAAGGTCAACCTGACGCTGACGGGCGCCGAAGGCCCCTGCGGCATCCGGGGCGAGGACGACGCCGACAGCCTGGTCATCATCATGCCCATGAAAATTGTGGAAGAGACGTATTATAGCGAGGAAGACATCGCATGAGTCAGGACAAGACGCCCCAATCCTACGACGCCAGTTCCATTACCGTCCTGGAGGGGCTTTCGGCCGTGCGCAAGCGCCCGGCCATGTATATCGGCTCCACCGACATCCGGGGCCTGCACCATCTCGTGTACGAAGTCGTGGACAACTCCATCGACGAGTCCATGGCCGGCTTCTGCGACCGCATCGGCATCACCATCCACCTGGACAACTCGGTCACCGTCTCGGACAACGGCCGCGGCATCCCGGTGGACATCCACCCCAAGGAAGGCCGGCCGGCCGTCGAAGTCGTCATGACCGTGCTCCATGCCGGCGGCAAGTTCGACAACGACGCCTACAAGGTCTCCGGCGGCCTGCATGGCGTTGGCGTCTCGGTGGTCAACGCCTTGTCGGAATATCTTGAAGTCACGGTGCGCCGGGGCGGCAAGAAGCATCACCAGCGCTACGAGCGCGGCGTGCCCGTCACGGCCTTGACCGTCATCGGCGAGGCCGAGAACACCGGCACCACCATCCGGTTTTTGCCCGACGAGGAGATCTTCGAGACCAGCCAGTTCAACCACGAGACCCTGGCCAAGCGGTTCGAGGAACTGGCCTACCTCAACCGCAAGCTGGAGCTGGATTTCCGCGACGAACGCACGAACGAGCGCGTCACCTACCGTTTCGACGGCGGCCTCAATCGGTTTGTCACCGACCTCAACGCCGGCGAGCAGGTCATTCACGACATCATCGAGGGTCAGGGCGAGATCGAAGGCATCATGGTGGACTTCGCCCTGCAGTATAACGCCAATTACAAGGAAGAAGTCCTCACCTTCGCCAACAACATCCGCACCCGCGAAGGCGGCACCCACTTGCAGGGATTTAAGACGGCGCTCACCCGGGCCATCAACACCTATATCGAAAAAGCCGATATCCCCAAGAAATTCAAACAGAAGCTCACCGGCGACGACGTGCGCGAGGGGCTCACCGCCGTCATTTCCGTCAAGCTTCCCCAGCCCCAGTTCGAGGGCCAGACCAAGACCAAGCTCGGCAACTCCGAAGTGGCGGGACTCGTGGCCAAGATCGTCTTCGAGGCGGTCAACGTCCATTTCGAGGAAAACCCCAAGGACGCCAAGGCCATCGTCGAGAAGGCCGTGGACGCGGCCAGGGCCCGGGAAGCCGCCCGCAAGGCCAAGGAGCTGGTGCGCCGCAAGGGAGCGCTGTCCGATCATTCCTTGCCCGGCAAACTGGCCGACTGCCAGTCGAAAAAGCCCGAGGAATCGGAACTGTTCATCGTCGAGGGCGACTCGGCCGGCGGTTCGGCCAAGCAGGGGCGCGATCCGCGCTTCCAGGCCATTTTGCCCCTGCGCGGCAAAATCCTTAATGTCGAGCGAACCCGAACGGATAAGATGCTTGGCAACAAGGAAATCCGCAATCTCATCACGGCCATCGGCCCCACCCCGGCCATGGGCGACGAGGAGAGCGAGGAGAAGGAAGCCGAAAACCTGGCCCGGCTGCGCTACCACAAGATCGTCATCATGACCGACGCCGACGTGGACGGGGCGCACATCCGCACTCTGCTCCTCACTTTTTTCTACCGGCGCTACGAAAAGCTTATCCAAAACGGCTATGTCTACATCGCCCAGCCGCCGCTGTACCGCGTGTTCAAGGGCGATTTCGAGCGCTTCATCAAGGACGACGAGGAACTGTCGCTGTTCCTCATGGGCCGCATCGGCGAGGACGTGTCCGTGGCCTCGGGCGAAACGACCTTTTCCGGCGAGAGTCTGACGGGGCTTATCGAGCGCATCCGTTTCCTGGAAGCCAGGGTCCGCGAGGCCGCCGGTTACGGCCTGCCCGAGGATCTGCTGGTGAGCCTGCTCTCCTACCCGCGCCTGGCCGCCTCGGACTTCGCCGGGGTGGACCTGCCGGACGGCCTGGCCGAGCATCTGGCGGCCATCGGCTACACCCTCGCCACCGAGGTCGAGGAGCTTGACGAGGAACGCCGGCTCTACGCCGTGTTCGTTTCGCCCAACCAGGCAAGACACCGCATCGCCGTGGAGTTTTTCAGCTCCCGCATCTACCGCCGGGCCCACGAGACTTACGCCGAGCTCACGACCCTGTGCCCGACCCAGCCCTTTGCCATCACCCGCAAGGAGGAAACCCGGGAAGTCGGCGGCTTTTTCGAGCTGTGCCGGGCGCTCATGGACGACGCGCTCAAGGGCATCAACATCCAGCGCTATAAGGGTCTGGGCGAAATGAACCCGGAACAGCTCTGGGAAACGACCATGAACCCGGAAAAGCGCAGTTTCCTGCAGGTGCGCATCGAGGACATGGACGAGGCCGACTCCATCTTTTCCCAGCTGATGGGCGAAAAGGTCGAGAACAGGCGCAACTTCATCGAACGCAACGCCCTGTCCGTGCGCGAACTGGACATCTAGCGGCATGACCTCGAAAGGCTTTAGTTGTCTGCACTATGACGGACGCTTTTTTTCCGTGACGCGACATAAGCCCGACAATCGGAGCAAAACGTGAGCGATCTGATCCAAATCGAGGAAGAGCTCAAGAAGTCCTATTTGGAATATTCCTTGAGCGTCATCATCGGCCGCGCCATCCCCGACGTGCGCGACGGCCTCAAACCCGTGCACCGGCGCATTCTCTACGCCATGCACGACCTGTCCAACACCTATAACCGGCCCTACAAGAAATCCGCCCGCGTCGTCGGTGACGTCATCGGTAAATACCATCCCCACGGCGACCAATCCGTGTACGACGCCCTGGTCCGCATGGCCCAGGACTTCTCCATGCGCGACGCCATCGTGGACGGCCAGGGCAACTTCGGCTCCATCGACGGCGACGCCGCGGCGGCCATGCGATACACCGAAGTCCGCATGTCCCGCCTGGCCGGCGAGTTTCTGGCCGACATCGAAAAGGAAACCGTCGATTTCAGGCCCAACTACGACAACAGCCTGGAAGAGCCGGCCGTTTTGCCGACCAAGGTGCCCAACCTGCTTCTTAACGGCTCCTCGGGCATCGCCGTGGGCATGGCCACCAACATTCCGCCCCACAACCTGGGCGAGCTGTGCGACGGCCTGCTCCATTTGCTCGACACGCCCTCCTGCCCGGTCACCGACATCATCGGCCTGGTCAAGGGGCCGGACTTCCCCACCGGCGCGGCCATCTACGGCGGCAAGGGCCTCACCGAAGCCTACACCACCGGACGCGGCACCATCAAAATCCGGGGCCGGGCCGAGGTCGAGGAACGCAAGAAAGACTATGTTTCCGTGGTCATCCGGGAAATCCCGTATGCCCTCAACAAGTCTTCCCTGGTCGAAAAGATCGCGGCGCTCATTAACGACGGCCGCATCGAGGGCGTCTCCGACCTGCGCGACGAGTCCGACCGCAAGGGCATCCGCATTGTCCTTGATCTCAAAAAGGGCGTCATTCCCGACATCGTCATAAACGCCCTGTACAAGTACACGCCGCTGGAAACCTCGTTTGGCATCAACATGCTGGTGGTGGCCGACAACCGGCCGGCGCTTTTAAACATCAAGCAGGTCCTGGAGCACTTCCTCACCCACCGCCGCGACGTCATCCTGCGCCGCACCCGGTTCGACCTGCGCAAAAGCGAAGAGCGCGCCCACATTCTCGAAGGCTTGCGCATTGCGCTCGACAACATCGACGAAGTGGTGGCCATCATCCGGGCCTCCAAAAACGCCGTCGAAGCCCGGGAACGGCTGATGGAACGCTTCGGCCTGTCCGAGCGCCAGGCTCAGGCCATCCTGGACATGCGTTTGCAACGCCTGACCAACCTGGAGCGCCAAAAGCTCATCGACGAGTACAACGAGCTCATCAAGCTCATCGAATACCTGCGCTCGATCCTGGAAAACGACGAGGTCCTGCGCGGCGTCATCCGCGACGAGATAAGGGAAATCAAGGATCGCTACGCCACCCCGCGCAAGACCGAGATCCTCGAAGACCTCGAAGGGATCAACATCCTCGATCTCATCCCCGACGAGGACGTGGTCATCACCCTGTCGCGCCGGGGCTACATCAAGCGCACGAAAATCGACAACTACCAGCAGCAAAAGCGCGGCGGCAAAGGCATTGCCGGCGTGGCCACGGCCGGCGACGACTTTGTCCAGTCGTTTTGCGCCACCACCAACCACCAGCAGTTGCTGCTTTTTACCAACCTCGGCCGCATGTTCATGCTGCCCGTGCACCAGATTCCCGAAGGCCAGCGAACGGCCAAGGGCGCGCACATCGCCAACCTGCTCCCCATGGATAAGGAAGAGTTCGTGGCCACGGCCCTGTCCATCCGCGAGTTCTCCGAGGAGCGCTATTTCCTGTTTGTCACCCGCAAGGGCATGGTCAAGCGCACCTGCACCGACCTTTACAAGAATTGCCGCTCCACCGGCATCATCGCCGTGGGCCTCAAGGAAAACGACGAGCTTCTGACCGTCAAGGAGATCGACGACGAGACCGAAGTCCTGCTGGCCACTCAGCAGGGCCTGTCCAACCGCTTCCACATCAGCGGCGTGCGCCCCACCGGCCGGGGCGCGGCCGGGGTCAAGGGCATTGCGCTCAAGGGCAACGACCGGGTGGCCGCCGGCGTGGTCATCACCAGCGCCAGCCGCTCCGAGGTGCTCACTGTCTCGGCCAACGGCTACGGCAAACGCACGTCCATCGAACACTACCCCATCCGCAACCGGGGCGGCTCCGGCGTCATCAACATGCGCGTGACGCCCAAGACCGGCCAGGTCATCGGCGCGGTCATGGTCGGCGACGAAGACGAACTGCTGCTGCTCACTTCCGCCAACAAGATCATCCGCCTGTCCGTCTCCGGCATCTCGTCCGTGGGCCGGGCAACGCAAGGCGTCATGCTGGTGCGCATGGACGAAAACGATACCGTCATGGGCTTTGACCTGGTCGATCCGAGCGACCTCGACCGGTGCGCGCCCTCTGGCGAATAACCACTCTCGTCGTATTGTGCTGCCTGGGCCTGCTCCTTGGGGCCCAGGCAGGCTGCGACGGTCCCCGCGAGGACGGCCCGGCCCGGCTTTTGGAAACCGCCCGACGCGCCTTTCTCGACAGCCAGTATTTGCGGGCCGAGACGGCCTACGAACACTACCTCCAAGCCTATCCCGCCGGATCGGACCGGCTTGAGGCCTGGCGCAGGTTGGCCGACATCGCCCTGGATTTCCGGGAATCCCCGGACAAGGCGGCCACGCTTCTGGAAGCCGCCGTACTGGAATTCGCCGGCGACCCGGCCACCAAAGCCGACTTGCTGACCACGGCTGCCAGCCTGCGTTTTGACCGCAAGGCCTACGCGCGAGTCGCCGCCGACTGCCGGGACGTGGTCGATCTGGCCGGCGCGCCGGACGAGGCGCGCCTGGAGTGCCACCTGCTCCTGGCCCGGGCGGAATTGGCCCAACGCAACGAATCCCAGGCTTTCGCCCGCTACGAAGCCTGCCGCCGCTCCGATCTCTCCCAGGCCGCCAGCGCCCGCTGCGCCCTGGCCCAGGCCGAGTTGCTGCTGCGCCTGGAACGGGTCAACGACGCGGAACCGCTTTTGCAGGAGCTTTTTGTTGCGGCATTTATTGCTCCGGCCCTGCGCGCCCAGGCCGGCTTTGCCCTGGGGCAAATCAAGGAAGCTTCCGGCGACAAGGCAGCTGCCCGTGAGGTCTACAAAGCGGTCAGACCCTTGCATCCCAACCCTTTGGTCGTGGACAAACGGTTGGAGTTGCTGGACAATTGACGTCGCTTCCCGGCCCTGGGTTGAACTCGTATTTGTCACGGAAATTGACGCCCTTGGCGACGCCCTGATACCGTTGCCGGCAAAACCCCTGGACGAAACCGCATGGTCTTGGATCTGTTTCGGAAAAAAAAGCCTGCCAAGGAAGACGAGGCTGCGCGTCGGCGAAACGCCGACATCCTTGACCTCGCCTTGGCTCAGCGCTCCAAGGTCCATGTGCAGTTTGACGTGGCCGACAGCGGCCTGACCGGAGTCACTGGTACGGTCATGGCCGTGGGCGAGGCCGGGGTGGTCCTGGAGCTTGGCGGCGTGGCCGTGCTCAAGGACCGTTTCATCGGCAAAAACGTCACCTGCTTTTTCCGCATCGTCGAGCGCGAGGACCGGCACCGGGAGATTTTTTACAATTTCACCGCCCCCATCCTGCGCATTCGCCAGCTTCCCGAGCGCCCGCCCCAGGTGGCCCTGGCCTTTCCCGCCGCCCTTAACGGCGCGCAGCGTCGCAAAAGCCTGCGGATGCGCCCGGATTTCAATCAGTTCTCCCACATCGCCCTGTGGAAATACGAGGCCTCGGGCGGCTTTGACATGGCCAAACCCACCGTGGCCCACAGCCATTTCAAGTCCGGTCTGGCCCTTATCGAGAACATCTCCGGCGGCGGCCTGCGTTTTCGACTCAAGCGCCAGCACGTCAAGGACCAGGGCCTGGACCCCAAAAAGGGCGACCGGTTCATCATCTTTTTTACCTTCAACGAGAAAGTCCCCAAGCTGCGCGAGGAATACTGGCTGGTGGCCAAGATCAACAACATCCAGCCCGAGCCGGTGTCCGGCGAACTGGCCCTGGGCCTGGAATTCGTGGCCAACGGCGTGCGCCAGGAATCGGGCAAGGTCGAATGGTCCAAGATCGAGGACAACGTCATCGACGACATGGCCCAGCGCATCTACCTCTGGCATGTCTCCCTCTACCGCGACCGGGGCCTGACCTAACTTTTTCCTTTTTCCCAGGAGGCCGTCATGCAGGTGAGCCATCTTGATTTTACCGGCTACGGCGGCCGGCGCGTCCATCTTGGCGTCACCGGTTCCGTGGCCGCCTACAAAGCCTTGTCGCTCCTGCGACGCATTCTGGCCACGGGCGCGTCCGTGGGCGTCAGCCTGACCGAAGCGGCATCCAAGTTCGTCACGCCGCTCTCCTTCGAAGCCCTGGGGGCCGATCCGGTCACCACGAGCCTTTTTGACCCCGCCTCGGCCAATTTCGCCCATCTGGCCCCGGCTCAGACCGCCGACCTTTTGGCCATCGTGCCGGCCACGGCCAACACCATCGCCAAACTGGCCCATGGCCTGGCCGACGATCTGCTTTCCTGCCAGGCCCTGGCCTTTGACGGGCCGCTCCTGTGCGCCCCGGCCATGAATCCCCGGCTTTGGGCCGCCGCCGCCACCCAGGACAACTGGAAGACGCTGCTCAATCGCGGCGTTATCGGCATCGCCCCGGACTGCGGGGCCATGGCCTGCGGCGAATCCGGCCAGGGCAGGCTTGCCGACGAAAACGCCATTTTCACCACCCTGCTGCGGGCGCTTTCGCCCAAGGATCTGGCCGGCAAGCGCGTCTTGGTGAGCCTTGGCCCAACCCGCGAGTATTTCGACGCCGCCCGGTTCTGGTCCAATCCTTCCACCGGCCGCATGGGGGCCTGCGTGGCCATGGCCGCCTGGCTGCGCGGGGCCGAGGTCACGGTGGTTTCCGGCCCGGTTTCCTGGTGGTTCCCGGAAGACGTGCGGGTGGTCGGCGTCACCAGCGCCGCCCAGATGCACGAGGCCTGCCTGGACGCCTGGCCGTCGGCCGATTACGGCGTCATGGCCGCGGCCGTGGCCGATTTCTCGCCCATCCCTTTTGAGGGCGGCGGCAAGTTCAAGAAGGACGCGGCCGGGGATCGTCCGCCCCTGGAATTCACCCCCACCCGCGACATCCTGGCCGCCATGGGCGGCGTCAAAAGGCCCGGGCAGTTGCTCATCGGCTTTTGCGCCGAGACCGACAAGCTGGTGGAAAACGCCCGTGGCAAGCTCGTCCGCAAACGCTGCGACGCCATCATCGCCAACCCCATCGGCCGGTCCGACGCCGGCTTTGCCGCGACCTCCAACGAAGCCGTGGCCCTGGACGCCGACGGCCGCCAGGAAACCTGGGGCAATATCCCGAAAACCGACATGGCCATGAAGATATGGGACTTCTCGATTCGCTCCTAGAGGTGCCCGAGCGCCTGCGCGTCTGGCAGATGGCCGGGGTGCGCCATTTCTACCTCGATCCCGA
This sequence comes from Solidesulfovibrio magneticus, assembly GCA_002482565.1. Classification (GTDB taxonomy): domain Bacteria; phylum Desulfobacterota; class Desulfovibrionia; order Desulfovibrionales; family Desulfovibrionaceae; genus Solidesulfovibrio; species Solidesulfovibrio magneticus_B. The sequence continues at coordinate 16,646 of DLGG01000039.1, forward strand.
GGCCGTCTCGACGGCTGCGGATACGCCCGCGTCAGAGTCCGGCCCTGTCGATGAGACCGCCCTTGCCGCGCCTGACGTTGTCGGGCAGACCGAGCCGGCCGTGGAACAGGTTGAAACGGCCATGGAGAGCCATCCCATGGCTCCGGTCACACCGCCAACCCTCGAAACGCCAAAGGCCAGCCCAAACACCGCCGCCGCGCCTGCTTCGATTTCCCAAGCCTCTTCCGCGCGGCACACGCCGCCCACGCGGCCCCAGCCAGCCCAAGGGCCCCAAGGCTCGCCTGCCGACGCCAGCGCCTCCTTGCCCGACAACCCCGACCGCTGGCCCCTGCCCTGGCCGACCTTTTTCGCCAAGACGCCGCCAACGCCCCGTCTGGTCATCACCTACCGCGAACTGGGCCTGGACATGGCCGGCCAGTCCGAACCCCGGCGGCGCGACCTGTGGCGGCGGCTCATTGCCGAGGCCGGCCTGGCCGGCAAGGGGTTGGTGGCCTTCTGGCCCCTGGCCCTGCCCCAGGGCGGGGCGCTCACCGAAATGCCGCTGCATTTCGCCAGCGGCGTGGCCCGGCTGAACCCCGAACTGGTCGCCGTTTTCGGCGAGATTTCCGATAATGCCCGGCAGGAGCTGGCCGCCCGGGCCGCCTCGGCGCTTACCGTCCTGCCGCCCCCCCACGCGCTCTACAACCCCGATCCGGAGGTCTGGGAGCATGTCATCGCCACGCTGCGCCGCCGTTGAACTGCAAAGCCTTTTCCTGGCTCTTTTCCTTGTATTTTGCGCGACACCGTCACCGGCCTACACCGTGCTCGAAGCCCGGCTGCACAGCGCCATCAGCCCGGCCCAGGCCGACATGCTCGACGACGCCATCGCCGTGGCCGTGGCCAAACCGGCCGACCTGCTGCTGCTCTCCCTGGATACTCCGGGCGGCAGCGTGGAAGTCATGCGGCGCATGGTCGGCTCCATCTTAAACGCCCCCATGCCGGTCGTGGTCTACGTCTCCCCTTCCGGGGCCAGGGCCGCTTCGGCCGGAGTATTTCTCGTGGCCGCCGGCACGGTCGCGGCCATGGCCCCCCAGACCACCATCGGCGCGGCCTCGCCCATCGGCCTCGGCGGCGGCGATCTGCCCAAGACCTCGGACCTCAAGGTCAAAAACGATCTGACCAGCCTGCTGCGCGGCCTGGCCGACCGGCGCGGCCGCAACGTCAACTGGTACAAAAAGGCCGTGGACGAGGCCGCCACCTTGACCGCGCCCGAGGCCGCGGCTGAGCGGGTGGTGGATTTTGTTGCCGTCAGCCAACGCGATTTGCTCGAACAGATAGGCAAGCGCGGCGTTGCCACGCCGACCGGCACGGTCCGGTTCGACGGCGCGGCCGCGACCATCGTCAGCTACGAACCGGGTTTGTGGCACACGCTGCTGTCCTGGCTTCTCGACCCGTCCATCGCCTACGTGCTGCTGCTTTTGGGCGTGGCCGGCGTCTTTTTCGAGCTGACCACCCCTGGGGCGGTGCTGCCCGGGGTTGTGGGCGGCATTGCCCTTATCTTGTCTCTTTACGCCTTGTCCGTGCTGCCCACCAACGCCGCCGGCCTGCTGCTGCTGCTGGCCGCCGGCGGGCTGTTTTTGCTGGAGCTGCACATCACGAGCTTTGGCCTGCTCAGTCTGGCCGGCGTGGCCGCGCTTTTCCTCGGTTCCCTGCTGCTGTTTCGCTTCGACGGCCATTCGGGGCTGCCGTTGTCGCTTATTTTGCCCACCGTAGGCGGCGTATGCGCCCTGCTTCTGGGCGCGGTCTGGCTGCTGGCCAAGGCCCAGCGCCAAAAGCCGCGCCTGGGTCTCACCGCCCTTTACGGCCAGACCGCCCTGGTGCGGCGCTGGTCGGGTCGCGCCGGCAAGGTCTTTGTCCACGGCGAAATCTGGGACGCCAGGCTCGCCGACCACGAGGACACGACGGATTTTGCCCCGGGCGAGCCGGTGGTGGTCGTCGGGCATGAGGATTTCGTGCTCCTTGTCGCGCCCCGGCCGGAAAACACCGCCGTCTGACGTCCGCAAGGAGCAATTCGGGCGCAGGTTCAAGACAACACGGCGTAAAGCTGATACGCCTGAGACCTCCGGTTTTTTCCGGCAAGGTTCGATACGCGGACGATTCCCAAAATGGAGGCCGTCATGATCGGATTTCTTCCCCTGGTCGGCATTGTTATTTTGCTGCTCATCGTCTCGCTTCGGGTGCTCAACGAATACGAACGCGGCGTGGTCTTTCGCCTGGGCCGGGTCATCGGCCCCAAGGGGCCGGGACTGATTCTGCTGTTTCCGGTCATCGACCGCATGACCAAGGTGTCCATGCGCACCTTTGCCCTGGACGTGCCCCATCAGGACGTCATCACCCGGGACAACGTGAGCATCAAGGTCAACGCCGTGGTTTATTTCCGGGTGGCCGACCCCATCCGGGCCATCCTCGAAGTCGAGGACTACATGTACGCCACCTCCCAGATCAGCCAGACCACCCTGCGCAGCGTCTGCGGCGGGGTGGAGCTCGACGAGATCCTGGCCCACCGCGACAAGGTCAACGAGCAGGTGCAGACCATCCTCGACGCCCACACCGGCCCCTGGGGCATCAAGGTGGCCAACGTGGAGCTCAAATACATCGACCTGCCCCAGGAAATGCAACGGGCCATGGCCAAGCAGGCCGAGGCCGAACGCGAGCGCCGGGCCAAGATCATCAATGCCGAAGGCGAGTTCCAGGCTTCCTCGCGTCTGGCCGAGGCGGCTCAGATCATCGGCCGGCACCCCGAGGCCATGCAGCTGCGCTACCTGCAAACCATCCGGGAGATGGCGGCGGAAAGCCAGGCTTCGACAATTTTGCCCATTCCACTTGATTTTATCCGGACTTTTTTTCAAGGTCCGAGCCACGCCGCCGCAGGAACCGCTCATGGCCAGTCCGCGGACTTGACGGCGCGACCCCGGGAGTCAAACGCGGACGAACCGGTTTCTCCCGCGTCGCTGGAGGCCAAACGGGACGACGCCTGACGCCGTCCCGCCCCGCAGGGCTTTTCCCTTCGGGATTGCACGTACCGCTACCCAAAGGAATCATGAATATCCTTGTCACCGGCGCGGCCGGCTTCATCGGCTTCCATCTGTGTCGCCGTTTTTTGTCCATGGGTTTTCACGTCACCGGACTGGACAACCTCAATCCGTACTATTCCGTTGCCCTGAAACAAGAACGCATCGGCCTGCTTTCGGCTGACGCGAAATTCCGTTTCGTCAAGGAAGACATGGCCGACCGGGCCGCCATGGACCGCGTGTTTGACGCCGGCGGCTTCAATTATGTGGTCAACCTGGCCGCCCAGGCCGGCGTGCGGCACAGCCTGAAGTGCCCCGAAGACTACATCAACGCCAACATCATCGGCTATTTCAACATCCTGGAAAATTGCCGCCAGCACAAGGTCGACCATTTTGTGTTTGCCTCGTCGAGCTCGGTCTACGGCCTCAACACCAAGATGCCGTTTTCCGTGCACGACAACGTGGACCATCCCATCAGCCTGTATGCGGCTTCCAAGAAGTCCAACGAGCTCATGGCCCACAGCTACAGCTATCTTTTCGGCCTTCCCTGCACGGGTCTGCGCTTTTTCACGGTCTACGGCCCCTGGGGCCGGCCGGACATGGCCCTGTTTTTGTTCACCAAGGCCATCATTGAAGGTAAACCCATCCAGGTGTTCAACCACGGCCAGATGGAACGCGACTTCACCTACATCGACGACATTGTCGAAGGTGTGGTGCGTGTGACGCAAAACATTCCCAAGCCTAATCCCGATTGGAATCCGGCTTCGCCAGATCCCAGTTCCAGTGTTTCGCCCTACAAGCTCTACAACATCGGCAACAACAACAGCGTCACCTTGTTGCAGTTCATCGAAGCCATTGAAGAGGCTTTGGGCAAGGAAGCGATCAAGGAATTCCTGCCGCTGCAGCCCGGCGACGTGCCGGCCACCTGCGCCGACATCGACGACCTCATCAAGGACGTGGGCTTCAAGCCGGCCACCAACATCAAGACCGGCATCGCCAATTTCATTGCCTGGTATCGTGACTATTACGGGCAATGATATTGACAGGATAAGGTTTTTTTTACTAATCGCCCTTTTTGTTCAACCTAAACCCGCCTCAAGGACGGATTGCGGTAATGGAATTCAAGACCACGAAACGTGATCTCGAAGCTGTATTCGCCAAAATACAGAGCCAGGTCGAAGACGCGACGCTGCCTGATGAAGAATCGGTCAATCGCCTTGCCCGCCTCGCCCGCAAGATGCATCAGCTTGCGGACGAAGACTGGATGGACGAAGCCGAGGATTTTTCCCACCTCGCCGGTCAGCTGCTCAACGCGGTCAAGAAGGGCGATGTCGAGGGCTGCGTCATGCTCGTCGAATCCCTCGACGACGCTCAGTCCTTTTGCCATCGCACCTTCCGCGATTAGCCGCCGACCGCTGTTTCACGTGAAACAGCGGGGGAAGCGCGCCCTAAATCTTCCTGGCGCGTAGGCCCAAGGAGCTGCCGCATGGCTCGTGTCATCGTGATCGCCAACCAGAAAGGCGGCGTGGGCAAAACCACCACGGCCGTCAATCTGGCCGCTTCTCTGGCGGTGATGGAAAAAAAAGTCCTGCTCATCGACTGCGACCCCCAGGCCAACGCCAGCAGCGGACTGTCCATCTACCAAGACCAGATCAGCGAGAATCTCTACTCCGTCCTGTTCGATCCGGAAAACGCCCGCAAGGCCTTTGTCGGCACCGAACTGCCCTTCCTCACCGTGCTGCCCTCGGCCCCGGATCTGGTGGCCGCCGATATCGAGCTGGTGGACAAGCCCGGCCGCGAATTCTACATGCGCCGGCTGGTCGAAGCCGTGCAGGACGAGTTTGACTACATCCTGCTCGATTGCCCGCCGTCCCTGGGACTGGTGACCCTCAACGCCCTGTGCGCGGCCACGGAAATGCTCGTGCCCCTGCAGTGCGAATACTATGCCCTGGAAGGCATCGCCCAGTTGCTGCGCACCTACGATCAGGTCCGCAAACGCCTCAATCCCAGGTTGCGCCTGCTGGGCGTGGTGCTCACCATGTACGACGGCCGCAACAAGCTCAATCGCCACGTCAAGCGCGAGGTCTGGAAGTGCTTCCCCAAGCTCTATTTCCAGACGCTCATTCCGCGCAATATCCGCCTGTCCGAAGCCCCCAGTTACGGCAAGCCGGCGCTCACCCACGACGTCAAATCGCGCGGGGCCGAGGCCTATATCAGCCTGGCCCAGGAAGTGGTCCGGCGACAGACCGCCGCCTAGGCTTGCGGCAAGCGCCCACAAAAAAAAGCCGGCCCTAGTGGCCGGCTTTTTTGCGTCCGCAGCGCGAGAGTTTTATCTAGCCCTTGTCCACGTAGGGCTTGCACTCCACGGTCAAATGCTTCTTGAAATGCTTTTTGAGCACAAGCGCCTTGCAGCCGGCGCATTGGAAGGTTACCAACCCGCCGAGATTGGCGTTGCGCAGCCGGAATTTGCGCGGCTCGTCCGCCCGCCAATCTTCGGTCTTGGCCCCGCAGCAGTCGCAGTGGACGTCGTAGGCCGGCGGATAGGTGAAGTCCCAGTAGGCGAGCAGGGTTTCCCACTCCTGCACGGGCTCGGGCCGTACCTCGGGCTCCGGCCGCGCGGCCGGGTCCAGGACATACAGGGCCTTGGTCAGCGGCGGCAGCACCTTGTCCTTGCAACGTTCCCAGAGTTCGGCGCTTAGAAGCACGCCGCGCGGCGCGCCGTTGGCATCGAAAAGTTCCAGAAAATGAGGCGAAATGCGCGGCACGTCCGGCTCCTTGGCTTGGCGTTTGGGCGGACGGGCGTCCGGCCCTTTGAAAAAAAAGCAAAACACGGTAATCGGTTCTCAGGCGGACGCGTGAGCGCGTCCGGCAAGTACGATTAAAAGGAACCACTCCATGGCGCAAGCCCAAAAAGGTTTGGGACGCGGACTCGAAGCCCTGCTCGGCGGGTTTGGCGAAGCCGACGCCTCGCCAAGCGAAGTGCGTCTGCTCCCCCTGGACGATATCCGGGCCAACCCCGAACAGCCCCGGCGTACTTTCAGCGAGGACTCCCTGGCCGAACTGGCCGCGTCCATCCGTGAACAAGGGCTGCTCCAGCCCGTGCTGGTGCGCCCTGTGCCGGGCCATGGCCGCCACAGCCACGAGATCGTGGCCGGCGAACGCCGCTGGCGGGCCGCCCGATTGGCCGGACTGACCGAAATTCCCGCCCTGGTGCGCGAGGTGGACGACGAGACCGGCTTTGCCCTGGCCCTGGTCGAAAACCTCCAGCGCGAAGACTTAAATCCCATGGAAGAGGCCGCCGGCTATCAGCTGCTCGTCAGTCGCTATGGCCTCAGCCAAGAGGCCGTGGCCGCCAAGGTCGGCAAAAGCCGCTCGGCCGTGGCCAATAGCCTGCGCCTGACCACCTTGGACGAGGCCATGCGGGCCGATCTGGCCGCCGGCAAGCTCACCGCCGGCCATGCCCGGGCGCTGTTGTCCCTGCCCGAGGGGGAATTGCGCGAAGCCCTGTGGCGGCGCGTGGTGGACGGCGGCATCAGCGTGCGCGAGGCCGAGGCTGCCGCGGCTTACGCCAAGACCCACGGCCGGCTGCCCGAAGCCGGGGCCACGGCCGGCGCCCCGCGCAAGCGCGGTCCCAAGCCGGTCCCGGACGTGCGCCTCAAGGGACTGGAAGCCGTGCTCACCGAACGGGCCGGCGTGCTGGTCAAAACCACGGGCTCCGCCGACCACGGCCGCCTCACCTTCCATTTCAGCTCGCGCCGCGAACTCGAAGGGCTGCTTGAACGCTTCGCGCTTTCGCCCGCCGCCCTGGGAGAAGACGCGTGAATCCGGAATTGGCCCCGGATCTGGCCCGGCTGTCCGCCGCCTTGGACGCCATGGCCGGCAAGGCCGTGCTGGTCCTGGGCGACGCCATGCTCGACCACTATCTGTTGGGCGAGGTGGGCCGCATTTCCCCGGAAGCGCCGGTGCCGGTGGTCAAGGTCGTGCGCGAGCGCCATCTGGCCGGCGGGGCCGGCAACGTGGCCCGCAACATCGCCGCCTTGGGCGCGAGGCCGCTGCTCGTCTCGGCCACCGGCGACGACGACGCCGGCCGGATGCTCGGCACGCTGCTGGAGCGCGACGGCGTCGAGAGCCTGCTCGTGCGCGACCGTAGCCGGCCGACCACGATCAAGACCCGCATCATCGCCCAGAACCAGCAGGTGGTGCGGGTGGACCGCGAATCCGACGCGCCCCTGGCCGACAAGGCCCGGCAGGGGCTCATGGCCGCCCTGCCCGGTCTGGTGGCCAAGGCCGACGTGGTCATCGTCTCGGACTACGCCAAGGGCGTCGTCGGCCCGGATCTCATGGCCGCCCTGCGCGCCGCCGTGGCCGCCTGCGACCATAAGCCCATGATCCTGGTCGATCCCAAGCCGGCCAATCTGGCCTGCTATGCCGGGGTCGATCTGCTCACGCCCAATCTCAAGGAAACCCTGGAAATGGCCGGTTCCGCCGCCGTGTCTCGGGAAACCGGCCCGCGCCGGGTGTTGCGGGCCGGCTTGGCCCTTTTCAAGACCGTGCGCTGCCGCCATCTGTGCGTGACCCTGGGCCCGGACGGCATCGCCCTTTTCCGCACGCCGTCGGACGTGGCCCACATCCCCACCGCCGCCCGACGCGTCTACGACGTCACCGGCGCGGGCGATTCGGTCATGGCTGCCCTGGCCTGCGGGCTGGCCGCCGGGCTTGACCTTTTGGACGCTTGCATGCTCTCCAATTATTGCGCCGGCATCGCCGTGTCCCAGGTGGGCGCGGCCGCCGTTTCCCGCGACGAACTGGCCGCCGCCCTGGCCGAGGCGGCCGTCCCGGAGGTGGAGCGCTGGCTGTAAGCCGCGCCCGCCCCGCCGCAACCCTCGGCCGGAGCCGTTGCCCATGCCTACCGCTTCTTCCGCCAAGCCCGCCTGGACGCTGGCAAAAGGCGACACGCCCGCCGACATCGTGCTGACCGGCGAAATCGATTTCACCGCCACCCCGGCCGTGCGCCAGCAGTTATTGGCCGCCATGGACGGCGGCGCGCCTGAGATCGTGTTGCATCTGGCCGGCCTGGACTATGTCGACAGCTCCGGCCTGGCCCTGTTCATCGAGGCCAAAAAGCTGCTAGCCGAGGCCGGGCGTACCATCCGCATCGCCGACATTTCGCCCCAGGTGGCCAAGATCTTTCACCTCACCCAGCTCGGCGAGTTGTTCGGGCTGCCCGAATAGCCGGGCCGAACGGCAGGCGACATGGCCAGGAAGCAGGATGATCTCGGCGTGCTGGTCGGCCTGGCCGTGGACCTCATGCGCTGCGCCGGCCGGGCGCTTCGCCCTTGGCGGCCGGAAAAGCCCTACCTGCGCGCCCGTACCATAAGCCATCTGGCCTGGGTCGGGGCCGATTCCCTGGCCATCGTCAGCGTCATCGCCGCTTGCGTCGGCATCATCTTGTCCCTGCAAGCCGCCATCCAGCTCGAAAAAGTCGGGGCCATGAGCTATGTGGCCAATCTGGTGGGCTTTTCCCTGGTCACCGAGCTTGGGCCACTGCTCACGTGCCTGATCCTCTCGGGCCGGGCCGGGGCGGCCTTTACCGCCGAAATCGCCACCATGCGCATCAGCGAGGAAATCGACGCCCTGGCCGTCATGGGCATCGACCCGGTGCGCTTTCTGGTCTGGCCCAAGTTCGTGGCCATGGCCGTCATGGCCCCGCTGCTCACCATCTGGGCCGACGCCGTGGGCATCACCGCCGGCGGCATTTTCTCCTCCCTGGTCCTGGGCTTGTCCGGCAAGGTCTATTTCAACCAGATCGCCTATTTCCTGGGCTTCAAGGATCTGCTGTCGGGTCTGGTCAAGAGCGCCGGCTTTGGCGTGGCCATCACGGTCATCTCCTGCTGGCAGGGCTTTCTGGCCCGGGAGGGCGCGGCCGACGTGGGCCGGCGCACCACCGCCGCCGTGGTCCAGTCGATTTTCGTCATGATCCTTTTGGATTTGTTTTTTACCGCCCTCAATTATATCTTCCGCTAAACGCCAAGGAGTCGCCCGTGTCCGGCCGCCTGGAATCCCCCGACATCGCCCTGTCCGACGTCAGCGTCGGCTACGGCGAACGCACCGTGCTCTCCGGCGTCACCACCGTGCTGCCCGGCGGCAAGGTCAGCGTCATCCTCGGCGGGTCGGGCTGCGGCAAATCGACGCTGCTGCGCAACATCATCGGCCTTGTCCCCATCCAAGGGGGCCGCATCGTCCTTGGCGGCCACGACATGGCCGAAATCGCCGAAGCCGAGCGCCTGGACATACGCCGCCGCATGGGCGTGCTCTTCCAGGACGGCGCGCTGCTGGGTTCCCTGCGCCTGGGCGAGAACATTGCCCTGCCCTTGCGAGAACACACGGAACTGACGGATTCGCTTATCGAAGAGATCGTGCGCCTCAAGCTCAAACTCGTGGGGCTGGCTGACTTCATGGACTATTTCCCCAGCGAACTCTCGGGCGGCATGCGCAAGCGGGCCGGGCTGGCCCGGGCCATGGCCCTGGACCCGGCCGTGCTCTTGTGCGACGAACCCACCTCGGGCCTGGACCCCATCACCGCCGCCGACATGGACCAGCTCATCCTCGAACTGCGGGCCACCTTCGACATGACCATCGTGGTGGTCACCCACGACCTGGAAAGCCTCTACGCCATCGCCGACCACGTGGTAGTCCTCAGTGCCGGCCGGATGCTCTTCCAGGGGCCGCTGGCGCGTCTGTCCGCCAGCGACGATCCGTTCATCCAGCAGTTTCTGGCTCGCCAGCCCAGCCGGGAAAGCCGCATTCTCGGCGGGAGCTGGAGCGCCATGGTCGACAGCCGGCGCGAAAGCGCCGTGGGGAGGGGCTGACATGCTCACGGCCAAGGCCAGCCGGTCGGACTATCTCAAGGCGGCCGGGGCGCTGGCCCTGGGGCTGGTCATTCTTGGCGGCTTCATGGTGGTGCTGGGCGGCAACTGGTTCTGGGTGAAATACGACCACTACCTGATCCGTTTCACCGCCATCAAGGATTTGAGCCGGGGCCGGCCGGTCAAGTACGCCGGCCTGGACGTGGGCCGGGTCGAGGACATCACCCTGGACGTCAACGATCCCCGCTATATCGGCGTTACGGTCGCCATTCGCCAAGGATTTCCGCTTTTTGGCGGTACCGTGGCCCGCATCGCCCAGAAGGGGCTGGTGGGCGACTACTACGTGCTGCTGGAACTGCGCGGCCAGCCCGGGGAAAAAATCGCTCCAGGCGCGGCCATTCCTGCCATCACCACCATGGACGTGCAGGAGCTGGCGGCCAAGGCCGGCGAGATGCTCGATGACATCCGCCCGAAAATAAACGACATCGCCGAGAACATCAGTCTGCTCTTTACGCCCGAGAACACCGAATCCCTGAAAAAAGCCCTGGAAGGCACGCCCAAGCTCGTGGACGACCTGCGCCTGGCGGCCAACGACTTTCGCCGCAACTGGGAAGCGCTCTCGGGCAAGGGCGGCAAGGCGGCCGAGACCCTGGACGCGTCTTTAAAGCGCATGGACAAGGTCGTAACCACCGTGGAAGGCGAACTGACCAGGACCCTGGCCACCTTTCGCGCCCAGGCCGAACACGTCGGCGGGCTGACCAGCGACGTGCGCCAGGGATTCAACTACGATCAGGAACAGCTCGAAGAAATTTTGCGCAACCTCAACCGGACGAGCCGCGAGGTCCGGGAGCTGGCTTCCCGTTTGCGGGAGCGGCCCTGGGAACTGCTGCGGCCGCCATCAGGACCAGCTCGATGAAATGCCTTTCCCTTCTCGGACGTGTGGCCCTGGCCGGGCTTCTGGCCATGTCCCTGGCCGGCTGCTTCGGCAAGCCGCCGCCGGAACAGCGCTATCTGCGCGTGGCCCTGGGCGAGACCCCCTGCCCTGGCTCGGCCAGCCAGCAGCACCGGCTGCCCATTGCCTTCAAGCCGCTCAAGACCATGGAAAACCTCGACCGCACCGCGGTCATGACGGCCCAGAACAACGTGCTGACGGCCAGCCTGCAGTACTACTGGGAAGGCGCGCCCCAGGACGTGGTCGGGACCGCCCTGCGCCAGGGGCTGGAGTGCCAGTCCTCGGCCGTGACTCCCGTGGACTACCAGCCCCGCGTGGATCGGGCGGCGGTGCTGTCCGGCGAACTCACCGCCTTTAACGTGGACTACACCGACGGCGGCCGGTTCGTGGTGTCCTTGCGGCTCGACCTGTGGAGCAAGGATCTGGGCACGCGGCTGTCGTCGGGCGAGTTCAACGCCTACGCGCCGCTGACCGACTTCAAGGGGTCCACCATCGCCGCTGCCGCGTCCGACGCCCTGGGCCGGATCGTGCCCAAGGTGGTGATCTGGATGGACCAGGGACTGCCCAAGCTCGAAAAGGCCGTGGAGCGGCAATAGCGCTCCAGGACGCGAAACGACAACGGCGCGGGAGCGCGTGGCCTCAGGTCGCGCGCTCCCGCGCAGCCAGACCGGAAAGCAGCAGCGAACACATCTGCTCGCCCAGGGCCAAAATCTCCAGCCGATCCCCGGCGCAAGGCTCCAGACGCCCGCTGATGGCCAGCTCCGTGATCCCGTGGACCATGGACCACACGGCCATGGCCTGGGCTTCGGTAGCCACCTCGCCAAGGGTCCCCGCCGCCCTGCCCCGGGCCATGGCCCCGAGCAAGGCGTCGAAGGCCGCCTGGCCGGCCACGGCCAGTTCCGGCTGGTCGCCCACGCCCGGCTGCTGCTGGCCAAACATCAGCCGGTACATGGCCGGCGCATCCATCCCCAGTTCGATATAGCGCCGACAGGCGACCAGATATTCCCGTTGCGGATTGTCCCCATGGGCGGCAGCCACGGCGACAAGCGTCTCGGCCAACCGGGCGAAGCCCCGCGCCGCCAGGGCGGCCAAGAGATCGGCCTTGTCGGCGAAATGCCGATACGGCGCGGCGTGGCTCACCCCGGTGGCCCGGGCCAGGGCGCGCATACTGAGCCCGGCTACGCCTTCGATCTCCAGCAGTTTCTCCCCGGCATCCAGAAGCGCCTGGCGCAAATTTCCATGATGATAGTCGTCTTGGGCCATTGGGTTCCCCTTGAGGCCTAAGGCAACAAAAAATGTTGACGATGTCTACATGAAAAATTATTTGTTGCCCGAAGACGAAGGAGGGGGTCATGGCCGAAAACTGGCTGGTGCTCGATGCCCTGGGCGCGGCGGGCGAAGTCGGCGAGGCGCTGCGCCAGGCCGTGCTCGGCGAAGCGGCGTCCAGGGGCGTGTCGTGTCGGTTCGTGCCCATCCCGTCGTCAGGTTTGCCGTCGTGCCGGGGATGTTTTTCCTGTTGGACCAAGACGCCGGGCCAGTGCCGTCTGGCCGACGACGGCCTGGGCCTGTCCGAGGCCATTGCCGGCAGTTCGGCGGTGGTCCTGCTCACCCCGGTGGTTCTTGGCGGTCATGCGCCGGGGTTGCGGCTAGCCATGGAGCGGGCGGTCCTGCCCAATCTGCTGCCCTACTTCTCCAAGGTCGACGGCCGGTCGCGCCATCCCAACCGCTATCCTTGGGTGCCGGCGCTTTATGGCATCGGGCTGACGCCCGAGCGTGATCCGGAATCGGCGCAGCTTTTTTGCAGCCTCGTGGCCCGCAACGCGGCCAACATGCGCTCGCCGAGGCACGGGGCCGGCGTGGCGAGCGGCGTGGACGGCGAGGTCGTGGCCGTGGCCGTGGTCCGATCGGTGTTGGTCGGTGAAGGGACGGCGGCGTCCAGGCCGCGTTCCATCGTGGCCCTGCTCGGTTCGTCCAAGCCGCGTGGCGGAGTGTCGGCGTCTCTGGCGAACCATGTGCAGGATTGGCTGACGGGCCATGGGGCGGTGGTGCGGCCATTTTCCTTGCGGGCCGCCCGGCAGGACGAGGAGGCGTTCGCGGCCCTGGCCGAGGCGCTTGGCGAGGCCGACGGCGCGTATCTGTCGTTTCCGGTCTATGCCGACGCCATCCCGGGCGCGGCGGTGGAGGTGCTGGAGCGGCTGTGCGCCTATCGCCGCGAGATCGCGCCGGATCGCGTCCAAGGCTTTTTCGCCGTGGCCAATTGCGGGTTTCCCGAGCCGGCCAACTGCGACGCGCCGTTGGCCATGTGCCGGCTTTTTGCCCGGCAGGCGGGCTTTGTCTGGCTTGGCGGCGTGGGTATCGGCGGCGGGGGCATGTACGAGGGCCGGCCGCTTTCGGCCTTCGGCTTCATGAGCGCGGCCGCGCGGCGGGCACTGGAGGCCAAGGCGGCGCTGCTTATGTCGCGGACGCCGCCGGATCTGGCCCAGACCGGCGACATGCTGGTCCCCTGCCCCCTGCCGGACCGGGTCTATCAATGGATGGCCGACCGAGGCTGGCAAAAGGCGCTGGGCGGCAAGGACGGGATGCAGGATGCCCTGGCCCGGCCCTATGCCGCGCCCGACGCTTCGTCGTAATTCCCCGCAGCACCGAAATTTTGTCGATATCCCCTACCTGTGTGGGGGGTCTGGGGGCCCCAGGCCCCCAGCGGAGAGGTCCA
>DLGG01000039.1:30234-30397 GCA_002482565.1 Solidesulfovibrio magneticus
CCCGCCGGAGGCCTCTTCTCCTACCGCAATCCCCCCGCCATCTCAAAATACATCTCCCGCACTTCCAGCGGCAGCGGCAAATGTTCGTCGGCGGCGAGCATGGCGAAGGCCTTGCGCAGTTCCCTGTCCACGGCGCTTAGGGCGGCCAGCCGTCTGGCCGGCG
>DLGG01000148.1:0-13916 GCA_002482565.1 Solidesulfovibrio magneticus
CGGAGGTCGTTCAGTCGCATCATCTTGTTCCTTAGGCTCCGGCCTCGTCCTCGACGATCCGCACCAGATGGCTCACCTTGGCCACCATGCCGCGCACTTCGGGGCTGTCGACCAGCGTCCGCCGCTTGTGCATCTTGTTTGGCGGCCATGGCCGCCTTGGCCGCCGCCGGCGCGGCCGAAGCCCTGGGCGGGGGCGGCTCCATGGCCGGCCGGCTGCTCCGGGTGCTGGGCTACGGCCTGGGTTGTCAGGCCATCGTGGTGGTCGGCATCAACCGCCCCTCCCAGCTCCTTTTCCAGGAGATCAACCGCCGCGAGCAGGAACTCACCGGCCGCATGGTGCGCCTTGGGGCCCAAGCACGGGCGATTTTCGATCTCAGCGGCGCGCCTTCCCTGGAAAGCGGCCAATTCGAGCCCTTTGCCGCTGCCCTGCTCCGCCGGGCCATGGCCGTCCTGGGCGTCGCCCGGGCCGGCATCTGGCGTTTTTCCCCGGCCCATGACCGCCTCGTCTGCCAGATCGGCCAGGGCACGGCCCAGGCCGACGAAGGCCTGGAGCTGGTGTGCGCCGCCTACCCGGACTATTTCGCGGCCGTGCTCCACGAGCGGGTCATCGTGGCCGACAACGCCGCCGTGGCCCCGCTGACCCGGGCTTTTCACCAAGGGTATCTCAAAAGCCGCGACATCGGCGCGTTGCTGGACGCGCCCTTTCGATTCGCCGGCCGCACCACCGGGGTGTTGTGCCTGGAGCATCTGCACCAGCCCCGCCGCTGGTCCGACGACGAGATCGCCTTTGCCGGCTCGCTTTCCGACATGCTGAGCCTGGCCCTGGAAAGCGCCGAACGCCGCCGGGCCGCCCGGGAACTGGCCGAAAGCGAGCAGCGCCTGCGAACGCTGCTCGACGCCATGCCCGACCCGGTCTGCTTCAAGGACGCCGCCGGCCGCTGGATCGTGGCCAACCAGGCCCAGATCGAGGCTTACGGCCTGGCCGGGCTGGAGTGGCAGGGGCGCACCGACCGGGAATTGGCCGCGATTCCCGGCCTGGACCCCGACGTTTTTGCCACCGGGGTCGAAACCGACGCCCGGGCCTGGGCCAGCCGCTCGGTGACGGTCTACGGCTTTTCCATGGCCGCTGCGGCCGGCAACATGCGCCATTTCGACGTGACCAAAGCGCCGCTTTTTCACGTTGACGGCACGCCCCGGGGACTGGTCGCCCTGTCCCGGGACATCACCGCCTACCGCGACGCCCTGGCCCGGCTGCGCGAGACCAACGCCGAACTGGAAGCCATCTACAACGAAACCTCCGACGGCCTGATCATCGCCGACGCCGCCGCCCGGACCATGGTGCGGGTCAATGCCGCGGCCTGCCGCATGTTCGGCTACACCGCCCCGGAAATGGCCGGCCTGGAACCCTGCGCCCTGCATCCGCCGGAAGAGCGCGAGGCGGCCCGGCGACGCTTTGCCGCCATCGCCGCCGGCAGCCGCCAGCTTCAGGAAAACGTCCCCTGCCTGCGACGCAGCGGCGAGGTCTTCCACGCCGACATCTCGGCCCAGCCCGTCACCTACGGCGGCCGCTCGGCCATCCTGGCCTTTTTCCGCGACATCTCCGAGCGCCGGGCCGGCGAGGAACGCCTGCGCCTGTCCGAGGACCGTTTCCGCAAGGTCTTCAACAGCACCTACGACGCCATCTTCCTCCACGATCAGGACGGGGCCGTCATCGACGTCAACGACAAGGCCCTGGAGCTTTTCGACCTGCGCCGCGACGAACTGCCGGCCCTGCGCATCGACCGAGACCTGTCCGCGCCGGAAATGCCCAAACCCTGGCTGGCCGCCGCCTGGCGCGAGGCCCTGGCCGGGGCGGAACGCTTTTTCGAATGGAAGGCCAGGCGTCCCCACGACGACAGCCTCATCGACGTCGAGATCTATCTGCGGCGCATCCTGGTCGGGTCAGGCCACCAGATCCTGGCCAATATCCGCGACGTCACCGAGCGCAAGCGCGTCACCGCCGCCCTGGCCGCCCGCCAGGAGGAGATCTCGGCGCTCAACCGGGATCTGGCCCGACGCGTGCGCGAGGAAACCGAGAAAAACCGGCAAAAGGACATCCTGCTTTTAAACCGCACCCGCCTGGCCGCCATGGGCGAAATGATCGGCAACATCGCCCACCAGTGGCGGCAACCCTTAAACGCCCTGAGCATCCTTTTGGCCAATCTGCGCTTCGAATACGAAGCCGTGTGCCAGGACACCGCCGCCCTGGACGCCGCCCACCGCCAAGCCTACGACATCCTGCGCCGCATGTCGGCCACCATCGACGACTTCCGCAACTTCTTCAAACCCGACCGGGAACCCGAGCCGTTTCATGTGATCGCGGCCATCAGCGACGCGTTGCTGCTCATCGACGCCAGCCTGGCCCAGCACGGCATCGAGGTGCGTTTCATCGCCCGCCACGATCCGGTGGTCCACGGCCCGCGCGGCGAGTTCGCCCAGGTGATCCTCAATCTCCTCGGCAACGCCAAGGACGCCATTTTAGCCCGAAAGCCCGTCCGGGGCCGCATCGAGATACGGGTCATGCAGCGCCTGGGCCGGGCCGTGGTGGCCGTGGCCGACAACGGCGGCGGCATCCCCCCGGACATCCTCGAACGGATTTTCGACCCGTACTACACCACCAAGAGCAGCCAGGACGGCACCGGCCTTGGCCTGTACATGTCGCGCATCATCGTCGCCGACCACATGGGCGGCGTATTGACCGTGGACAACCGGACCGAAGGCGCCCGGTTCGTGGCCGCCCTGCCGCTCTCCCCCACCAGCCCCCGTTTCGGAGACGCCCCATGACCCAACGCAAGAATTTGCCCCAGGGCCTTCGCGGCCTGCGTTCCCTGCACATCCTGGTGGCCGAGGACGACCGGTTCGCCCGGGAGCAGCTGAGCCTTTTGCTGTCGCGCTTCGCCGGCCGCGTCAGCACCGCCGCCGACGGCATGGAGGGCCTGGACGCCTTCAAATACGACCGCCCGGACATCGTCATCACCGACATCAACATGCCCCGGCTTTCCGGCCTGGACATGGCCCAGGCCATCAAGGCCATGGACCCGTCCGTGCCCGTCATCCTGGTCACGGCCCACAGCGACGCCCAATTCTTCCTGCGCTCCATCGACATCGGCATCGACGGCTACGTGATCAAACCCCTGGACGCCGACAATCTGCTCACGCTGCTCGCCAAACAGGCCGCCGTCCTGCTCGAAGCGCGCGCCGCCGAGGCCCGGGCCGGCATGTTCCGCTTCATCCTCGACATCAACCCCAACTTCATCCTGACCCTTGGCGGCGAAAGCCTGGACTACGTCAACCGCACCTTCCTCGATTTCCTCGGCGCCACCGACCTGGCCGCCCTGCGCGGCGGCCGCCACGCCGGGCGCGTGCTGGAACTCGACGGCCGGGCCTTCGATCCGGCCGATCTGGCCTGGACAAAGCTCCTGGACCTGCGCGAAGGCCGCACCCACCAGGCCGTCTTCGCCCCGCCCCCGGCCAGCGGCGAACGCGATCGCACGTTTCTGGTCTCGGCCGTGGGCTTCCCCGAACTCGACCGCACCATCATCACCTTCACCGACATCACGCCCCTGGCCGAGGAACGGCGCATCCTGCGCATCCGGGCGGCCACCGACGCGCTGACCGGCATCGCCAACCGGGCCGGCCTGGCCGAGGCCCTGGAGCGGGAATTCCATCGCAGCCAGCGCCATCCCGCGTCCTTAAGCGTCATTATCTTCGACATCGATTTTTTTAAAAAGGTCAACGACGAATACGGCCATCCGGCCGGCGACGCCGTGCTGGCCGAGCTGACCCGGCTGGTGGCGACCCACGTGCGCGACCACGACACCTTCGGCCGCTACGGCGGCGAGGAATTCCTCATCATCGCCCCGCAAACCGACGTCGTCGAAGCGTCCAAACTGGCCGAGCGCCTGCGCATCGACGTGTCCCGCCACCGCTTTCCGGCTGTTGGAAGCCTGACCTGCAGCTTCGGCGTCGCCGCCGACGGTCCCGGCGACAGCCCCGACAGCCTCATCGCCCGGGCTGACGCCGCCCTGTACGACGCCAAACAAAGCGGCCGCGACCGCGTCGTGGCCCGGTAACGCATCCAGCGCCTGCCGCTCCCCTTTTCGCCCCGCAGCCGCGCCTGCCTCACCCGCTTGTCGCCCCACCGCCCGCCACAGACGGCCAGGGGGTCCGGGGGGATTATCCCCCCGGCGGGCGCCGGGCAGCGCCCTGCCGGGTCGCGGGCAGCGCCCGCGCGGGTCAGTCGGGAATTTTGGTGAACAGCAAGGCGGCCTTGAAGCGGCGCTGGGTTGGCGAGACGGCGAAGGAGCCGTTTGGCAGGCAGGCAAGGGACCACCGGGGGCCGAGTTCGTGGGCCACGAATTCGGCCAGATAGAAGGCGTCGTCATGGACGAAGCCGGGGTAGAGGCTTTCGAGGGTTTCCCGGGAAACGGGAAGATCGTCCAGGGCGTAGACCGGGCGCAGGGTGAAAAAGATCTCGCGGCTGGCCCAATTCCTGGCGGCGGCGACCACGGCCCTGACCCGCCCCTTGGCGATGATCTGGCGGCCGATGAAGTCGATGAGCATGGCCAGGTCACAGGGGGTTTCGGGGACGACGCGCAGGAAATCGCAGGCCACGAAGGTGACGTCCGGGGCGTCGTGGAGCCTGGCGATGGCGCTGGCCACCCGGACAACGTCGGGGTCGATGTCCAGGCCCAAGGTTTTGCCCGCTCCCCGGCGTTTGGCCAGGAAGGCGAAGTAGCCGAGATTGCAGCCGAGGTCGGCCACGGTTTTGCCGTTCAGCTCAAGGTTGCCGATGTAGGCGTCGAGTTCGGGAATTTCGCGGCCGTCGCCGGCAGCGGCGATGCGTGTGCCATCGGGTCCCAGCACGGGCCGCCAGATGCTGGCGGGATCGAGTTCGGCGAGCAGGCGGCGGATGTCGTCGATGGTCGGCTGGCGATTTTGAGAAGACATGGCGCTTGGTAGCTGGAAAATGCCGGTCTGCCAAGGCCGGGAGTTGTCAAAGCCGAAGTCCTTGGGTAAGACCGATCACCCGCGAGAAATGCCGGGCAAGGCCTCCCGCCAAAAGGCCTCCAGGCCGGCGCGCGCCAAGGCGCGGCGTCGGGCAACCCCCTACCCCCCCCACCCAACCGTATGGTATTTAGCTCCGCATCCTTCTTGTTCTATTTTCTGCCCATCGTTTTGGCCCTGTATTTCGCCAGCGTCCGTTGGACGCATCTGCGCAACTGGGTGCTTTTGGCAGCCAGCCTGTTTTTCTACACCTGGGGCGAGGGCGAGTACGTCGTCGTCATGCTGTTGTCCATCGTGGCCAACTACCTGTTCGGCATCTGGATCTACAAAGCTCATGAGCGCAGCAACGCCAAGGTGGAGATGGGCGTGGCCATCACGTTCAATCTGCTGTTGCTCATCATTTTCAAATATACCAATTTCATCGTCGCCAACATGAACCTGGTGCTTGGCGGCATCGGACTGCCGACCCTGACGGTGGGCCAGGTGCACTTGCCCATCGGCATCTCCTTTTTCACCTTCCACTGCATTTCCTACCTCATGGACATCTACCGCCGGCAGACGCCGCCCCAGATGTCGCTGCCGTGCACGGCCCTGTACATTTCGCTTTTCCCGCAGCTCGTGGCCGGCCCCATCATCCGCTACAAGGACATCGCTGCCCAGTTGCTGCACCGCACCGTGGGCATCGAACGCTTCTCCAAGGGCATCAACCGGTTCATCATCGGGCTTGGCAAAAAAGTGCTCATCGCCAACGTGGTGGCCCTGCCGGCGGACAAGATTTTCGCCATTCCGGCCGAGCATCTGACAACGCCTGTGGCCTGGCTTGGCATCGTGTGCTACACCTTGCAGATTTATTTCGACTTTTCAGGGTATTCGGACATGGCCATCGGCCTTGGCCACATGTTCGGCTTCAAATTCATGGAGAACTTCAACTACCCCTACATCTCCAAGTCGATCCAGGAATTCTGGCGTCGCTGGCATATCTCGCTGTCCACCTGGTTTCGCGACTACCTGTACATTCCGCTGGGCGGCAACCGGGACGGCCAGGCCAAGATGTACCGCAACCTGGTGGCCATCTTCTTTCTGTGCGGCCTGTGGCACGGGGCCAGCTGGAACTTCGTCATCTGGGGCCTTTTCCACGGCTTTTTCTCGGTGCTGGAGCGCTTTCCCCTGGGCAAGCGCCTGACCCAGGGCAACGCGGTCATCGCCCATGCCTACACCATGGTCGTGGTCATGGTGGCCTGGGTGTTCTTCCGGGCCGAGACCCTGCCCCAGGCCCTGACCTTTATCCAAGCCATGGCCGGCTTCGCCCAGGGTTCGGGGGTGGTGTGGCACATGGGGCTGTTCCTCAACCCCAAGGTGGTCATCGTGTTGTGTCTGGCCGTGATCGGCGTCACGCCCATCGTGCCCTGGGTGGTGCGGTGGCGGGAGGAGCGCCTGGCGGCGCGGCCGGTCGGCGCGGCGGTCAACCTGGGCCTGGAGGCCCTGGCCAGCCTGATCGTGTTGCCGGCGGTTTTTGTGCTGTGCGCCATGTCCCTGGCCAGCGGCACCCACAACCCCTTCATCTACTTCCAGTTCTAACAGCGCCTTCCGAAATCCATGGTGTTTTTGCGCGCAACAACCCCCTGGAACCATTGTTGTCCGCCAGGGACAAGGTGGTCCCTGGCGAATGCCGCAAGAAACCGGGACAACCTGAACATGCAGCTTTCATTTAGGAAATGCGGCCTACTGGGCGTTCGCCGGGAGTTTTTGGCCATGCCTGGGCCAGAGGATGCAACAACGGCATGACAACGGCCCAGACTTCAAGCCGCTGGCGCAAGGCCACGGCCACGGCGGCGGCGCTCATTTTTCTCGTGTTCATAACGCTGCCGGCCCTGGACGGCGTTTTTCATATCGCCCCGCCGGTGGATCTCATGGAAAACGACCCGGCCCCGCTGCCGGAAATTTCGGTTTCCCAGCTTTTCAAGGCCTTCAACGTGCTGCAGCGTGGTTTTCTGGACAAGACCTACGGGTTTCGCAAAAACCTCGTGCGCCTGCAAAACCTTCTCGACCTGGACATCCTGCAGGCGAGTTCCCATTACCACACCGTGATTCGGGGCAAGGACAACTGGCTTTTTCTGGCCCAGGAGAATCCTGAGCTCAACGTGGTGGAAGACTACCGGGGCACCCGGCTGTACAGCCCGGGCGACCTGGCCCGCTGGGTGGACGTCTACCGCGGCCGCCAGGACTGGCTGGCCGCCCGGGGCATCCACTATCTGCTGGTGGTGGCGCCCAACAAGCACACGGTCTATCCCGAGCATCTGCCGGCCCAGTTCAATAAGACAAGTGCCCGGGACCGCACCGACCAGCTCGTGAACGCCCTGGCGTCGGCCGGCGTCAATATCCTGGACCTGCGTCCGGCCATGCGTACGGTCAAGGAAAAGGCCCTGGCCTACTACCGCACCGACACCCACTGGACGACCTACGGGGCGTTTGCCGGCTATATCGAGATCATGTTGCGCCTGGCCCGGTGGCGGCCGGAATTCGCGCCCACCATCCGGGGCGACTACGATATCAACATCACTCCGGGCCTGACCGGCGGTTTGGCCAGCATGTTGGCCTTAAGCGACCGTTTCCCCGAGGAGCGGGTGACCTTTGTGCCCAAAACCCCGCGCCGGGCCGTGGAAGTGCCCAATCCCCAGGTCCCCAAGGCGCTGTTCCAGCCCACGGTGACCATGAGCACCGGCGACCCTTCGCTGCCCTCGGCCGTGGTCTTTCGCGACTCGTTCGCCCACGAACTCATGCCTTTTCTGTCCGAGCACTTCCGCCAGGCGGTCTACGTCTGGCCCTACCCTTCCACGCCGCGCGAGATGCGGGTCTTTGACAAGGCCGTGGTCGAGGCCGAAAAGCCCGATCTCGTCATCGACGAGTTCGTGGAGCGTTACTTCACGGAGTTTCCGCCCGCGCCAAAGCTGCCGCCGGCCGAATAATGGGACGCGACACTAACGGCCCTCGCCCGACGAGGAGCCGGCCAGCCAGTGCTTGCGGTAGAAATAGGCCGTCATGCCGACGACGGTCAGGCCCATCAGCCCCATCAGGGCGTAAACGCCCCATTCCTCGGCCTTGAAGGGCAGATTGTCGAAATTCATGCCGTAAAAGCCGACCAGGAAGTTGAGCGGCAAAAAGATCGTGGCCACCAGGGTCAGATACTGGCCCACGGCGTTCATGCGCAGCTCGGCCTTGGTCATGGACAGCCCCACCATCTCCGAAAGCATCTCGCGCAAGGTCTCCACGGCGTCGAGGACCTGATACACGTCCTGCTGG
The DNA here is from genome assembly GCA_002482565.1 of Solidesulfovibrio magneticus. GTDB lineage: Bacteria > Desulfobacterota > Desulfovibrionia > Desulfovibrionales > Desulfovibrionaceae > Solidesulfovibrio > Solidesulfovibrio magneticus_B. The sequence goes on from DLGG01000148.1 coordinate 8,347, forward strand.
ATGTCGTTCCACAAAACCGCCGTGGCCGGGTCCGACGTGATGGACTCGTCCTTGACGAAGCGGCCAAGCACTTCGCGCAGGGGCCACAAGGACCGGTGCAGGAACAGCACCTCGCGCTTGTGGTGGTAGATGCGGGTCAGGATATTGTCGCCCGAGCCGGACAACAGCTCCTGTTCAAAGCCTTCGATCTCCTCGGCCATCTGGCCAAGGGTCAGGATGTATTCGTCGAGGACGGCCGAGACCAGGGCATGGGTCAGATGGGGCTGGCCGCGTCTGGCCAGCTTGCCGTTGCCCTTTTCCAGGCGCAGGGCCACGTCGTCCCAGAGGTTTTTCTCGCGCTCCTGAAAGGTGAGGACAAAGCCTTCCCCGGCGGCCAGGCTCACCTGTTCGGCCAGGACGCGCTGCTCGTCCGCATCGTAGGCCAAAAGCCGCAGCAAAATGAAGATGTGCTCGTCGTAGTCCTCGATGACCGGCCGATGGCCGGTGTCCAGGATGTCCTCGACCAGCAGGGCATGGAGACAAAACCGCCGGGCCACGGCCCGCACCAAGTCGGGGTCGTGGACGCCCACCACCCGCACCCAGGAGACGCAACCCTGGGGCAAAACCGGTTCGTCCTCGCCCAGGCCGTCGTAACGGCGGAGGGTCACCCCGTCGCCGCTTAAGGTGTACACCATGACATAGGGCGCAAAGGCCGGCTGCTGCGGAAACGGGGACTTGGCCTCGGGCGCGAACCCCTTGCCCTGGCGCAGGCGTTTCTTGAACCGGTCGAGCATGGGGACTCCTTGGAAAGGGGCGGTTTTTACGGCGCGACTGATCGAGCGGCCGCCGTCACGGCGGCCAGAACCTCGTCTTCCGTCAGGCTTGATGTGTCGATGACCACGGCGTCGGCGGCGGCGGCCAGGGGCGACTCGGCCCGGGTGCGATCCTGATGGTCGCGGGCTTCGATGGCGGCCAGGATTTCCGCGTAGTCGGCCGGAGCGCCCAGGGCTTCGAGCTGGCGCACCCGGCGGGCGGCCCGGACCTCGGCGGCGGCGTCCAGGAAAATCTTGCAGGCCGCCTGGGGAAACACGGCCGTGCCCATGTCCCGGCCCTCGGCCAGAAGGTCGGCGCGGCGGCCCAGGGCCTGCTGCACGGCTCTCAAGCCAGCCCGCACCACGGGCAGGGCGGCCAGCTTCGAGGCCATGGCCCCCACGGCCTCGGTGCGGGCGGCCTCGGGCAGGGGCGCGCCGTCGATGAGGAGCTTCGTGTCGGCCCCGCTGCCGGCCAGGTCAAAGGCCATGGCCCCCAGGGCCGCCTCGATGGCGGGCTCCGGCAGTTCGTGGCCGCCCGGCCCCAGGCGCAAGGCCAGGGCCCGGAACATGGCCCCGGTGTCGAGATAGGGCAGCCCCAGGGCCCCGGCCGCCCGGCGCGACACGCTGGTCTTGCCGGCTCCGGCCGGGCCGTCGATGGTGATGATGCGCCGCGCGGCGGCGTGATCGGCTGTATTCATGGGCGTCCGTGGAGAGCCGATGTCGCCATCGGCGGCTGTGCAAAACAGGTCTGCGTTTGGGCGACTTCTAGAAGCCGCTGTCGATGATGTCTTTCATGGCGGCCAGGAAGGCTTCGTTCTCCTCGTCGTTGCCGATGCTGACGCGCAGCATATGGGGCAGGCCGTAGCTTTTCAGCGCCCGGGCGATGACGCCGCGTTTGAGCAGCCCCTCGAAGATGTCGGCGGCCGGCAGCGGCGGCGTGAACATGAGGAAATTGGCCTGGGACGGGAACACGTTGCAGCCCATGGCGGACAATTTTTCGGTCAGAAGCGTGCGGCCCGAGCGCACGGCTTCCAGGCTCGCGGCGACAAAATCCACGTCTTCCAGGGCGGCCAGACCGGCAGCCTCGGCCAGCAGGTTGACGCTAAAGGGCAGGCGCACCCGCAGCAGGTAGTCGGCGATTTCCGGCGGCAGCACGCCAAAGCCCAGGCGCAGGCCGGCCAGGCCGTAGAGCTTGGAAAAGGTGCGCAGCACCACCACGTTGTCGGTCTCGTTAAACCGGGCCATGGTGGAATAGACGGCCTCGGGCTCGGCGAATTCGGCGTAGGCCTCGTCCACCACCAGAAGCGCCCGCTTGGGGATGGCCCGGGCCAGGGCCAGAATGTCGTCGGCCGGCACGGCGTAGCCAGAGGGGTTGTCGGGGTTGGTCAAAAAAACCAGGGCGGTGTCGTCGTCGCAGGCCCCGGCCAGGGCGTCCAGATCAAAGGCAAAGTCGTCCCCGAGCCTGGCCTGGCGCAGGGTCACGCCGCACAGGCGCGTCTGCTGGACGTAGATGGAAAAGCACGGGTCGAAGGCCACCACGTTGTCCCGGCCCGGGCGGCAGGTGACGCGCACGAGCAGGTCGATGATCTCGTCGGACCCGTTGCCGGCCACGACGCACTGGCGCGGCACGCCGTGGCGGGCGGCCAGGGCGGCGGTCAGGGCCGGATTGCCGGCTCTGGGGTAGCGAAAGACCGTGTCGGCCTTGCGGGCCAGCACCCGCTTGACCAGGGGCGAAGCGCCCAGCGGGTTTTCGTTGCTGGCCAGCTTGATGACCCGGGACAGGCCGTATTTTTCCTTGATCTCTTCCATGGAAAGGCCGGGGGCGTAGGGCGTGAAACCGCGCACTTCTTCCCGGACCCGGTCGCTGGGCTGCATGGGGCTGCTCCAAAAAATGTCTGCCCGGCAGCGGGCAGGCGGCAAGGTGACGGGGACGGCCGCCGGGCGGCCGTCCCCGAAGGGGTCTTCCGATTGCACTTCCGAAGTGCCGTCGAAAGGCATTCTCTCACAACGGCTTATTACCTATCGGGGGGTCCGGGGGCCTCAGGCCCCCGGCCGCCGGAGGCATCTTTTCTCTTCTCTCATCCCCCCAGCAAGCACCATGGCCCCAACCGTAGAGCCTTAGGCTTCCTCGCGGGGCTTGACGGTCAGCACCGGGCAGCGGGCCGACTTGACCACCTTTTCGGCCACGGAGCCGAAGATGATGCGGTCGATGCCGGTACGGCCGTGGGTGCCCATGACGATGAGGTCGGCCTGCTGCTCCTCGGCGGCGGCCAGGATTTCCTCGGCCGGGTAGCCGGCCAGGACCAGCCCCTTGGCCGGCAGGCCGGCGAAATGCTCGGCCACGAAGGCGTCCATGGTCTGCCCGGCCGAGGAGACCACGTCGCCGACGAAGCTGTCCAGGGCCGCCTGGGGCACGTTGAAGCCGACGTATTCGGCCAGGGAGGGGGCAATGTAGACGCACACGAGCCTTGCACCGGTGGCCTTGGCCAGGGTGGCGGCATATTCGGCCACCCTGGGGGAGCCTTCCGAGAAATCCACGGCGCACACGATGGTTTTGACGCTGGCCATAGGACGCTCCTTTTTTCCGGGCGTGGGCCATTCCCGCGCTCAAGTTCCGGCCGGATCGGCCGAAAAGACCGGCACGATCCGTCTTTGGCCAGGATGCCAAAGTGGCCGCCAATAGACAAGGCGTTTGCGGTGTCTTATGGAATAGGCGCGGGGCGGAGCGAAGAGGCAAAAAATGCCGCCCGTAAAATTTACTTTGACTAAAAATCCGGTGCGTTAGCCAAAAATACCTGTCTGGCAAGTTTTTTGCTTGTAACTGGCAAACGTCAACGGGGGGGAAGGCCGATGAAGATCCAGACCGACCAACTGACCGCCCTGCGGCAGACCACGGAACAGTCCACGGGGACCCGGGAGAGTTCGGACGCCTTCGCCGCCATCCTGGCCAAGGAAACCGGCTCGGCCGGCGGGACGCAGTCCACGGGACTGGCTGCGCCGCCGCTGTCGAGCCTGGCCGGAATCGACCTCGCCAGCCTTCAGGGCGTCGAAGAAACCGACGCCGTGGCGGACATCACCGAACAAGAGCGCGCGGTTATGAACAACATGGACACCTTGCTGGCCAAGTGGGAGGATTACGCCGACACGCTGGCCGCCCACAGCGGCGGCGATTCCCTCAAGCAGGCGTACGGCGTCCTGGAAAACATCGAAAACGGCGTCCGGCAGCTCAAGGAAGATCTGCCCGAAGGCCTCAGCCCCGGCCTCGGTTCCCTGGTCAACGAAATGGAAGTCATGACCGTTACCGAGAAGTTCAAATTCAATCGGGGCGACTACCTCGTGTAGCCGTTCCGGTCCGGACGCGCCCGGCGTCCGAAGGACTGTTCCGAAACCGCCCGCGGCGTCCCGCGCGGGCGGTTTTTTTTGCGGTCTGCTGCCCCAGGGGAGGGACCGTCTGATTCCTGGTCAGAGCGAAAGACAACAAGCGAGGACAACGATCACGACGAGGGCGGCTTATGCCTATTATCAAACATAACGACAGTTATGTTTGATAATAGGCAATCATGGCGACACGCCTTTTGCCGTGTCGTTTCGTTTGAGCAACAGCATTGGAAGAGAGGCCGGCCGTCGGACAGGACTGCTCAGGATTGGCCGGGAAAGCGGGCCAGCGGGGTGTAACGCGGCCCCTGGGGACCCAGGGTCGATTCGTAGAGCGCAAACGCTTCCACCATCGCCGGCGGCCAGACGGTTTCGCCCAGCCCGGCCAGCATGCCCCGGACATCGCACCCGCGCGAAGGGTCGCGCAGCCGCCCCAGGGTCAGATGGGCGGCAAAGGGCCGGGCCTCGGCGGCAAAGCCGATCCGGGCCAGGGCCGCGTCCACGGCGGCGGCCAGGGCCCGGCAAGGGCCGGCCCCCTCGGCCAGCCCGGCCCAGACCACCCGGGGCCGGGCCGGGGTCGGGAAAAATCCGCCGCCGGCCACCACCAGGGGAAACGGCGCGAAGGCGACGCTGCCCAGGGCCTGGGTGATGTCCGGCAATCGGGCGGCATCGGTCTCGCCCAGGAACTTGAGCGTCAGATGGGCATTGTCCGGCCGGGTCCAGGTGACCGGGCCGCCAGCCAGCGGCCGCAGACGCGCGACGAGTCCGGCCGCCACGGCCTGATGGGCCGACGGCAGGCCGATGCCGACAAAAAGACGAGGCATGGGCCCTCCTCCCCGGCTGTCGCGCCGTCCCCGCCAAGGCAAGCGACCGGAGGCGGCAAGCCCCCGGCCGCCGGCAGCGCGCCGTTTTTCCCGGACCGCGTCCACGATGACGGGCACGCGTTTCGTGAACAACAGGCCCGACCTGCGCGCTTTTTACAACACGCTCCCGTATGGCGTCAGGGACGCCGTCTAGGCCGGCAATTGCCGGGCCGCCGCGCTTTGGGATTCCAGGGAATCAATGAGCTTTTTGAGCACCACGGCCTGCTCGGCCAATTCGGCCACGGCCCGGGCCGCCTCGCGCATGGCCCCCACGGTCTCGGAGGCGATGCCGTTTATTTCCTCGATGTGCCGGTTGATCTCCTCGGTGGCCGAGGACTGCTCTTCGGCCGCCGTGGCGATGGCCCGCACCTGATCCGAGGACTGGGCGAACTGGTCGAGCATGGCGGCCAACCCCTTGGCCGCCTCATCGGCGCGGCCCAAAGACTGCTCGATGATCTGGCGCGCCTTGTCCATGCCCGAAAGCGTGCCGCCCACGCCGCGCTGGATGCCGGCCACGGCCTCGCCCACTTCCTTGGTGGCG
>DLGG01000148.1:13957-22804 GCA_002482565.1 Solidesulfovibrio magneticus
CTCGATGGCGGCGTTAAGCGCCAGCAAGTTGGTCTGGTCGGCGATGTCCTCGATGGTCTGGGCGATGGAGCCGATGCCGTCGGCCTTGCGGCTTAAGTCCGACACCGAATCGTAGACGTCCTGAAAGCCCGTGCTGATGCCGTGGACATCGGCCTTGACCCGCTCCATCTGGCGGCCGCCCTCGGAAGCCGCCGCCTTGGACTGTTCGGCCAGCCGGGCCGTGACTTCGGCGTTTCGGGCGATCTCCAGCACCGAGGCGGTCATTTCCTCCACGGCCGTGGCCGTTTCGTTGATGCGCCCGGACTGGTGCTCGGCCCCGGCGGTCGATTCGCCGATCTGGGCCGAAAGCTCGGCCGAGGCGGCGGAAACGATGCCGACCACGCCCTTGAGGCTTTCGGCGGCGTGGAGCATCCCTTCCACCCGGGCGGCCTCGGCCCTGGCCGTGGCTTCCTCGGCCCGCGTGGCGGCCTCCTCGGCTTGCCCGGCCTTTTGTTGCGCCTCGGCGCTTTTGGCCTCGATCTCGGCCATGTTGGCCTCCAGGGTGGCCGAGGTCTGGTTGAGGGCCTCGTAGACCTGGCCCACTTCGTCGCGCCGGTTATGCGTCAGCCGGGTCTTGTAGTCGCCCTGGGCGATCTGCTTGAGGTGGCCGATGATGCGTCCCAAGGCCCGGAAAATGGCCGCGTGCAGGAAGTAGTGCAACATGCCGCAAATGGCGGCCAGGATGAGAACGAAGCCGCCGGCCGCTTTCCACATGAGGCTTTTCATGGGGCCGACGAGTTCCTCGTAGTCCACGAAGGTCAAAAACTTCCAGCCCAGGCCGGAGACCGTGGACGTCTGCACCAGGTAGCGCTTGCCGCCCATGTCGAGGAGCTGGTGGCCGTCGGGCGCGGCAAAGGCTTTCTCCATGGCCGGCACGCCGATCTCCGCGAGCTTTTTGAAATTGCGCTTGTCGTCGCTGGGGTCGGAGATGACCACGCCGTCGCCCTGGACAAAGACCACGTAGCCGGTCTTGGCGATGCGGATGTCCTTGACGATCTTGGTCAGCACCCCAAGGGAGATGTCGACGCCCACGGCCCCGACCAGCTTGCCCGCCTCCGAAACCACCTTGGTGACGCTGACCACGGCCTCGCCGGTGGTGGACATGTAGGCCTTGGAAATAATGGTCCGATCCGGCGTCTGCATGGCCTCCTGATACCAGGGGCGCTTTCGCGGATCGTAGCCGGCCGGCATCTCGCCGGCCACGCTGGAGACGAAGCCGCCGTCGGCGGAACCGAAAAACACTTCCACATAGGCCGGATGGGTGGTCTGAACCCGGGCGAAAAGGGCCGTGATGTCCTGGCCCAGGCGGTCGTCGGGCCGGGGCACGGATTTGGTTTTGGCCGTGGTGGCGGCGTAGGAGGTCAGCGTGGCGTCGGCTCGGGGCAGCAAGGGATCGCCGGCCAGGAAGGTGACGTTTTGCTTGGACTGCTCCATGAAGATGGTCATGGCGTTTTCCAGCTGGCCGATCTCCTTGCGGATGGAGGCGACGTGCAGGGCCACGGTGTCGTCATAGATGGTATTGAAAATGATTCCCAATACAATGGTCGTGGGAATGGAAATGACCAGAACAAGTTGCAACATGATCTTGAATTTTATGGATCGCATAGTCCCATCCTTTGTCATGACCCAGATTCCCGCTGGCCGCCTTGACGCCATCTTCGACATTCAACTACTGCATTGTCGATATCGCACTCGCTCGTCGGAGACCCAGACTCTAGAAAGGGCTTATACCAACATACTCCATGTGACGATTCCATCGCAAGGCTGAATTAAGGCCGCGCAACATTCCTGCTCCAGCCTCAGGTGAAATGCCGCCACGTCACCGCCCGCCATGCCTGCCTGTGAGGACGCAACACGATTTGTCGCACAACCGTAACCGCTGCGACCACAACAGCCGTGCTCCAGGGCGTCGGCCCGGGACTTCCATCGCAGACGTTGACTTTTTTGTCGAGAAATGCTTTTTTGGCCTCGACGAGGGGCGAAAAAGCCATTTTTTCGGTTGCGGGAGCGGCAAACGAGGCTTTTTACCCTCCAAATCCTTCCTTTGCCTGTTGCGCACCTCAGATTCGGACGGTTCCCGACGCGGCTTTCGTTGGCGCGTCGGCCGTCGCAAACGCGGTTTTTTCACAAAACCGGAATTCACTCGTCAGGCTCGTTTCTGCCCGGGCATGGTTGTGTCGTGCCGGGCCGGACGGCCTCCGTCGCCCGCCCTAAGACGTTTGGGCCGGCGGGCGACGGCCACCGCGCCCAGGGAGGTTGTCATGAACAGGGAACTTGTTACGCGCCACGAACAGACCCTGCTTCGGGCCATGGCCTCGGTCGGCGACTGCCAAAACGTGCTGGGCCGCCTCGACCGCCAGTGGACCCGGGCCACCTTGACCGGCAAGATCAATTGCAGCCGCATCGCCCAGACGCTTATCGACTTCATCATCACCACCCAGGACAATTTTGCCGCCCTGCAAAAAAACCTGGTGGACACCCTGGTGTTGGAAAACACCCAGAAGGTGGTGCTGGAAATCGCGGCCGTGGCCCAGGTGGCCATCGACATCCTCAAGCGCAACCTGTTTGAGCGCACCGCCGACGTCGGGTTTCTGGCCACCGACGACGACATCGTGCGCTTCCTTCTGGCCGGCGACTTCTCCCGCGACGCGGTGGAGCCCATCGAGGAGCGCCTGCTCGAATACCGCAACAAGTACACTGTGTATTGGGAGATCGTGGTCATGGACGCAGACGGCGTCGTGCGCGCCCACCTCGACCGGGACAACCCCCTTTCCCGCAGCGCCGACCCCTTGCTGGCCCAGGCCATGGGCTGCCGCGAGTACGTGGAGACCTACCGCGAAACCGACCTGGCCCCGGGGCGCGGCGACGTGCTGGCCTATTCCCAGGCCATCCGCCATCCCGACTCCGGCGCGCCCATCGGCGTGCTGGCCCTGCTGTTCGACTTCGCCGGCGAGATGGCCGGCATCTTCGAGAGCTTGAAGCGCTCCTCCGACGACATGATCATCGGGATACTGGACGGCGACGGCCGGACCATCGCCACCAGCGACCCGGTCCGCGCCCCGGCCGGGCGCGCCTATTCCCTGAACCTGCGCGACGACTTCCACATGACCCAGCTGGCCGGCGAGGCCTATCTGGCCAAGACCCTGCCCACCAAGGGCTACCAGGGGTTTTTCGGCCTGCCCTGGTACGGACACGTGCAAAAGCGGGTGGCCACGGCCTTTCGCAACGGAGCCAATGGGCATCGGTTCGACGAGGCGGCCATCCGCCAAAACGCCATTTTCTCCGGCCGGTTGGTGCAGGTGGAGGAAGCCTCGGAAAACGTGCTGTCCGACCTGGAACTGGTGGTGCAAAACGGCGAGATCATGGCCGCGAAAAAATCCGTCCAGGCCGATCCGTCCGAGCGCGTGGAGGCCCAAGCCCTGCCCCATGTCTTAAACGAGGTCAAAAAGATCGGCGACCAGGTGCAGCATGTTTTCCAGGAATCCACCGGCGGCCTGTTAAAGCTCGTCACGGCCTCGCGCCTGCACGACGTGCAGTTCCTGGCCGCCCTGGCCATCGACATCATGGACCGCAACCTCTACGAGCGGGCCAACGACTGCCGTTGGTGGGCGCTCACCTCGGACTTCCGCCGCTTCCTCGACAAACCCCGCCTGGCCGAAGCCGACCGGGCCCGGATGCGCGATATCCTGGCCTACATCAACAGCCTCTACACCGTATACACCAACCTCTTCGTCTACGACCGCGAAGGCCGGATACTGGCCTGCTCCAACCCCGACGAACACCGCCAGGAAGGGCGCATCGTCTCAGCCCGCTACGTGTCCGAAACGCTCGCCATCGCCGATTCCCAGCTCTACCGGGTCTCGGATTTCGAGACAACCGACCTCTACGAGGCCGGCGGCCAGCCCCGCCCCACCTACATCTACAGCGCGCCCATCACCTCGCTGACCAACCCCGGCTCGACCCTCGGCGGCATCGGCATCGTCTTTGACAGCGAGCCGCAGTTCCTGTCGATGCTAAACGACTGCCTGCCCCGGGACGGCTCGGGCGACATTTTGGACGGGTCGGAAGGGATGTTCGTGGAGCCGGGCGGGCGCATCGTGGCCTCGACCAACCCGGAGCACGCCCCGGGCGAGATGGTCGATCTGGCCGGGGTGTTCTGCGACCTGGCCTGCGGCCAACTGGCCTCCCATCTGACGGCCGAGGGCGACCGGCTCTACGCCGTGGGCTGCGCCCATGCCTGCGGCTACCGCGAGTACAAACGCGGCGACGGCTACGTCAACGATCTCTTGGCCGTCATCAAGGTACGGATTTAGGGGCGCGGGGACGCGTCGCCGGGCCGGTTTTCGCAGCCGGCCCGGCCCACGATCTCAACCGGCCGCCCGGTCCCCAGCCTCGGCCGCCGGCCGGGCCGGCCCCAGGGACAGGATCTTCCAGGCGGCCTTGGGGACCGGGTCGGGCGTGGTCCCCAAGACGTGCAGCACACCGGCGGGGTCCACGGCAAACAGGGAGAGCCGTTGGCTCCCTTGCTGCTCCAGGTAGGCTTCGTAGGAAAATTCCGGGGTCAAGGTCGTGGTCTTGATGGTCTCGCCGCCGGCGATCCTGGCCTCCAGCTCGTCGTAGGACACCTCCTCCCCGAACAACCAGCGCCCGGCGAACCGGAAGGTGGACTTGGCCGCCGGCCGGCCGCTTTGGGGGTGGTGGACGCGCACGCTGTAGACCCGGCCGGGGTCGAATTCATGGCGAAAATAGTGGGCGGCCAGGGCGTTGCGCTCGGGCTCGGGCGTGATGGCCATGAGCCCGCCGATGCCCGCCAGGTTGAGGTGGCCGTCGGCGTGGTCCGAGGCCGGGTTGCCCCAATAGGTGGGCAGCCCGAGCATGGCCGCCGCCCGAACCTGGTTTCTGTCCTGGCCGGCCAGCAGCACGGGCAAGCCGTTTTTCATGAGCTCCGCGGCCACGGCCGTGGCCACGGGATTGGCCCCAACGACGAGAAAGCCCTTGGGTTCCGGCGCGGCCACGCCCAGCCGCCGGGCCAGGGGGGCGGCGGTGAACGATTGCAGCAGGATCGTGCCCACGATGACCACGAAAGCCAGGGGAGCCAGGGACGCGGCCGAGGGGTGGCCCGTGCCGGCGAGCTTGAGGGCAAAAAGCGCGCTCACGGCCGCGGCCACGATGCCTCGCGGCCCGATCCAGGCCAGGAGATGGCGCTCGCCGGAGGTCAGGGGCGAGCCCAGGGCGCTTAACTGCACCCCGATGGGCCGGGCCAGGAACTGGATGGCCGCCGGCACGGCCAGGGCGGCCCAGCCCAGGGTCTGGAAGGCGGCAAGGTCCATGCGCGCGGCCAGCAGGATGAACAGCGTGGAGAGCAGCACCAGGCTCAGGCTTTCCTTGAAGGCCAGGATGTCCTCAAGCTCCACCAGCTCCATGTTGGCCAGCCGCACCCCCATCACCGTGACGGCCAGCAGCCCGGACTCCGGGGACAGCCGGTCCGACAGCCCGAACACGCCGCACACCATGGCCAGGGCGGCCACGTTGTGCAGGTACTTGGGAATCCAAAACCGCCGCAGGGCCACGCCGAAGAGTTGTCCGGCCGCCAGCCCCAGGGCCAGCCCCACGGCCAGGATGCCGGCAAAGGCGGCGGCCCCGGCCCCCAGTCCCTCCCCCATGCCCTCGGCCACGATGAACTGGTAGGTCAGCACGGCCAGGGTGGCCCCGATGGGGTCGACGAGGATGCCCTCCCAGACCAGGACGCCGGACACGTTGGCCGTGGGCCGCACGGTGCGGATCAGCGGCGCGACCACGGTCGGGCCGGTGACCGTCATGATGGCTCCGAAAAGCGCGGCCAGCTCCCAGGAAAACCCCACCGCCAGGCGCGTGGCCACGGCCGTGACCACCCAGCTGACCAGCACGCCAATGGTGATGAGATTGCGGATGACCGGCCCCAGTCCGGCGATGTCGGCGAAACGCAGGGTGACGCTGCCTTCGAACAGGATGACGGCCACGGCCAGGGAGATGAAGGGAAAAAGCAGATCGCCAAGCAGGGCTTCGGGCCGCAGCCAGCCCGTGGCCGGTCCGGCCACGACGCCGCAGGCCAGAAGGAACAGGATGGCCGGCAGCCGCACGCGCCAGGCCAGGTACTGGCAGGCGAATCCGAGCCCGAGGACCGCCGCCGCCATGAGCATGAGGTTCTCGTGCATCTCCCCGCCTCCCTTACAAGGAAACGAATTCCACCCCAATCCCGCCGCTTGCGAAATCCACCAGGGCCAGCGACCCGCCGGGCGTGAGCGCGCCGGGATTAATCAGGCGCGTGTCGCCGTAGGTCGTGTCCTCGGCGGCGTGGGAATGGCCGAAGAAGATGACGTCGAAGCGGCCGGCCAGGGCCTCGGCAATGCGGGCCGAAAGGCCCGGACGCGGCCCCCAGCCGTGGACCGCGGCCACGCGCACGCCCTCCAGCACCAGCTCGGCCAGGGCCGGCGGATCGCCGCCCAGGGCAAAGCCGTCGCAGTTGCCGGCCACCGAAATATGGCCGGGGTGTTGGATGAGATAGCTCCACAAGGCTTGGCCGGTATGGTCGCCGCAGTGGATCACATAATCGGCCGGGGCGAGATGCTCGGCGTAAACGGCCTCGAAAAAGGCGTTTGGCCGCGCGAGGTGGCTGTCGGAGATGACGGCGGCGCGCATGGTCAGTCCTTGGGGGCGTGCCCGTTCTTGCGGTTCCACCACTGTCGGTCCGGGCCGTTGAACCACCATTCGGCGTGGTCGGTTGCGGCCAACGTCTTGGCCAGGGCGCGGCCCACGTCGGTGCGCAGCCGGGCCATGGCCGCCTCGATCCAGGCGGCGGCGTAGCGGTTGCCCAGGTCGAGCTCTTCCTTCAAATTGGCGATGAGATCGATCTGGTCGGCGTCCTGGGCGAGCTTGGCTTCCAGGGTCTGGGCCGCTTCCAGCTCGTCGTGCAGCGGCATGACCGTGGCGGTGAGTCCCGTGCCGGCCAGGGCGTCGGCCAGGGCGCGCCGGGAGTCGCAGGCGTTATAGAGCTTGTTGACGTAGTTGAAGTCGCCGGTGCGGGCCTCGTGCAGGTCGTGGAACAGGCACATGGCCATGGTGCGGTAGGGATCGGCCCCGGCCTGCCCGGCCAGCATGAAGCCGATCATGGCCGTGCGAAAGCTGTGCTCGGCCACGTTTTCCGAGCCCGAACCGAGAAACTGGTAGCCGGTGCGCGGGGTCTTGCGCAGCATCCCGGCCTCGAAGACCAGGTCGGCCAGGCGCGTGGCCCGTTCCCGGTCGCTCATGTCCACTGTGGCGTGGTCGTCCGTCGTCATGGGCGCTACTCGTGATACGCCCGCCCCGCTGCGGCGCGGGGCGGGCGGCAAGGCGGCTACGTACGGTAGTCGGCGTTGATCTTGATGTAGTCGTAGGTCAAATCCGAAGCCAAAAGCAGATAACGGCCCGGCCCGGCCCCCAGTTCGATGTCCACGGGGATCTCGCCCCGGCGCATGTGGGGGGCGAGCAGGGCGTCGAGATCGTCGGCCACGGGCATCCCCTGCTCAAAGACCGGCACCCCGCCGATGCGCACGGCCACGTCGTCGGGATCAAACACCGCGCCCGAGCGGCCAATGGCGCAGACGATGCGGCCCCAGTTGGCGTCGCGGCCGAAAAAGGCGGTCTTGACCAAGGGCGAATTGCCCACGGCCCGGGCGGCCAGCTCGGCCTCGGCCGGGGAAGCCGCGCCCGTCACCTTGATGCGCAGCACCTTGGTGCCGCCCTCGGCGTCCTGCACGAGCATGGCGGCCAGGGTCTGGCAGACCTCGGCCATGACGGCGAGCAGGGCCTGCCGGCCCTCGGCCGAGTCGATGACCACTTCCGAGGCGCCGTTGGCCAGCCCCAGGACGCAGTCGTTGGTGGAGGTGTCGCCGTCCACGGTGACGCTGTTGAAGCTGCGGTCGGCGGCGGCGGCCACGGCCTCCTGCCACCACAGCGAACCAACCTTGGCGTCGCACAGAAGCACCCCGATCATGGTGGCCATGTTGGGGGCGATCATGCCGGCTCCCTTGGCCATGCCCAGCACGCGCACCTCGCCGGCCTCGGTGGCAAGCGTCCCCCAGGCGATCTTGGGGAAACTGTCCGTGGTCATGATGGCCTTGGCCGCGGCCATGGCCGGGGTCTGGCCGAGGTTTTCGGCCAGGGTCGGGACCACGGCCTTCCATTTGTCCATTTTCAGCCGCGCCCCGATGACGCCGGTGGAGGCCGGCAGGATCTCTTCCGGGGAGAGGTCCGTGGCCTTGGCCACCAGGGACAGGGTCTCGCGGCAGTCGGCGATGCCGGCCGCGCCGGTGCAGGCGTTGGCCTGGCCGGCGTTGATGAGGATGGCCCGGGCATGGCCGCCGGAGGCGGCCAGCTGGGCCTTGGCCACGGTGACCGGGGCGGCCTGGAAGAGATTCTGAGTGAACACGCCGGCGGCGGCGGCCGGGGACTCACTGACGATGAGCGCCAGGTCGTCGCGGCCGGTGGTGTACTTGAAGGCGGCCGAGGCCGTGGCAAAGGAAAAGCCCTTGGGAACGGGAATCACGGGCGATGGCATGGCGGCGCTCCTTGGGTTTATTGAGGATGAGGACGGACGGGGACGGCCGGCGGCCGGTCAGGGCGCGGGTCGGGCCGAAGCGGCCCGGGACGGGCCGGGCGCGGCCATTTCCTCGCGGCTGATGACGCCGTCGTTGTTGCGGTCCAGGCGGCGGAACTCGCGTTCCTGAACGTTTCGCCACTCCTCCAGGGTGATGCGGCCGTTTCCGTCGGCGTCGATGGCCGACAAGGCGG
>DLGG01000086.1 GCA_002482565.1 Solidesulfovibrio magneticus
AGACCGTCTCGCGCCGGGGCGCGGCCTCGAAGGCGGCGGCGATGGCCGCCTTGCGCTCCCGGTAGCCGGGCGAATCCATGAGCCCGGCCGCGTCGAGCTGTTTGACCAGCCCGGCCACGTCGGCGGCGGTCACTTCCCGGCCGCCCTGGGCCTCGGTGACGGCGGCGGCCACCTCGGCCAGTCCGCGCCGGCCGTCCATGAGCGCCAGGACCGGCAGCAGGCCCTGGGGGATGCCGGTACCCCAGGGCACGATTTCCAGGCGGTCGCGCACCAGGATGGCGGGCTGGCCTTCGTGGTCAAAGGGAATGAATTCGAGGTCGTGCCGGGCGCGGGGTTTGTCATGCATCATGGCCGGGCAGGGTAGCCCAGGCAGCCGGGCTTGGCAACGCGACAGACGCCGCGTTACGCCATGGCGTCGGCGCACTCCCGGGTGGCCTCGAAGCGGATGGATTTCCAGCGTTCCACGGTGCGCTCCATCATCCAGTCGCTGGTGAACAGCATGACCCGGTGGCCGCCGGCGTCGGTGGCCAGGGCGTCGGATTCCTCATGGACAAGCTTGTCCAGGGCTTCCTTGCTCTCGGCGAACAGCCAGCGGGCGGCGTTGAACTTCGTGCCGACCAGATCGACGTCCACGTCGTATTCCGAGGCCAGACGCTGGGCGATGACCTCGAACTGCAAGGCCCCCACGGCCCCCAGCAACATGCCGCCGCCGTTTAGGGGCCGGAAGAACTGGATGGCCCCTTCCTCGGACAGCTGGGTCAGGCCCTTGTCCAGCTGCTTGGCCTTGAACGGGTTTTTGAGCAGCACCCGGCGGAAATGCTCGGGCGCGAAATGCGGGATGCCCAGGAACTTGAGCGGCTCGCCCGTGGACAGGGAGTCGCCCACGTTGAGCGTGCCGTGGTTGGGGATGCCNNCCGATGATGTCCCCGGGCCAGGCTTCTTCCACGCCGCTGCGTTCCTGGGCCATGAAAAGGATGGCGTTGGAGGCCTTGATGTCCTTGCCCAGCCGGTGGTGGCGCAGCTTCATGCCCCGGTTGAACCGGCCGGAACAGATGCGGACAAAGGCCACCCGGTCGCGGTGGGCGGCGTCCATGTTGGCCTGGACCTTGAAGACCAGGCCGGTGAACTCCTCTTCCAGGGGGGAGATAGTCCGGGGCGCGGCCGCCCGGGGACGCGGCCCGGGGGCGAGGTCCACCACGGCTTCCAGCAGCTCCCGCACGCCGAAGTTGTTGATGGCGCTGCCGAAAAAGACCGGGGTCTGCTTGCCGGCGAGGTAGCGCTCCATGGAAAAGGGGTAGCCTGCGCCGTCGAGCAGCTCCACGTCGTGGCGAAGGCCGGCGGCTCCCGCGTCGCCAAGCAGTTCGTCCAGGGCCGGATCGTCCAGCCCCTGGACGATCACGCCCTCCCGGGGGCGGGCGCCTTTGTCGGCGGCCTCGAAAAAGCGCAGCCGGGCCTGGCGCAGATCGTAGACGCCCTGAAATCCCTTGCCCATGCCGATGGGCCAGGACAGGGGCGCGGCCTCGATGCCCAGGCTCTGCTCGATGTCGTCGAGGAGCTCCAGGGGCGAGCGGCCCTCGCGGTCGAGCTTGTTGATGAAGGTGATGATGGGCGTGTCGCGCAGGCGGCAGACGTCCATGAGCTTTTTGGTCTGGGTCTCGACGCCCTTGGCGCTGTCGATGACCATGAGCGCCGAGTCGGCGGCGGTGAGCACCCGGTAGGTGTCCTCGGAAAAGTCCTGGTGGCCCGGGGTGTCCAGGAGATTGACGGCATGGCCGTTGAACTCGAAATTCATGACCGAGGAGGTCACGGAAATGCCGCGTTCGCGTTCGATGGCCATCCAGTCCGAGGTGGCGTGGCGGCCGGCCTTTTTGGCCTTGATGGCCCCGGCCATGGCGATGGCCCCGCCAAAGAGCAGAAGCTTTTCCGTGAGGGTGGTTTTGCCGGCGTCGGGGTGGCTGATGATGGCGAAGGTGCGGCGGCGGGCCGTCTCGCGCGCGAGTTCCTTGAGAAAGAGCTGATTTTGCATGGTAAAGTCGCCTTGAGCGTTCTGGCGTGGTTCCTTGTGTTTTTGGGCAGGCCACGCGTAGCCCATCACGGGGCCGCTGTCCATGCGGCGGCGGCGTCTGGGGCCGGCGGCGGCGGAGACGCGGCCGGGCCGGGGCGACAAAAAACCGCCGGAGCCCTGTCGGGCCCCGGCGGTCGCGTCGTCGGCGCGGGCGGTCCTCGTGTAGCGTCCCTTAAAAAATACGAGAGTATTTTTTAAGAATAATAAATGGTTTTAGCTTCTTGACTACAAAAAACCTATGCGCTTTTCGCGGACGCGACACTAGAAGGTGTACTTGAAGCCAAACGAGACCTTCCAGGCGTCTTCGGCCTTGTTGGCCAGGCGGCGGCCCCAGACGCTCTGCTGGAAGGCGCTGGGGTGGGCCCAGCCGGTTTCCATAATCAGCGCCAGGTTTTCATACAGCATGTACTTGGAGTCGAAGTTGAGGCCCATGACCCATTCGCTGGCGGTCAGGTCGCGGCCCATGACGAAGATGGGGTTGGAGCCCAGGACCTCGTTGGCGTAGCGGATGGCCTTGGACGAGTTGTTGCCGTGGACGTAGGCGAAGGTCAGGCGCTGGGTGAGCTTTTCAATGAAGCTCACGTTGTTAAGCGATGCGCCAAAGCCCCAGGCGCCCACAGGGGAGATGCCCATGTTGGAGCCCTTGACCAGCTCCTGGCCGCCGTCGAACAGGAAGCTGTTGCCGGCGTTCCAGGACTGGGTGCCGCCGTTGTGTTCGCCGCCGCGGCCGGAGCCGGGGAAGAAGTTGGGCATGCGCTCGGAACCGTTTCTGGTGGAGCTGTCCTCGCCCGTGGACCAGAAGCCGAAGGCCTGGGGGGTGAGCATGGTCAGGCCAGTGTATTCCACGGCGGCGTCGATGAACCAGCCGTTGCGGACGTTTTTCTGGTACTCGTTCATGCCGTGCTGGCCCCAGATGACGTCGGCGTAGAACTTCAGCGGATCAAGGGCCGTGACTTCCAGGGTGGTGCCGGCCCACAGGGCGGTGATGAAGTTGTTTTTCCAGCCCACCGGGGAGACGGCGAACAGGCCGGCGGAAATGAGGCCTTCGGCCCAGCCGGCCTCGGTGAGGTAGTGCCCGCCCTTGCCGCCGACGCCAAAAAGGGCCCACGGGGTGGCCTTGAAGCCCTCGACGGTGATGGGCAGGGCCAGCATGTAGCCCTCTTCGTTGGAATAGATCGAGGTGGTGGTGGGGGCGTAGGTGCGGTCGCTGGAGATGGTGCGCACGTAGGCCAGGATCATGCTCAGGTGGTCCTCGATCAGCGGCGTGCTGATGATGAGCGAAGCCACGTCTTCGTCGAAAATGATGCTGCCGGCGAAAAAGGAGCTTTGGGGAATGGACGCGGGCTGCAGACCGGCGCTGATGGAAATGTCGCAACCGGGCCATTTGAACGACAGGTAGGCCTGATAGACTTCGAGGGCCACCTGGGGATTGGCGGCGGTCAGGGTGCCATGGCCCCAGACGTCCTCGACCTTGATGCCCAGGCGGAACTTGACGGCTTCATTGGCGATGAAGTCCGAGCGCAGGCGAAAGCGCTCCCAGATTTCGAAACGGTCCTCGGTCCTGGTGCCGGCGCGCTGGATGGTTCCGGCCTCGTTGATCCATTTGGCGCTGTTCCAGCCGGTGAAGTTGCGGTTGGCAAAAAAGTTGCCGTAGACCAGGGCGTCTCCGGTCATCCGCACTTCGGTGGCTGCCTCGGCGCGGACGGCGGCGGTCGTGACCAGAACGGCGGCCAGGATCGTCAGCAGTAAGCGTTTCATGATTCCCTCCTCCAAAGGTCGTGACAAAAACAACAATACCGAAACCGACGGACGCGATATCGACAGGCCCGGATCGCGGCGAAGCGATCCGGGCCATGGGCCGCGGGGCTAG
This sequence comes from Solidesulfovibrio magneticus, assembly GCA_002482565.1. Lineage (GTDB taxonomy): Bacteria > Desulfobacterota > Desulfovibrionia > Desulfovibrionales > Desulfovibrionaceae > Solidesulfovibrio > Solidesulfovibrio magneticus_B. The sequence goes on from DLGG01000086.1 coordinate 3,936, forward strand.
AAGGGCAGCGGCTTGCCCGAGAGCAACAGGAAGGCGGGGATGTACAGCCCCACCGGGACCCAGATGATAAGCGACCAGGCCAGCAGCTTGGCCGAGAGCTTGTTGTAGGCGTTGAGCCACACCTCAAGGGTGAGCACGGTGTAGCCGGCGCAGGCCAGGGTGAAATAGCCGCTGCCTTTCACGTGGTAGTACAGCAGCATGTAGATAAAGGAGATGATGGCGACGGTGAGGCTCACGTTGCCTACGGAACGCAGATTGTCCAGGCCGGCCAGCAGCGCATAGGCCACCACGCAGTAGAGCAGGCCATGGGCAAAAAGCAGCCCGGCCGTGAAGGCGTCGTTTTGAATGGCATTGATAAATGCCCCAAGCACCACGCAAATGCCGACGAAGGCGCAGATGGCCCCCGTGCCCTTGGCTTCGCCGTAGCCGAGGAACAGCAAGGCCACGGGCAGCCACATCAAGGAAATGGCGATCAAGATAGCCAGCGTCATCGAAACCCCCTCCGTTACGTTGCTTGTGTAAAACCCCGCTTGAAACCTCCCGCCGAATAAACCGTTTACGCCAAGGCCGCGCCTCCTGGTCCAGGGGAGGCGGGCACGCCGCAACCCACGGCCAGACAGCGCCAAAGACCGCATGGTCATGCGAAGGCATGGGGAAACCGTGCGTCTTCCCGATGGCTGTGGGTTGCCGGGGCATAGCAAGTATCGGCCCTTTGAAAAAAAGCAGTGATTCTAGATTGTTAAAAATTCATGGCAAGCGCATCGCCGGGCAGGTGGGACTCCTGCACACAGTCGGCAGGGGGCCGCGGACGCGCCAGGGCTGCAATTGTTACGATTTAGCACGTGATGTCGGCAGGTTGTCGCTTCAACGACATTTTGTCCTTTAGGGCTTGGCGTGTGGGTCAAAATTTACCACCTTGGCAGGGTGGGTCACTTTGACTCGCTTGCATTTCCTGGCCGGCTTGGCCACGCGCGGTTGCAACACGGGCCAAGCCGGGCTAGATACGCCACAGCACGGCGAGGTTTCGCGGTCGGCCAGGGCGGCCGGTCCCGGCCGCCGTTCCAGCTTGCGCCCGGCGCGCCAGGAGAGCCTATTATGTGCGGCATCATCGGATATTGCGGACACCGGCCGGCCGTTCCGGTCATCATCGAAGGTCTCAAACGCCTGGAATACCGGGGTTACGACTCCGCCGGGGTGGCGTTTTTGCAGGGCAAGGACCTCGTGTCCGTCAAGGCCGAGGGCAAGCTCGGCAATCTGGAAACCAAGCTCGCCGCCCAAAACGTCTACCTGGCCACCTCGGGCGTGGGCCACACCCGCTGGGCCACCCACGGGCTGCCCACCGAGAAAAACGCCCATCCCCACCTCGACGCCTCCCGGGCCATCGCCCTGGTCCACAACGGCATCATCGAGAACTATCAAGAGATCAAAAAAGAGCTGGCCGAGTCCGGCATCCGCTGCGTGTCCGAGACCGACACCGAGGTGCTGGCCCAGCTTTTGGGCCTGTATTTCAAGGAAAAAGGCTCCCTGGCCGAGGCGCTGTCCGCCGCCCTGGCCCGGGTCGAAGGCTCCTACGCCGTGGTCGTGGTCAGCCGGGACAACCCGGGCATGCTCTACGCCGCGCGCAAGCATTCGCCCCTGGTCCTGGGCGTTGGCGTGGGCGAAAACTTCCTGGCTTCGGACATTCCGGCCTTTTTGCCCTACACCCGCGAGGTGGTTTTCCTGGACGACGGCGAGATGGTGCGCATCGACGCCGGCTCCTGGCAGGTCATGGACGCGGCCACCCTGGCCCCCAAGGAAAAGGACGTGCGCCACATCTCCTGGGACGTGGCCGCGGCCCAGAAGGGCGGCTACAAGCATTTCATGCTCAAGGAGATTTTCGAGCAGCCCCGCGTTGTCGCCGACTGCCTGACCGGACGCATCGACCGGGAGACGGGATCGGCCTGGCTGCCGGAACTCGAACCCCTGCCGGCCCCGGAGCGGCTTTTCATCGTGGCCTGCGGCACCTCCTACCACGCCGGCTTGTGGGGCATGTACCTCATGGAGCAGTGGGCCGGCATCCCGACCCGGGTGGAGATCGCCTCGGAGCTGCGCTACCGCGACCCTATCCTGGGTCCTGGCGACACCGTGGTCGCCATCAGCCAGTCCGGCGAGACCGCCGACACCCTGGCCGGCATCCAGCTGGCCAAGGCGCGCGGGGCCAAGGTCATCGGGCTGTGCAACGTGGTGGGCTCCAGCGTCGCCCGCGAGGCCGACGTGGTGCTCTACACCCAGGCCGGACCGGAAATTTCCGTGGCCTCCACCAAGGCCATGTGTTCCCAGCTGACCCTGCTCACGCTCATGGCCCTGGTCTGGGGCCGCAAGCGCGGCGTGCTGCCGGCCGAGGTGGCGGCCAAGTGCCTGCCGGCCCTGGAAGCCCTGCCGGCCGAACTCGACGCCGCCCTGCCCGGGATGCGTGACCGGGCCAAGGCTCTGTGCCGGGTCTACAGCGAGGCCAGGAGCTTCCTCTACCTCGGCCGGGGGCTGTACTACCCCATGGCCCTGGAAGGGGCGCTCAAGCTCAAGGAAATCTCCTACATCCACGCCGAGGGCTACGCCGCCGGCGAGATGAAGCACGGCCCCATCGCCCTTATCGACCCCAAGTTCCCGTCCTTTGCCTTGGCTCCGGTGGACGCGCTCTATCCCAAGGTCAAGTCCAACCTCCAGGAAGTCCAGGCCCGGGGCGGCAAAATCGTGGCGCTCACCCACGCCGGAGCCGACCTCGACGTGGACCATCCCTGGGAGGTGCCGGCCGGCTGGGGACCCTTGGCCACTTTCTTCGTGCTGCCCGCGCTGCAGCTTTTCGCCTACGAGATGGCCGATTACCTCGGCAAGGACGTGGACCAGCCCCGAAACCTCGCCAAGAGCGTCACCGTGGAATAGGCGGCGGCGTGGCGGGCAGGAGCGTAACGATCCGGGCCTGGACGGTCCTTGGCCTCGTCCTGGCGCTTTTCCTGGGCCTTTCCCTGACCCCGGGACTGGCCGGGCCGGCCCTGGCGGCCAAGGCCCGGGCCAAGGCTGCGGCCAAGGAGAGCGCCTACGACAAGGCCGTGGCCCGTTTCGACGCCCTGCGCCAGGACCCGGCCTCGGCCGGCCGGCGCGACTTGTGGAAGGAACTCGACGCTGATTTCGCCGCCCTGGCCAAGGCCGGCGGCAACACCGCCCAGGCGGCCAAGGCCTTGTATTACCAGGCCTGGACCAACGCCGAACTGGCCAAGCGGTCCTACCTCGACGCCGACTATGAAGCCGCCGCCAGCCTGTACGCCAAGGTGGCCAAATCCTTCCCCACCCATGCCTGGGCCGATGACGCGCTGTTACGCCGGGCCGTGATCCTGGCCGAGAACTTGAAACGTCCCCTGGAGGCCAAGGCCGACCTGGAGACCATCGTCCGCAAATACCGCAAGGGCGACATGGCCGCCCAGGCGAAAAAGTTCCTGGCCGCCTTCGGCGATGCGCCGGCGAAACCCGCCGAAACAACGAAGTCTGCCGAGCCGGCCAAGGCGGCCGAGGCTCCGGCCGCCAAACCGGCCGCCGCACCGACCCCGGCCAAGCCGGCCGCGCCGACGCCGGCCAAGCCGGCCGCCGATCTGGCCACGCCGGCCAAGCCCGCTTTTCTCAACAAGGCCGAGGTGAAAGAGACGCCCGGCGGCAGCCGGATCACCCTGACGCTGACGCGGGAGACCGCCTACCGCTACCAGATCCTCGACCAGAAGCGCTCCGACGGCGGGGCCGTCAAACGCCTCTACATCGACCTCGACAACGCCCGCACCGGCCCCAGGCTGGCTTCGGAGAAGCGTTACAAGAAAGGCCCAGTGTCCCGGGTGCGGGCCGGTTATTTCACGCCGGAAACCGTGCGCGTGGTGCTGGAACTGGCCGACGTGCGCCAGTACGAAATCCACAGCGAGGCCGATCCGTTCCGCATCGTCCTCGACCTCAACGCCTCGTCGGGGCCGGGCGAGGCCAAGACTTCGGAGTATCGCGCCGAAGCCGCGAAAAGCGGCAAGCCCGAAGCCCTCAAACCCTCCGCCTGGCTCGGCAACGTCTTTGCCGACGCGAGCGGCCCGGACCAGGGGCCACCGCCCGGACAGCTCAGGAAAGGCACCATTCCCGCCTCGCCCCGGGACGACAAGCCGGCCAAGCCCCTCAAGCCCTCGGCCGAAGCGAAAAAACGCATGGGCAGCCTGCTCGAACAGTTCGGGCTCTCCGTGCGCACGGTCATGATCGACCCCGGCCACGGCGGCAAGGACCCCGGCGCGCAGGGGCTTTACGGCGTGACGGAAAAGGACGTGAACCTGCGCTTCGCCAAGATCCTCGGGGAGGCGCTGCGCAAGAAAGGCTTCAACGTCCTCTTCACCCGCACCACGGACGTGTTCATCCCGCTGGAAACGCGCACGGAAATGGCCAACTCCAAAGGCGCGGACCTGTTCGTCTCGATCCACTGCAACTCTCACAGCGACGCCGACTCCGAGGGTCTGGAAACCTATTCCCTCAACCTCGCCAACTCCCGGGATTCCGTGCGCGTGGCCGCGCGGGAAAACGCCGTGTCCCAGAAAAAAGTCAGCGACCTGCAGGCGATCCTGACCGACCTCATGCTCTCGTCCAAGACCGCCGAATCCAGGGATCTGGCCAGGCTCGTGCAGAAACGCTCCCTGGCCGAACTGCGCGGCTCCTGGCGCACCCGCGACCGCGGTCCCCACGAAGCCCCGTTTTTCGTGCTCATCGGCGCGAACATGCCGGCCGTGCTCGTGGAGCTCGGCTACATCACCAATCCCGACGAGGCCAAGCGCCTGACCTCCGACGCCTACCTAAACGCCCTGGCCAAGGGCATGGTCGAAGGCATCGCCGCCTACAAGAAGCGCATCGAACGCTACGCCAACCTCTAGCGTTGCGGTCCGTTGCGAAACACGGCAGTGTCGTGCGAAAATGCATAACGCTTGTGTCGGGTTGCGCCTTGTCCTTGCGGTTCGCAAGGCGCGCCGCGAACCGGAGGTTCCCCGCCTATGCCGCAATCCGTAATCCGCGACGAACGCCTCATCGTCGCCCTGGACGTGCCGACGGCCGCCGCCGCCCTGGAACTGGCCGACAGGCTCGCGCCGCACGTGGGCTTTTTCAAGGTCGGGCTGCAACTGTTCCTGGAGGCCGGCTTCGCCGTGTGCGACGCGCTTTGCGCCCGGGGCCACAAGGTCATGCTGGACCTCAAGTTCCACGACATCCCGCAGACGGTCTTTCTGGCCGTCAGCCAGCTTGCCGGCCACGACATCGCCCTGGCCACGGTCCACGGCTATCCGCAGGTGGTGGAAGCGGCGGCGAAAGCCAAGGGCAATACCAGGATACTGGCCGTCACGGTGCTGACGAGCCTCGGGTCCGACGAACTCCAGCAAACCGGCTTCGCCGGGAGCCTCGCCGACCTCGTGCGGCTGCGGGCCGTAACCTCCCTTGCCGCCGGGGCCGACGGCGTCGTCTGCTCGCCGCTCGAAACCGCGCTTTTGCGCAGGAACCTGGGCATGAAACCCGTCATCGCCACCCCGGGCATCCGGCCCCTGGACAGCGTCCGCGACGACCAGACCCGCACCGCCACGCCCAAGGCCGCCGTCGCCGCCGGCGCGGACCACATCATCGTCGGCCGGCCCATCACCAAGGCTCCCGACCCCGCCGCCGCCGCCCGCGATATTTTACTGGAGATAGGATAGGGGAGAAGAACGCGAGAGAATCGGGGGAGGGAACCCCTTTTTGAAAAAAGGGGTTCCCTCCCCCGAGCCCCCTCCTTCCCTAAAAACTTTTAAAGGGGGGTTACTTGTTGTTGGTTGTGGGGGCGGGGTTGCCGAGGGCGGCAAGGGCGGCGTCCCATTCCTTCTGGTCGCAGAGTTCTTGTTCGATGATTTCGTAGAATTCCCCGGAGCCCAGGCGGAGATTCGCCTGCTCGGGGTGTTTGCGTTTGAGCCAAGTGGGCGCTTCCCGGGCTTCGTTTTCGCCGTCGGCCGTGAAGAACACCAGGGGAACCCGTCCTTCGCCGCCGCATTTGTACAGCAGATACGACTTGGTCATGGCGTTTCTCCCTCTTCTGCGGCGCTTCGCCGCTGGCGCC
>DLGG01000091.1:0-792 GCA_002482565.1 Solidesulfovibrio magneticus
CCGCCTGTTCGGCCTCGGCGGCCAGGCCGCGCATGGCCGCCGCCCCGAACATGGCCGCGTTGCCCTTAAGCGTATGGGCCACCCGCTCGCACACGGCCAGATCGCCCTGGGCCATGGCCTCGCGCAGGCACGCAAGCTGCTCCGGCACCGAGGCCACGAACTCGCGCCCCACCCTGGTGAGCAGCCCGGCCTTGCCTCGGTACTGGGCGGCCAGGGCCTGGGTATCGATGGGCGGCCCCGGCTGGAGCGCTTGCGCGCCTGCCGCCCGCGCTCCAACCGGCATACGGCCGCGGCGGGCCAGCACCCGGGCCACCACGGCGAAAAACGTTTCCACGTCGATGGGCTTGGTGATGTAGTCGTCGAAACCGGCGGCCAGGAAACGCTCGCGCTCCTGATCCATGGCGTAAGCCGAAAGCCCGACCACGGGCAGGCCCGGATCGATGTCCAGGTGGCCGGCCCGGATGGCCCGGGTGGCGGCCAGNNTCCATGAGCACCACGTCCACGGCGTTGGCCACGAGGTATTCCAGGGCCACCCGGCCGTTTTCCGCCAGGATGACCTCATGGCCCCGACTCTCCAGAAGATCGGAGGCGAAGATGCGGTTGACCCGGTTGTCCTCCACCAGCAGCACCCGCAGGCTCGGCGGCGCCTCCCGGCGCGCCGACGCGCCGTAGTCCCGCCGGGTCAGCCCGCCCAAACCGGCGGCGGCCTCGAAGGGGCATTCGAGCCAGAACACGCTGCCCTTGCCGACCGTGCTGTCCACGAACACCTCGCCGCCCATGAGGCCGGCCAGC
>DLGG01000091.1:830-1353 GCA_002482565.1 Solidesulfovibrio magneticus
CCTGGGTGAAGCTGTCGAAGATGGCGGGCTGCTGGTCGGCCGGGATGCCCACACCGGTGTCGATGACGGCAATGCGCAGGGTGACGCGCTCGCCGCCTCCGGTGGGGCACGGCGAACGGTCCAGCAGCGAGGCGCGCAGGGTCACGTTGCCGCGTTCGGTGTATTTGACGGCGTTGTTGACGAGGTTNNTGGCGCAGGCGCAGGCCGTCGCCGCGCACGCTCCCGGGCAGCCCCGGGTCGAGCTCCAGGTCCAGGGTCAGGCCCTTTTCCCGGGCCAGCACCTCCTGCTCCTTGACCACGGCGGCCAGGCATTGGGCCAGGTCAAAGGATTCGGCCTTGATTTCCAGCCGCCCGGCCTCGATCTTGGAATAGTCGAGGATGTCGTTGATGATGGATAAAAGCGTGGCGGCGGACTCTTCCACCACGGCCAGGCGCTGTCGCTGGGCCGGCTCCAGGCGGTCGCGCAGCATGAGCTGGACGTAGCCCAGGACGGCGTTTAGGGGCGTGCGGATCTCATGGCTCA
>DLGG01000091.1:1404-15981 GCA_002482565.1 Solidesulfovibrio magneticus
CCGGCCGTGACGTCGCGCACGATTTCCACCACCGCGGTCACGGAACCGGCGGCATCGAGCATGGGATAGCAGAAAAGCTCCACCCAGCCGGCGGAATCGCCCGGATCGTCCTTGGGCACCACGCTGATGGCCAGCTTGCGGGTGGCCATGGCCCGCAGGGACGGGCAGTCCTGGCAGGGGGCGGACAGGCCGTGGTAGACCTCGTGGCAGCGCTGGCCCACCAGTTCGCCGCGCGTCGCGTACATGCCGCGCAGCGACCGGTTGACGGCCAGGACATCCAGTCCCGGCGACAACAGGCACACGCCGTCCTGGACGCCGGAGAGCACGGCGTCGAGAAAAAAATCCTTTTCGCGCAGGGCGTCGGCCAGCCGTCGGCCGTCGGCCAGGNNCGAGCCGGTCGGCCAGGGCGGCGGCTTCGGCGCTTTTTTCCTCGGCCAGGACGTGCATTTCCTCGGCCCGGCGCTTGAGAGACTGTTCGGCCAGTTTACGGGCCGTAACGTCGCGGCCCACGGCTTGGTATTCGACCAGTTCGCCGGCGGCGTCGAAAATGGCCCGGCGGGTCCAACGCTGGTAGCGGGCACGGCCGTCGGGACGCAGCACCCGCACCTCGTAGCCGGTGGTTGGCCGGTGGGGACACAGCGAGGCCACGCGCCGAGCCACCAGGGTCGCGTCGTCGGGATGCAAGGCGGGTTGGTAATTCTCGGCCAGACAGGCTTCGGAAGTCTTGCCCCAGTAGCGGGCATAGGCGGCGTTGACGAAAATGAGCCGGCCGGCGGGGTCGAAGCGGCAAATAAGTTCGGTCTGGTGCTCGATCAGCGACCGATAGCCGGCGTCATCAGCCGGCCCGCCCGGAAAAGCGGCCTGGGGAACGTCGGCGCAAGCGCCCTCGAAGCCCGTGGGCTGGTCGAAGGCGTCGCGCACGGCCCGCACCGAACAGGCCAGCCGGCGATAGCCGCCCTCCCGGCGCAGTCCCCTCGCCTCGAAGGTGACCGGTTCGGCCTCGGACAGGGCACGGGGCAACAGCTCGCGCCGGCTTGGTCCGTCCAGGCGCAGGGGATGGACGGGCTGACGCGATTGGCGCAGGCAGTCGGCCACGTCGCGGTAGCCGAGCATCCGAGCCAGGGCCGCGTTAACGGCCACGGGCCGGCCTTGGAGGTCGAGGCGGAAAAGCCCCTGCCCGGCGTTGTCGTAGAGGTCGCGGTACCGGTCGGCCTGGTCGCGCAGCCGGACCGTCTCGGCGTCGGACACGATGCCCGACAGCACGGCGGCCACGTCGGTCCAGGTCAAAAGGCCGATGAGAAAACCGTCCGGGTCGGCGACCACCAGCCGCCCGGCCCCGGCCCCGTCCATGCCGGCCAGCCCTTCGGCCAGGGGCAGTTGCGGGGCCACGACGGCCACCGGCGCGCTCATGGCCGTGTCCACCGGCATGTCGCGGATGTCCGAGCCGCCGGCCAGAAGCCGCACGGCGTCGCGGGCGGTGAAAACGCCGCAGGGCACGTCGTCCCTGGCCACCACCACCCCGCCGACGCCAAGGCGGGTCATGCGGGCCAGCACCATGGGCAGGGGCTCGCCAGCCCTGGCCGTGACCACGGTACGGGTCATGGCGCTGGCCACGGTGCGCTCGGCCATTTCGTCCAGGGCCACGCCCAGGCGGGCCACATGAAAGGGCGCGAGAATGCCCACGGCCCGTCCGGCGGCGTCCACCACGGCCAACCGGCGCGACGGCGCGGCCAGCAGATGGCGCAAGGCCCCGGGCAGGTAGTCGCTTTCCGGCGACACGGCCACCGGGTCCATGACGTCGCGCACGGCCAGATGGGCGGCCTGGACGATGTTGTGGGTCAGCACCTTGGACAGGCCGCGCGTGGTGACGACGCCAAGGGGGCGGCCGCCGTCAAGAACCAGCGCCTCGCCGGCTCCGGCCCCGAGCAGGGTGCGGGCGGCCTGGGCGGCGGTGGTCCACAGACCCAGGGTAATGGGCGCGGCGGGCGGCAGATCGCGCAGCGGCGTCTCGTGCAATTTGGCCATCACGGCTCCATCGCCCGCTCGCCGCCACGCCCGCGAGCGGAAGGCTGACTGACGTTATCCTCCTGCCAAGCCCGCACCAAACGCCACCGCCAGCCACAGGGCCTGCCCCTGGGCTATCGGCCGTTCACGGCAACCTCGACAGTCTTTGGCGACCAATGCCGCCCAGAGCCCCAAAACCGGGCCCGCGCCTTCGGATCACTGCAAAAAAGCATTATTTTCTACCACAAAACCGCCCGGTTGGGCCAGCGCCTTTTTCAGCCCTCCCCGGCCAGCCGGCGCAGCACCCCGGCCAACACGCCATAATTCCTGGCCCGGTCGTGGGAGGCCCGCACGTAGGCCCGGGCCGCCTCGCCCATGGACAAGCGGCGCTGCCTGTCGTCCAGCAGGGCGTCCAAAGCCCGGACGTAGGCGGCCGGATCGGCCGGGGGCGTGAGGATGCCCGTTTCGCCGTCGGCCACCACCTCGGCAACGCCGCCATCGGCCAGGGCCACCACCGGCAGCCCGGCCGCCTGGGCTTCCAGATAGACCATGCCCAGCGACTCCCGCAGGCCCGGAAAGGCGAACACGTCCCCGGCGCTGTAGACCGCGCCGAGCCGCTCCCTGGGGACCTGGCCCAGGAAGATGGCCCGGCCGGGCAGTTCTTGCGTCGCCAGCGCGGTCAGGCGCTCCCGGGTCGGGCCGTCGCCGGCCGCGACCAGGGCGAAGTCCCGCCCGGCCCGGTGCAGCTCGCCCAGGCGCTTGAAAAGAAAAGTCAGGCTCTCGGTCTTGACGTCGTCGCGGAACATGGCCGCCGTGACGATAACCGGCCGGGTCCCCACGCCCCACTGCCGGCGCAGCTCCCGCCGGGCCTCGGGGTTGAAGGCGAAGGCCTCGGGATCGATGCCGGGCCGCACGTAGCCCAGGCGCTCCCGGGGCAGCAGGCGCTGCAAGTTCTTCACATCCAGCCGCCGGTTGGACACGACCAGATCGGCGGCCAGAAGCGACCGGCGGTTGAGTTCGTAGCCCAGGCGCGTGGCGAGGCGACGGCGCTGCTTGGTGGAATATACGCCCTGGAAGATCACGTAGGGGATGCCGAGTTCCCGGGCCACGTAGGGGCCGATGACATCCGGGGATTTGTAGTAGGCGTGGTAGGTGAGAAAAAGCCTGGCCTTGGCCCGGGAAGCCGCTTCCAGGGCGGCCCGGCGGGCGAAAAGGGCCTCGATCCAGAGCCTTGGGCGGCACGACAGCCAGCGCGCCCGGAAGCGGCTGGCCACGGCGAGCCGTATGCCCTGAGCCGTAAGCGCGGCGGCCAGCTCCCGGCCAATGGTGCGGTCCCCGGACGGATCGGGGTGGTCGAGCGGCTTAAAGGGCGCGTAAAAGGCGACGTTCACCAGGCGGCGTCCCGGGCGAAACGCCCCGGCGGATCGCCGGCGTGGGCCGCGAACACGGCGGCCAGCCGGCGGATGTTGGCGACGTTGTCGAATTCCCGGCCGACCAGCTTCCGGGCGGCGGCGGTCAGGCGCTCGGCCAAGGCGGGTTCGTCGAGGAGCCGGCGCAAGTTGGCGGCCAGGGCGGCCGGGTCGTCGGGGTTGCACGTCAAGGCCGTTTCGCCGTCAATGGCCAGCTCCGGCAAGGCCGAAACGTTGGTGGCGGCCACGGGCAGGCCCATGGCCATGGCCTCGACCAGGACGTTGGGCACGCCGTCGCGGTCGCCGTTTGGCAACACCCGGCAACCGATGACGAAGGCGTGGGCGGCCCGGTAGAGCTCGACGACCTGCTCGTGGGGCATCGCGCCGTGAAAGCGCACCCGGTCGGCGATGCCCAGACGCGCCGCTTGCGCTGCCAACGCCTTGGCGTCCTCGCCGGCGCCCACGAGGTCGTAGGTGAAATCGACGCCCTCCCGGGCCAAAAGTCCCAGGGCGTCCAGCACGGTGTCCAGGCCCTTTTTGGCGGTGAGCCGGGCCACGGTCATAAGCCGCCAGGGCGGGCCGGCGGCGGGCCGGGCGGCCGCGCCGTCGAAAAGCGCCAGATCGATGCCGTGGTAGACCGGGAAAATGGGCGTGCCGTTAGGCGAGAGTTTTTGGAGATAGACCGCGTTGGCCTGGGTGCAGGTGACGACAAAGGCGGCCCGGCCGATCTTTTCGGCCAGCCGCTCGGGGCGCTGGGTCCAGACGTCCTTGGCGTGGCCGGTAAAACTCACGGGCGCGCCGGCCATGAGTCCGGCGTACATGGCCACGGACGTTGGCGAATGGGCGAAATGGGCATGGAGATGGGGCGCTTCGCCCGGCCGCAGGGCCTCGTCGCATAAAAGTCCGGCCTGGAGCAGATGCTTGACCGTGGCCGACTTGGGGGCCTCGACAAAGTGGCGCAGCATGAGGCCGGCGGCGCGCAAATACCCGCGCGGCCGGGCCACGGCCGTGCGGAGGTTGGCGGCCAAAAGCCGCCCCAGGGCCGGCAGCATGGCCTCGGGCAGATAGACCACCTCGGCCTTGATGCGCCCAACCGAAGCGTGGCTGAAATTTTCGCGCGGCTGGCGCATGGACACGATGCGCACGCTAAAGCCCTGACGCTCCAGAAGCTCGATTTCATTGGAAATAAACGTCTCGGAGATCCGGGGATACCCCTTGAGCACCATCACCAGCACCGGCTTTGCCGTCATCGTCGTTCCTTATCCCCGATAGCCGAACACCAACCGCAGCACGCGCCGGGTCAATCCGGAAAAAAGTTTCGTCTCCAGCGGCCGGCCGGCGGCCCGTTTGCCGGTCTCGGCCAGGGTCGGATAGGGCAGCACCGTGCCGGCCAGGGTGGACAGTCCGACCTTGCCGGCCTTGGCCGCCAGCCACAAGGCCAGCTGCTCCCCGGCTCCGGCCCCGGTAATGCCCACGCCAAGGAGCCGGCCCCGCTTGCCGAGCACGAGCTTGACCAGCCCCTGCGGGGTCCCGGCCGCCCTGGCCCGGTCGTTGTCGGCGTAGGGCTCGGCCACCACCGTGTGGGCGATGCCGGCGGCCTGGGCCTGGGCCTGCGTCAGCCCGGCGGCGGCCAGGCCCGGGTCGCTGTGGACGCAGCGCGGCATGAAGCCGTACGCGGCTTGCCTGGGCAACCGGAACACCGCCCCGGCCAGGACCACGCCGCCCTCGTAGCCGGCGGCATGGGTGAACTGGTGCTCGCCGGTCACGTCCCCGGCCCCGAACACGTGGGGCAGGTTGGTGCGCAGCCGCCCGTCCAGCACAAGGCCCTTTTTTGTATGGGCAATGCCCACGGCGTCAAGGCCCAGGGCGTCGATGTTGGGCCTTCGACCCAGGGCCACGAGGATAGCCTGGGCGGCGACGGTCTCCCGCGCGCCCCCCTGCTCCACCGTGACCAGACGCAGCCCGGCCGGGTCCGGCCCGACCACGCGGACGGCCTTGGCCCCCAATAGAAGCCGCACGCCGTCGGCCACAAGTCCGGCCTCGACCACCTGGGCCAGGTCCGGGTCTTCCCTGGACAGCAGCCGGGGGCTGCGCTGGATGATGGTCACCCGGCTGCCCAGGCGGGCAAAAGCTTGCCCCATTTCGGCCGCGATGGCCCCGCCGCCGAGGATGACCAGGGAGTCCGGGAGCTGCGGCAGCGAAAACAGCTCGCGATTGGTGATGTACCCCGCCTCGGCCAGCCCCGGGATGTCCGGCACGGCGGCCCGCGAGCCGGCGGCGATGACGATGCGGTCGGCCGTGACCGTTTCGCCGTCCACGTCCAGGCTGTTGGCGTCGCGAAACCGGGCCTGGCCGAAGCGGACGACGACGCCAAGGCCCGTGAACCGGGCCACGGAGTCGTGCTCCTGGATGCCGGCGACGACCGTTTCGATACGTCGGCGCACGGCGGAAAAATCCACCGGAGGGAGGGCCATGGCCGGCAGGCCGAAAGCCTCGGCCCGGGCGGCCATGTGACGCGCCCGGGCGGTTTCGATAAGCGTCTTGCTCGGCACGCAGCCGTAGTGCAGGCAGTCGCCGCCCAGGGCCGGCTCGGCCTCGATAAGCAGCGTCTTCACACCCAGCCGCCCGGCCCCGGCGGCCACGGTCAGACCAGCCGCGCCGCCGCCGATGACGGCCAAATCGTACTGTCCCTGATGTCCCATGTCCGCCTCCTTGGCGTGTGTCCCGTCGGCCGCGCCCCCCGGCGACGCGTTATTCCAATTCTACTGCTGAAGCGAAACTACATGGTCACGGCGAATGCGTGTTACTATGATTGTATATTGATAAAACACAACTTTCGTTATGTTTTACAGCAGGCATTACCGCGGCAGGACGTAGAGCACTGTTTCGAAGACGCAGGCCGTGTGGTGGCCCAGAAAAAAGCGGCTGTCCGGCAGGATGTTCTTGATGAAAAGCGGGATGACGAACAGGTCGTCCGGCAAGTGGTAGAGGGAGATGGCCAGTCTGGGCTTGTGGCGGGCCAGGGTTTTCACGGCCGCGCGCAAGACCTGCTGCTCGGCCCCTTCCACGTCGAGCTTGAGAAAATCGACCTTTTCCAGGGCGTTTTCCCGCACAAAATCATCGACTGTCGTCATTTCGCAGGTGACGTTCCCCGTCTGGTCGTCCTTGACACGAGAGCCTGAACCGCTCGACGCAAAACTGACGGATGTCTTCTCGCTCCACAACCCCAGCGGGATCAGCCGAAAATGCCGACAGTCTTCCCGGTCTTGGATTTGATTGTAGGCGTCCACGAACCCCATGGGGTCGGGCTCGAATCCATAGAGGCAGCCATCCTCGCCAATACTGGCGCAAAAAGCCAACTGCGAATTGATGCAGCGGGATATCCCGCCGTCGATGATCACATCCCCCTTTTGGGGACGAACTTTTGGATGGTAATATTCATTGTAATTCGAGACCCGAAAATAGCCAATATTGCCTGTTGTCAAGGCGCGAACCCGGGAGGCAAAGACTTCCTGGCTTTCCCTGTCGTCAAACAGCTCGAAAACGCTTTCCAGTTCTTTTTTGTATTCCTCATAGTACCTTGGCAGATATGTGGCCGTACTGTCGTCGTGCGGCATGGGCATGTAGACATAAAAAGCATTGAATCCCAAGGTTTTTAAGGCGCAAACGCCGGCAGAAAGCTTGCTCCATTCGTACTGGGGAAAAATCATGACGATATCGGCGTCAAGGGGAAACTTGTCCTTGAAAAGATTGCGCACCGGCAGGCTCTTTGCGCCGGAACCAAGATTGCCCGCTATCTCCCTTGGCGTTTTGTGGTTGTGATCAACGACAATAAAATCGCTGCAGGAGGTGTAGAACCAATCCCCAAGCATGGCCGCCGCCTGGGGAAGATCCTTGTGAAAGCACACGGCCACGACGCGGCGAGACCACACCGGATAACCAAAAGGCCTCCACAGAGGCACTTCCTTGAGCATCTTTTTGAGCGACATGGTCTCCCCTTGCCTCGACGGCAATCATGACGTCGCCTGAGGGCAGGCGGCTACAGCAGCATTCGCATAAAAAATCTGCCATAGCCATGGTTGAAAGGCAAACCGCCCGCCAACCGGACAAAAGACGTTGCACAACAAGTTCCACGCGCCCCTTCTCCGCTTCCCCTATGGCAAACGCCGAATCCATGGTATGCGTCAACCTCCCCAAGTCCAACCGCCGGCCCGCGACGGCCGGCCCACGAGGTGTACCCATGACGACCCTTGCCTACGATCTGGCCGTCATCGGCGGCGGCCCGGCCTGTGGCCCGGCGGCCAGGGCCTGCCGCGAGGCCGGCTGGTCCGTGTGCGTCATCGAATCGAATCTGCTCGGCGGCGTGTGCCCCCACACCGGCTGCAACCCGAAAAAAGTCCTCATGGGACCGGCCGAAGCCGTGGCCATGGCCCGCAGTCTTGCCGGCAAAGGGCTGGCCGGCGAACCTCGGCCCGACTGGCCGGCCATGGCCGCCTTCACCCGTACTTTCACCGAACCTGTGGCCCCCTGGCTGGCGAACGACTACGCCAAGCGCGGCATCGACGTCCTGCACGCCCGGGCCGCCTTCACCGGACCGCGCACTTTGCGGGCCGGCGAAAAGACCATCGAGGCCAAAAAAATCCTTATCGCCGTGGGAGCCACCCACCAGCGCTTCGACTTCCCGGGCGCGGAGCATCTGGCCACCAGCGACGATTTTCTGGCCCTGACCAAGCTTCCGGCCCGCATCATCTTCGTCGGCGGCGGGTTCGTCGCCTTCGAGCTGGCCCATCTGGCCGCCGCCTGCGGCGCGCGGGCGACCATCCTTACCCACGGCGACGCCGCCCTGCGCCGCTTCGACGCCGACCTCGTCTCCCGGCTGGTGGCCGCAACCGAATCCATGGGCATCGCCGTACACCTCAACGCCCCGGTGGCGCGCATCGACAAGGAGTCCCAAGGCCTATGCGTGAGCGGCTCGGGCTTCTCCCTGGCCGCCGACATGGCCGTCAACGCCGCCGGCCGGCCGCCCCAGCTGGCCGGCCTGGGCCTCGACGCGGCCGGGGTGGCCGCCGCCAGGGCCGGAATCACGGTCAACGACCACCTGCAAAGCGTCACCAATCCCGACGTCTACGCTGCCGGCGACTGCCTGGACGCGCCCTACGCCCTGACCCCCACGGCCGATCTGGAAAGCCGGGTCGTGGCCGCCAATCTCCTGGGAACGCCCACGGCCATCGACCGCACGGGCACGCCAAGCGCGCTTTTCACCCAGCCGCCCCTGGCCATGTGCGGACTGACCGAAGCTGATTGCCAAGCTCGCGGCATCGCCTACGTGAAAAAGGAATACGACCTGGCCGACAGCTTCCCCTGGCAGCGCCTGGGCGAGACCGTGGGCTGGTCCAAGACGCTGGTGTCGCCAGGCGACGACCGCATCCTCGGCGCGCATATCCTGGGCCACGCCGCCGAAGAGGTCATAAACGTCGTGGCCCTGGCCATGCGCCAGCACCTGCCGGCCTCGGCCCTGCGCCAAGGCATCTGGACCTATCCGACCTGCGGGTACTATTTGCGGTATATGTTCTGAGGAGAAAGAGAAGATCGGGGCGCTGCCCCGCGCCCCGCCGGGGGGCCTTAGGCCCCCCGGACCCCCCATCCTGTATGGGGCGGCGCGTCAGCGGGCGACGGTGACGCCGGCCAGCTTTTCGAAGTGGCGGATGATGCTGCCGTGGTCGTCCTCGCCGCAGCCGTCGGCCATCATGGCCTGCATCACTTCCATGACCGCAGCGGTAAAGGGCAGCGGCACATGCAGCTCATGGGCCGTATTCATGACGTTGTTCAAATCCTTGGCGTGCAGCTTGATGCGAAAGCCGGGATCGAATTTGCGGTCCATGACCAGCGGCGCTTTGGCGTCCAGCACCGTGCTGCCGGCAAGCCCCCCGCGTATGGCCTGATAGACGAGCTCCGGCTCCACGCCGGCCTTGGCCGCCAGGACCAGCGCCTCGGACATGGCCGCGATATTGAGCGCCACCACGATCTGGTTGGCCAACTTGGCCACGTTGCCGGCCCCGACCTCGCCCACCCGCACCACGGACGCGGCCATGGCCAACAGCACCGGCTTGACCGCCTCGAAATCCGCCGCCTCGCCGCCGACCATCACCGACAACGTGCCGTCGATGGCCTTGGGTTCGCCGCCGCTGACCGGCGCGTCGAGAAACCGCACGCCCTTTTCAGCCAACGCGGCTCCCACTTCCCGGCTGGTGAGCGGCGCGATGGAGCTCATGTCCACGACGTAGGTTCCGGGCTTGGCCCCGTGGATGACGCCGGCCTCGCCCAGGATCACCTCGCGCACTTGCGGCGAATCCGGCACCATGGTGATGACCAGCTCGCTGGCCTCGGCCACGGCCGCCGGCGACGGCGCATAGACCGCGCCGCTGCCCGTGACCGCTTCGACGTTGGCGGCGGTACGGCTGAAAACCGTGACCGCGTAGCCGGCCTTAAGCAGATTGCGGCACATGGGCTTGCCCATGATGCCAAGGCCGATAAAACCGATCTTTTTCATTTTTTCTCCAATACGGCCGTCGGGAAGCCGGGACGGCCATGGGCCTGCAGCCCCACGGCCGACGCCGCCTCCCGGATGATTTCCCGTCGCGGCGTCCAAGCGACGCACGGCGGGCGTTATGCCAATTCCATTTCTCAAGCGAAAGGATCTGACAAACAACACATTGATTCAATTGTCTATTTATAAAACATAACTGCGTTATGTTTTATAATAGGCGTTACAACGAATAGCCCATGTCCTTGATCCAGCCCAAGGACGAGAGCGTGTCCGGCGCGGGCACGTACTCCAGGCCCACGTAGCCTTCGTAGCCCAGGCGGTCGAGCTCGGAAAAGACAAAGGGAAAATTGATCTCGCCCGTACCCGGCTGGTGCCGGCCGGGATTATCGGCGATCTGCACGTGCCCGATGCGCTTGATGTTGGCGGAAAGCGTCGCGGCAATCTCCCCCTCCTGGCGCTGGGCGTGGTAGACGTCGTACTGCATGGACACGTTCTCCCGGCCGATGGCGTCCAAAAGGGCCATGACCTGGCTCGTGCGGCAGACCACGAAATCCGGGATGTCGTAGCGGTTGATGGCCTCGACCACCAGCTCCATGTCGTCGCGCCGCAGCACGTCGGCGGCATAGACCACGTTGGCGGCCAGCATGTCGAAGGCGTCGGCCTCGGTCTGGCCCGGGACCAGCTTGCCGGCCAGGCAGTTGAGCCGCGTGACGCCAAGCTTGCGGGCATAGTCCACGGCCCTATGCACGCCGTCGCGAAACTCCTCCACCCGCGCCGGATCGGCGGCGATGCCCCGATCCCCGGCGGCCCAGTCGCCGCTTGGCAGGTTGAACAGCACCTGGGTCAGGTTGTTGACGTCGAGATGCCAGCGCAGATCCTTGGCCTCATAATCATACGGGAACAGGTACTCGACCTGCTTGAACCCGGCCTTGGCCGCGGCGTTGAAGCGGTCCAGAAACGGCAGCTCGGTGAAAAGCATCGACAGATTGGCGGCAAAACGCGGCATGGCGGCTCCTTGCGGTGTTGCGATGGGGGAGGAGAAGAGAAGAATGCCTCCGGCGGCCGGGGGGCTCAGCCCCCCGGACCCCCGACATGGGTTGGCGACGACGGCGACTCGGCTAGGGGCAATGCAGCAACGCTCAGGACGCCTCCTGGGCGGGCTGGCCGCCGAAGGTCGCCGGGTCAAAGCACGGCGCGCCGGACAGGAAGCAGGCCACCATGGCGTCCATGCTGGCGTCGCTGACCATGAGCATGTCCGTCTGGCGGGTGAACTGCAAAAGCCGCCCCATATGCCCAAGCTGCTCGGCGATGACCTCCCGGGAAAATTTCTGGAATCGCCCCGACACCCGGTCGGACACGGTCTCCACGGCAAACCCGAGTTCGGCCAGGATGCGGCCGATGGCCGTGGCCCGCCGGGTCCGCTTGACGTCGTCGGCCGCGCCGCCGGAAAAGGAGAACGTGATGTAGTTCTTGTTGACCGTGTGCCCGCAGTAGCAGTCGAGCACCCCGTAGTGGTAGCCCACCCGGGAACTGAAATTGAGATATTTGTCGGAAATAATGGCGTAGGATTTCTCGCCGAAACGGTCGGCCCCGGCCTTTGGCTGGGCGATGAGCTGCTCGGACATGACCGAGAGAAACCCGCCCAGGTTGACGGGACGCAGGGCCTTGGCCTGCTCGCTGAGCACCAGTCCCGTCAACAGCGCGGCAAAGGGCTTGGAAGCGATGTCGTCCGGGCGCACCCGCGTTTTCCCCGCCGCCTCGGGCTTGATGCCGCCGCCAAGGTCGATGATGTGGAGATCAAGGCCGGTTGTGGCGTCGAGGATGTACGTGCCCCCGCCCTGGCCGGCCACGAGGTCGCTGACGGCGAACATGCAACCGTAGGACCACTCGTGCAAAAGCCGCGTGACGTCGTGCAGGCTCGTGCAGGACTCCGGGCGAAATTCCGGGGCCTTGGGGTTGAGCAGTGTGAGCGGCACGACGCGCTTGGCCGCCTCGGCCAAGATGGCGTGGACCTGCGTGCCGGCCATGAAGGCCGGCGCCTCGGCGGCCGTATCGAGCAGGCTCTCCACCCGCCCCCGGTAGATGCGGCAGCCCGTGGCATCCACGGTGACGATCTCGCCGTCCGCAAGCACCTTGGTGGCTTCGCCCAGCCCCAGGAGCGTGGGCACGCCGAACTCCCGCGACAGCGAGGCCATATGGCCGGTGACGCTGCCGTGGTCGGCCACGATGGCCGCCGCCCGCTTCATGGCCACCATGAAGCCCGGCGAGCTGTGGGGAGCCACCAACACCCCGCCGTCCGGGAAGTCGTCCAGGTCCTCGTCGCGCCCCACCAGCCGCACCGGCCCGCAGGCCGCGCCGACGCAGGCCGTCTGGCCGCCGGAAAGCGCCACCTCGTAGCCCGCAACCGGCGGCGCGGCCTCGGCCCCGGCCTCGGTGAGGGCGGTTAGTTGCCGCGATTGCAGCACGACAAGCGAGCCGTCCTCGGCCAGGGCCCACTCCATGTCCTGGGGCAGGCCGAAATGCCGTTCCAGGGCCATGCCCCAGCCGGCCAGGGTCTGGGCCTGTTCCGGGGTCAGACAGGGCAGGCGGCGCAGTTCCTCGGCCACGGGCACGTCGGTCAGGCCCCCGGTCGGCGAGGCCACCAGCATCCGGGGCTTGTCGGCGATTTCGGTCGCCGTCGGCTCCAGGCTGTGGCGGTCCAAATGGTAGGCGTCGGGGGTGATGACCCCGTCCACGGCGTAGGGGCCAAGGCCCCAGACGGCGTTAATGAGCAGTTCGTCGCGGCCCGGGGCCTCGGGCAGCCGGGTGTAGAGCACGCCGGCGGCCTTGGACGGAATAAGCGCCAGACAGGCGGCGGCCATGGCCACGTCGTCGTCGGGGATGCCCTTGAGCAGCCGGTAGGACATGGCCCGAGGCGTGAAAAGGCTGGCCAGGACGAATTTATAGGAGGCGGCCAAACGGTCCCGGGAGACGTTTAACATGGTGAGGTACTGGCCGGCGAAGGAGAGTTCGCCGTCCTCGCCGATGGCGCTGGAGCGCACGGCCAGGCGCATCCCCGGCCCAAGGGTTTGTTCCAGCCGGGCGGCGGCGGCGTCGATTTCCCGGGCCACGGCCTGGGGCAGGGGCGCGCGCAGGATGGCGGCCTGGATGTCCTCGGCCGAGGCGGCCATGGAGGCCGGATCGTCCGGGGCGATGCCCAGACGGATGCTGGCGATGGTTTCGTAGAGGCCGGCTTCCTCGAAAAAGGCCTGGAAGGCGGCGGTGGTGACGGCAAAGCCCGGCGGCACGGGCAGCCCGACCCGGCCGGCGATTTCGCCCAGGTTGGCGCATTTGCCCCCGGCCTGGTCCACCATCTCGGCGGTGATCTCGCCCAGGTCGAGGACGAGGCGGCCGCGCGCCGGGTTGACCCGGGTCTCGATGAGCGCCTTGATCTCGGCCGAAAGCCGCTCCACCAGGGCGATAAGCGTCGGCTGGGGCCGGCCCGAGAGGCCCTCGTAGCTCTTGATCATGCGGATGGCATGAAAAATGGCCCGGCTGGTGCGCGAACGGATAAAGGCCATGCCGAACACCGTGCGACCGCGCAGCATCTCCTCGATTTCCGAGCAGATTTTGAGCAGCTCGGTGTTGGATTCGAGCAGCGACTGGAACCGGTTGTATTTTTCCCGGAACACCGCCGCCGACTGGTCGCGGTCAACCGGGACTTTGCGCCGGGTGAAGCTGGCGGCCAGGTTTTTCAGCCCGGCAAGGACCGTGCCCATGGGCGTTCTCCGGCAGCGGCCGGGCATCATGCCCGGCGCGGGTTACGGCGCTTTGGCTTTTGCGCCCGGCGCGCTTCCCGGCTATGCTGGGGTTTCCCGCCCACAGGCGGACCCCCCGGGAGGCAGCCATGGAAGCCAATTACGCCATCATCGCCATTGTCATCGCCTTGTCCCTGGTCATCGGCGTCTACATCGGCGGCAAACTGCGCCGCAAACGCTAACGCCCCACAACCCACGGAAATACCCTTTTCCAACCGCTCCGCCTCCCCCTTCAGGGAGGGTCCGGGAGGGGGTTACCCCCTCCCGGCCGCCGGAGGCATTCCCCCTCTCCCGCCTAAGTCTTCCTTCAATCCCAGAACCTCGGCCAGCCGGTCGAGAATCATGGCGGCGGCGGTGAAATCGTAGCGGTCCACGGCCTCGCCCAGTTCGGCCAGTTGCGGCGGCGCGACCCGGCCGATGAACGCCTCGCGCACCACGGCCATGTCCTCGTCGGCCCGGATGTTGCCCTCGGCCAGATGTCCGGCCAGACGCCGCAGCGCCGGAGCCAGCCCGGCTGCGTTTGTCCCGGCCGGATGGGGCGTCCGGACCTCATGGCCGGCGGGTTCCCGGCCGTCCATGAGGCCTTGGAGTATGGCCAAAAGCTCGCCCTGCTCGAACACCTTGTGCAGGCAGGCGTCCATGCCGGCCTCCAGGCAGCGCGCCGCTTCGTCCTTGCAGTCGTGGGAGGTCAGGGCCACGATGGGCACGCCCGGGGCGCACGGCGGGGCGACGCTGGCGGCCAGCAGCCGGCGGATGGTGCGGGCGGCGGTGGGGCCGTCCATCTCGGGCATCTCGATGTCCATGAGGATGAGGTCGAAGG
>DLGG01000091.1:16100-16271 GCA_002482565.1 Solidesulfovibrio magneticus
TGGCGTCGTCCACCAGCAGCACGCGCCAGCAGGCGCCGAGGGCGCAAGCCGGTTCGGGTTCCTTGGGCGGGGCCAGGGAGGCGGCGCTGGCCACGGCCGCCTCCAGGCTGCGGGCAAAGGCGCGCAGGACGCCAGGGCCGGGCCGGCCGCCAACGGCCAGCACGGTTTCCA
>DLGG01000136.1 GCA_002482565.1 Solidesulfovibrio magneticus
TGCCGGACGCGGCCCGGCGGCTGCGGCCGGCGCTGCGGGAACGGGTGCTGGCCGACGCCTTGCAAGCGGCCCGGCTGGACAATGCCGGATCGGACGCCGTGTTGGCCTACTTCAACCTGTTCTGCCAGCTGGTGGGCGGCCTGGAGCCGGCCAGCGCCTTGCCCGGCGCGCCGCCGCAGCGCATGGCCGAATGGGAAGCCGTGAACGCCTTTGTCGCCGAGGACTGCCAGGAAGCGCCGGGCCACGCCCTGCGGGCCGGGACGCTCTACCGGGCCTTTGAACGCTGGTGGCATCGCCGCCGCCAGGAAGGCCCGATGCCCAGCCAACACGTCTTCGGCCAAGCGCTGGCCCGCCATTTCACCAAACGGAAAACCGGCGGCCAGATTCGCTACCACGACGTGCGACTGGTCGCGTAACCATGAAATCGTTTCCTGGGGCCTCCTCCACGGGAGGCCCCAGGCGCGAATAACACATGCTCGGTTGTCAATGATCGGGAGAGCGTCGCCGCTCTCGACTGCTACCGTCTATCTCGGCTATCTGCCTCGCGCCGCGCTTCGGCCTCGGCCGCCCGCTCCCGCAGCACCACCCCGGCCAGCTGCTGCACCTGCTCCAGGAGCTCGTCCTGATCCTCCAGCGGGATGCCCTTGCGGTCCATCACACAGGCCACGGCCAGGATGTTGATGTCGACGGCCCCGCCCATGGGCGCGACGATGAGCTGGCCGGCGCAGCGCGCGTAGAGGTCGGCGGCCAGGGCGTTGGCCGGGTGCAACGAGGGGCGGCATGTCCCGCAGGGCGGGCCGGCCCGTTTGCGCTCCCGGTCCGCCGGGGTGTCCCAGCGGCTCGGGGCAAACGTGCGCCGACACTCCTCGCAGGACAGCCGCCCTACGCCGGAGAGCCAGCGGCCGAGGTCGTCGCGTTTTTTCTCGCCGCCTCCTTCTCCTGGGCGACCTGTTCGGCCAACTCGCGCCGGAACTGACCGACGACTTTCCCAAAATCCTCATCATCGCGGGCGAGGAGGATCTTGTTGGCGTCGGTGCATTCCATGGGTTTTCCGTCCAGGCCGTAGACGTTCTTCCAGTCCCGGACCGCCGCGCAGATATAGGCGTAGCGCTTGTCGCCCTTGGCCGGGTTGACCCGCACCTCCTGATGCACGACGCCGGCGGCGTCGGGGCGCAGCATGGTCTCATAGCGCTCGATGCTGTCCTCGATGTCGTTGATCTCGCCCTGCTTCAGGTGCCGGATTTTGAGCTGACCCTTGTCCGGGTCGTTGGGGATGTCGCGCCAAACCTCTTTCTGGGGAGTGATCCTCGCCATGTCTCGTCTCCTTTGTCCCCGCAAAGCCGGGCGGCCGGCGGGTCGGGGAACACCCGCAGGTTTTGGCCGCCCGGATCGCGGGCGCAATTACAGGGTGCCGCCGTGGAGGGTGACCTCGTCGCCGGCAGGCTCGTCGACCACCGTCTTGACCGTGCTCTCCAGGGTGAGCTCGCCGGCCGCCACGGCCTTGATGAGGTACTGGCCGTTGTTGCTGGTCGAGCCCTCGACGATGAGCGTCTGCCCGGCGGCGAAACCGGCGGCCAGGAACCCGGCGTCGGCGTCGGTGATCTTGTTGCCGGCGGCCACGAAGGCGAGGCCGTCGCCGGTCAGGTGCTTGACGAACATGGCGAACAAGCCGCCGCAGGTCATTTCGCCGGACAGCGAAAAGATGCCGTTCTTGTCCGACTCGCCCGGGGCGTGCTTGGACACCTGCCAAACCGAATTGGGGTCGTTGGCGAGGTCCGGAGCCAGGAAATTGTCGTAGTCGATGTAGACCCGGGCATCGTTAAACTTGGCGTTATCCTTGAGGTACTGCTTGAGCTGATCCTGGCCGGCGGTGTCGCCCACGAGCATGTTGCCCGAGTAGGTGATGCGGCCGAGCTTGCCCGTGGTCGTGAACTCGATGTCCCAATTGCGACGAAACTCGCTGGCGGTGATGACGTCGCGGGTGAGGCCCGGCAGGCCGAGCTTGTTAAGGCCTTTGACCACGGCCTGGTTGACGGTCCCGGCCTTGAGGACCAGGGCGGCGTCGACGGCAAGCTGGAAATTGGCGCGCTCCATGTGGATGCTCCTTTTTAGGCGATGGTTTCGACGAGGCCCGACAGCTGCACGCCAGCCATCCAGACCCCGTCCTCGTCCTGCAGGGAGGGGACGTCCCCGCCCCGCCACAGTTCAAAAGGGGCGACGCCCGCCCCGGTGATCACGCGGCCCTCAAACAGCTCCAGGGCCGCGCCGGCCAACTCCTCAACGGCCAGGGAGGCCGGCCCGTAAACCATGATCTGGATGGTCACGGCGTCGATGCGCTCGGTGGTGGTGTCGCGGGGCAGCGCCACCGGGATGTCCAGCACGGCGTAGGGCCGGGGCCAGTCCCGGGGCGCGCGGCCGTAGGCCAGCCGGCCGCCGACGCCCGTGGAAAAGGCGTGGCCGGCGTGGGCCGCGAACCAGGCGGCCAGGGCCGCGCGCAGCAGCGGCCGCACCGACGAGCGCACCGGCAACCGGCTCATTCGCCGCCGCCCTTCATGCGGTCGGCGACCCGGGCCAAATCGAACTTTTCCACGGCCGGCCGCAGAAACGGCTTGGCGGCCCGGTCCTTGGTTCCAAATTCCACGTAGGGCGCGTATTTGACGCCAGCCTCGACGTAGCCGGTGATGACGATGCCGTCGCGCTCTGTCCCTGCGGCGATGGAAGCCTTGAGCTTGCCGGTTCGCACCGGCACAAGCGCCTGCGCCTCGGGCAACACTTCTTCCTGAAGTTCGGCCTCCATGGCTTCCTCCAGGCTGTCCATCACTTGGTCGAAACAGTCCGAAAACAGGGCCATTACTGATCCTCCTGCCGCGCCTCGGCCTCGTAAACGGTCCAGCCGCGCACGGCGTCGGTGGCGGCGCTGGTCACGTGGAGCCGCTCGGACGGCGTGGCCATGACGTCGCCGGGCTGGATGGGACAGGCCGGCATCCAGCCGTGGCGGTAGCCGACGCCCATCTGGCGCGCGGCGGCGATGCGCTCCCGGCCGCCCAGGGGATGCACGGCGGCGCGGCCGGACCAGACCTCGACCAAAGCCTCGGTGTAGCCCAGCGCCCCGTCCGGCACCTGGGAGCGGCGCGAGACGACCACGTCCACCACAAACACCCCGGCCGCCAGCCCGAGCACCAGCATGTCGCCCTCGGGCCACCAGTCCATCACCAGCCAAGTCCGGCCGCCCTGCTCCAGGACGTGGCCGAAAGCCGGGTCGCCGGGGATGTCGGCCGGCACGATCCAGGCCTTGCCCAGGCGCGTCTGGCCCTGGTCCACGGTGGTGCGCAGGGCCGTGTGCATCCCGTGCCAGCCATCGGAATCCTCGACCACGGCCGTCAGCTCCACCGTGGCCGCGTCGGCCGTGTAAACGACCGCCTCCCCAAACGCGGAAAGGAAAACCCCGGGCGCATCATGCATCGCCGTCGGCCTCCTCCTGGCAGGCCACGCAACGGCAGGCCGTGGGCAGGATGCGCAGCCGCGCGCCCGGGATCGGCTCGCCGCAGTCGAGGCACACGACGCGCCCGTTGGCCCACTCCTGATCCTCGTGGCTCCGGCAGGCGATGCACGACAGCGCCGCCTGCACGTGCAGGGCCTCGGTGGCCTGGGCCTGGTCGCATTCGTCGGCCATGATCTCGCTCCTCAAAAAGTTAAAGTTATTGTTGAGCTACTGCCCGGCCGGCGCGGCCTGGGCCTCGTAGCAGTCAATGGTCGCGCCCAGCTGGTCGACGTGGGCGCACTGCAGGTCGGCCCGCTCGAGGAGCCGCTCGAGGTTGGCCGGGGCGCACAAATGCTGCCCGGGATCGATGGCCGGCAGCTCCGGAGCGGCCGGCCGGGGACAGCGGGTGTAGGCCTGATGCACCGTCACCGGGGCCGGCGTCGGGGCGCAGGCGCTACCGGCGGCAGCCATTGAGATGATCAGCAGCAGCGCGGCTCGTCGCATCGTCCACCACTCCCCCCGTGCCCGCACCGGCGGCCGGCCGGGGCACGACTTTGACGTTGCGGATGATCTCCACCCGGGTGGCCGTGCGGGCCTCGGCCCGGGCGGCGGCCTGCTGGCAGGCCGCGACCTGTCCGGCCAGGGCGTCGCGGCCGGCGGTCAGGGTCTGCTGGTCGGCCTCGAGCAGGGCCACGCGGGTGTTTGCCTCCCCCAACTCCCGGGCCAGCACCGCGATCCGCGTCTCGGACCGGGCCAGGCGCACCGTCTGCCAGCCCAGGGCGGCCAGCAGCACGGCCAGGATCACCCCGGAGAGCATGAGTCCCGCGCGCTCAATCACAGCTCACCCCCTGCCCAAACCCGGCGGCCACGTAGATGGGCGTCAACTGCCGCAGGATGCGGCGCGGGTAGCCCCGGTTTTCGCGCCAGTTTGCGGCCGACCGGCCGGCGTTGACGGTCTCGACGTGGTCCCACCAGCGGCCCGGCTCCAGCCCCCGGCTGGCGGCCAGCGTGGCGTCGCGGCGCACCCAGCCCAGCCCGCCGTTGTAGCCGGACAGGGCAAACGCCCAGCGATGGCAGGGATCGGCCGCCGTCTCGACGCGGTCCCAGAGCCACTTGTCGTAGCTGGCCAGGGCGCGCATGGCCCAGGCCGGGTTGAACGGCTCCGCGCCGGCCAGCTCGGGCACGAGGCCGGCGATCCAGGTGGCGGTCGCCGGCATAAACTGGGCCATGCCCTGGGCCCCGACCGGACTGAGGGCGTCGGCGCGCCAGCCCGACTCCTGGTGGATCTGCGCGGCCATGACGGCCACGGGCGCGTCCAGGCCCCAGGCGGCCCGGGCGCAGCGGGTGAGGTCGGCGCGGTGGCGCAGGGCGGCGGCCGGCGCT
>DLGG01000084.1 GCA_002482565.1 Solidesulfovibrio magneticus
CACGGCCAGGGCGCTGCCGCCGGCCACGGCGACCACGGACAGCGCGCCGAAAAGCCGGCCGCGCCGGCCAAGGCGGTCGGCCAGAGCGTCCAGACGGGCGTAGCACCAGCCGATGGCCCGCACCGGATGGGGGAGTTGGCGAGGATCGCCGAAAATCAGGTCCAGGCCGGCGGCAGCGGCCAAAAGCAAGACGTGGTGCATGGTTCTTCCAAAAGTTCGGGGTGGAGGACGTGACCACAAGTCCACTGAGAATTGATTCCATGCTTATCGTTCCAGACAAAATGGAACAAACAACATTGATTCAACGCGTCTGGAAGGATGTTTATAAACTGCGGCGACCAGGCGACAACGGCCGACGGCCGCGCCGGCCCGGCCAAAACGCCTGATGACGGAGGAGAAAAATGTCGGCATGTCGTGAAAACAGCGGCGAGCCGAGAAGTCCGAGGCCAACCCGGCGCACGCCCGGATGGGCGCGCAGGGGTACGGCCATGCCTTGTCGGGAGCCTGCGTGGCACGGCCTCGTGTCGTTTCCACGAAAAACACCGAGGGCGTTCCACAAAGAGAAGGCTCACGCCATGCATTTTCCTCGAAAAATACGCTCGGATTATTCAAGGAACGCGACACGAGTCGTCGAGGACCGGCGCTCGGCGCAGCTTTTTGGCGTAGCGGTCGAGTTCGCTGAGCACGCAGCCGCAGTACGGCTGGCGGTAGATGCCCCAGTCCTTGGACAGGGCCACGCCCTCGTCCCAGTGGGCACGGTAGTCGGCGTAATGGAAGGTCACGCCGGCCGCCTCGCCGGCCGCCCGGCCCAGGGCGGCGATGGCGGCGTGGTCCTGGTAGCGGCTGTACAGCAGCGAACTCGTGAAGGCCTCGCAGCCCTGCTCCCGGGCGACCACGGCCGCCCGGTTCAGGCGTTCGTCCCAGCACGGTCGGCAGCGCCCGGTCGGATCGGCCAGGGAGCGGCGCATATGGGGCAGGGGATCGTAGGCGTCGATGACCAGGGGCGTGCCGAACCGGGCCGCGACCTGGGCCGCGCCGTCGCGGCGGCGCAGCCATTCGGCAGCCGGCTGGATGTTGTCGTTGGCGAAAAGCCCGACAACCTCCAGGCCGGCCTCGGTCAGGCGCGATAGCGGCGCGATGGCGCACGGGCCGCAGCAGATATGGAGCAGGACCCGACCAATCATGGCGTCACAGGGCGTTTATGACGATCTTTTTCTTGAATTCCTCTTCCATAGCCGAAAGCCGGACGCGCTTGTTGTTGAGAAGATACCGGGCCAGTTCCTCGGAGACCTTGGCCGTCACCGTTTCCTGGCTCGAATCCTTGCGCAGTTGGCGGTAGATGTCTTTCAGCACCGTCAGCGCCTGCCACTCGTGGTTGCGCCGCTGCCCCGAGCCGTTGCAGCACGGGCAGGGCTCGGAAGTGATGGACAGGGCCGAGGAACCCAGGCGCTGGCGTACGATTTCGAGCAGGCCAAAGCGCGAGATGCGGCCGACGTCGGTGCGGGCCCGGTCGTTTTTAAAAGCGGCGCGCAAGGTCTTTTCCACCTCGGCCACATGCTTTCTGTCCTTCATCTCGATGAAATCGATGACCACCTGGCCGCCGATGTCGCGCAGCCGCAGCTGGCGCGCCACTTCCTCGGAAGCCTCGATATTGGTTTTAAGGGCCATCTCGCGGAAATTCGATTCGCCGCCGATCTTGCCGGAGTTGATGTCCACGGCGGTGAGCGCCTCGGCGTGGTCAAAAACCAGCACGCCGCCGCTGGGCAAGGTGACCTCACGGCCGTAGAGCTGCTCGATCTGCTTGCGCAGGTTGAAGCGGTCCCACAAGGGCACGTCCACGTCGGGATGCTGCTTGACGATGCCCGGACGGCGCGGATAGACCAGGGTGGCCATTTCCGACACGCGCTTGGCCGTCTCGGGTTCGTCCACCCAGATTTCGCCCACGTCGTCGGTCAGGTAATCGCGCACGGCCCGGGAGGACAGGTCGAGTTCCTGATAGATCAGGCTTGGCGTCTCGGCCGTGGTGCCGCGCTGGCGCACTTCCTTCCACAGGCGCTTGAGATAGGAAAGATCGCGCTCCAGGGACGTCTTGGACTGGGACAGGGCGGCGGTGCGGACAATAAGGCCCAAGCCCTCGTCGAGCTTGAGGCCGGAGATGACTTCCTTGAGGCGTTTGCGCTCGGCCTCGTCCTCGATCTTGCGCGACACGCCCCGCTGCTCCCGGCCCGGGGTCAGCACGAAATAGCGGCCCGGCAGGGACAGATAGGTGGTGAGAAACGCCCCCTTGTGGCCCGTGGGTTCCTTGACGACCTGGACGAGGAGCTCCTGATTTTTTTTCAGCGCCTTCTGGATGGGCGGATATTTGGGACGGCGGTCGCCGCCGGCCTGGACGATCTGATAGTACTCGGGGTGCACCTCGTCGATCTGCAAAAAGCCGTTGCGCTCGGCCCCGTAATTGATGAACGCGGCCTGCAGGGCGGGATCGATGTTGTGGATCTTGCCCTTGTAGATGTGACCCCGCGTTTTGGCCTGGTGCACCATCTCGACGTAATATTCCAACAGCTGGCCGTCCTCGGCCACGGCCACCTCGACCTGTTCGCCGGGCAGCACGCTGATGAACATCTTCTGCTTGCGTTTCTTCCCTCTGCTCATTTCCATGAAACTCCCTGCCTGGGCAGGGTTGCCCAGGCAAAATTTTGTTTATCCGGCCAGGCCGGAATAAAAAACCGCGTCGCCTTCGCGCCGCTCCCGCACGGCCTTGGCCCGGACAAGGGAGGCCAGGGCCAGCCGGACATGGACGGCGGGCACGCCAAGGCCCGCGGCCAGACCGGCCTCGGTCTGAGGGCGTCTGGCCACCGAGGCGGCCAGACGCCCTCAGACCGAGG
>DLGG01000063.1:0-359 GCA_002482565.1 Solidesulfovibrio magneticus
GGGTGCGGGCAGAGCCCGCTCTTGCTCTCCCTCGTCCGCTCTCCCGCCACCACGCCTCTCTTACCACTCCCACTACCATGCCCATCCCTCCCGTCCTGTCCCAGCTATATCAGCCGTCCCAGCGCCAGGCCGGCGAACAGGGCGGCGAAGCCGAGGAGGGTTTGGAAGCCGAGGTTGGCGAAAAGGGCGAGGTAGCGGTGGTCTTCGAGCAGGCCGCCGCTTTCGAAGATGAAGGNNAAGGTGGTGAACGCGCCCATGAAGCCGGTGAGCAGCACGGCGCGCGCTTCGGTGCGCAGCAGCATGCGGTCCGCGCCGGCTTCCCATACCAGGCCGAAGAGGAAGCAGCCCAGGATGTTGAC
>DLGG01000063.1:404-1032 GCA_002482565.1 Solidesulfovibrio magneticus
CAGGGTGCCGGCGGCTCCGGCCAGAGCGATAAGTCCCAGTTTTTCGAGCATGTCGCCACTCCGGGGGCGGGCGGCGGGGTACGCGCGTCCGGGTGATTTCGTGTTTTTTCTTACGCCTGGGTGCAAAAAGCGTAAAGGGCGCGGTTGACGAAACCAATCCCATCGTTATGGTATGAATTTGTCACGGGTCTTTGAAAAAACGGGGTTCGCCCCTTTTCGCCAACCGCCTTTTGCGGCATATACTGGCGTTGCGACGCCGGCCGCGTGCCGACGCAACGGAGGTCAACATGTGGGAATATACGGATAAAGTCAGGGATCATTTTCTCAATCCGAGAAATGTCGGCAGTCTCGACGACGCCAACGCGGTGGGCGAGGTGGGATCGCTTGCCTGCGGCGACGCGCTCAAGCTTTTTTTGAAAATCAGCGATGCCGGCGTCATCGAGGACGCGAGCTTCCAGACCTTCGGCTGTGCCTCGGCCATTGCCTCCAGTTCGGTTCTCACCGAACTGCTCAAGGGCAAGACCATCGAGGAAGCCAAGGCGCTGACCAACAAGGATATCGCCGAGTTCCTCGGCGGACTGCCCAAGGAAAAGATGCATTGCTCGGTCATGGGCCAGGAGGCCCTGGA
>DLGG01000063.1:1138-1335 GCA_002482565.1 Solidesulfovibrio magneticus
GCCGGCGGCGGCTGCGGCGACTGTCTGGAAAAGCTGGCCGCCATCCTGGCCGACGAACTCGGCCAGGCCGCCAAGAAGCCGCTGGTCGAGCTTGAGGTCAAGCGCCCCATGACCAATATCGAGCGCATGAAGCTCGTGACCAAGGTCATGGAGGAGGAGATTCGCCCCAATCTCAAGAAGGACGGCGGCGACATCGA
>DLGG01000063.1:1355-1498 GCA_002482565.1 Solidesulfovibrio magneticus
GCGGGGCCTGCAAGGGCTGCCCGAGCAGCAACGTCACACTGACCGAATTTGTGCAAAAGCGCCTCCAGGAACTGGTCGAACCCGGCATCACGGTCAAGGAGGCGCGGTAATGAACCCGGTCGTCTATCTCGACAACAACGCCA
>DLGG01000063.1:1527-2039 GCA_002482565.1 Solidesulfovibrio magneticus
TACGGCAACCCCTCCAGCATGCATTCCTTTGGCGGCCAGGTCGGCTTGCAGCTCAAAAAGGCCCGGGCCGACGTCGCCGCGGCCTTGGGATGCGATCCTTTGGAATTGATTTTCACCTCCTGCGGCTCGGAGTCGGACAACACCGCCATTTTGAGCGCCCTGGCCGCCCAGCCCGAGAAAAAGCACCTCGTCACCACCCGGGTGGAGCATCCGGCCGTGCTCAGCCTGGCCAAGCACCTGGAAGAAAAGGGCTACGAGGTCACCTATCTCGGCGTCAACGACAAGGGCGACCTGGACATGGCCGAAGTGGCCGGCGCCGTACGCAAGGACACGGCCATCGTCTCGGTCATGTACGCCAACAACGAAACCGGCGTCATTTTTCCCATCCCGGAGATCGGGGCGCTGTGCAAGGCCAAGGGCGTGTTGTTCCACACTGACGCGGTCCAGGCCGTGGGCAAGATCGACATCGATTTGTCCAAGCTGCCCGTGGACATGCTGTCGCTGTCCGGCCA
>DLGG01000063.1:2088-2646 GCA_002482565.1 Solidesulfovibrio magneticus
TTTCTCATCGGCGGCCACCAGGAACGCGGTCGCCGGGCCGGCACCGAAAACACCGCCGGCATCATCGCCCTGGCCGCGGCCATGACCCTGGCCAAGGCGCATATGGCCGAGGAAAATACCCGGGTGAAGGCCCTGCGCGACCGCCTCGAAGCCGGCATCCTGGCCGCCGTGCCCCACAGCCAGGTCAATGGCGACACGGCCCACCGGCTGCCCAACACCACGAGCATCGCCTTCAAGTTCGTCGAAGGCGAAGCCATTCTCCTCATGCTCGACCAGTACGGCATCTGCGCCAGCTCCGGCTCGGCCTGCACCTCGGGCAGNNTCCCACGTGCTGCGGGCCATGGGAGTGCCGTTCACCTACGCCCACGGCTCCATCCGGTTCAGCCTGTCGCGGTATACCACCGACGCCGACATCGATCTCGTCCTCGACAAGCTGCCCGGCATCATCGAAACCCTGCGGCGCATGTCGCCGTTCCGCGAGGAAGAAGCCGCCAAGCCGGCGTGCACGTGTTGATGCGGCAGCGCCCGTGAGTCTGCTGGGACGCTGTCCCAGACCCT
>DLGG01000063.1:2687-14483 GCA_002482565.1 Solidesulfovibrio magneticus
GGGCGCTGCCCGTGACCCGCCGGTGGGCTCAGCCCCCCGGACCCCCGGCATGGGTGGGGTAGGCGGGTGGGGGGATAGACGGCGACTGGCGGCGTCGCGCGAAGATGGGGTCGGGATTTTGGCCGGGAATCTCGGCGCGTCAGCGCCGTTATCCCCGGCCAAAATCCCGACCCCAACCGGCCCTCGGCCCCGAAGTGGGGCCGAATGGGTGGAGAAAGAGTTTTAAAAAGCGTTGTCGACGTGATTATCGTCTCGTATCCCATTGATTGGGGGGCGCGATGGCGGCGCGGGCTTCCCGCGTCGCCATCGCGCCCCCCAGGCAAGGGGGTCCGGGGGGGATTATCCCCCCCGGCGGGTCCGGGCGGAGCCCGGTTAACGGGAGTGGCCATGCAAGTAGCGAACAATATGCTGGAGTTGGTGGGCAAGACGCCCATGGTGTGGTTGACCCGGATGGCCGAGGGCTGTTCGGCTCGGGTGGCGGCCAAGCTGGAGTCATTCAATCCCTGTTCGTCGGTCAAGGACCGCATCGGTGTGGCCATGATCGAGGCGGCCGAGCGGGAGGGCAAGATCGGCCCTGGCGCGGTCATTGTGGAGCCGACCTCGGGCAATACCGGCATCGGCCTGGCCTTTATGTGCGCTGTGCGCGGCTATACGCTCATTTTGACCATGCCCGAATCCATGAGCCTGGAGCGGCGCACGCTTTTAAAGGGCTTTGGGGCGCGGCTGGTGCTGACCCCGGCGGCCAAGGGCATGTCCGGAGCGGTGGAACGGGCCAGGGAGCTGGTGGCCGAGATGCCTGGGGCGTTCATGCCCATGCAGTTCGCCAATCCGGCCAACCCGGAAGTCCATGCCCTGACCACCGGGCCGGAGATCTGGGACGACACCGACGGACAGGTGGACATTTTCGTGGCCGGGGTCGGCACCGGCGGCACGCTGACCGGTGTAGGGCGGTCGCTCAAGGCCAGGAAGCCGGGGCTTAAGGCCATTGCCGTGGAGCCGGCGGCCAGTCCGGTGCTGTCCGGCGGCCAGCCCGGTCCCCACGCCATCCAGGGCATTGGCGCGGGTTTCGTGCCCGAGGTGCTGGACCGAAGCGTGGTGGACGAGGTGGTGACCGTGGCCAACGAGGACGCCCTGGCCACGGCCCGGCGGCTTTTGCGCGAGGAAGGCATTTTGTGCGGCATTTCCTCCGGGGCCAACGCCTTTGCCGCCCTGGAGCTCGCCCGTCGGCCGGAAAATGCCGGCAAGGTGATTGTTTTTATCGTCTGCGACACGGGTGAGCGCTATCTCTCCACGCCGCTTTTCAGTGAGGGAGTCTGATGACCGACGCCAAGTTCCTGTTGCCCCGGCCGCGCCGGCGCACGCCGGTGGAGTGGGTGACCGAGATGCTGTGCGAGGAAGCCTCCTACGAGAAGGTGTACCATCGCCCGCTCCATGACGAACCCATGCCCTCGGTGCCGGTGCTGGAAGAGGTCATGGAACGCCTGCGCGGAATCCTTTTTCCGGGCTATTTTGGCCATTCCGACGTTTCGCCGGAAAACATGCGCTTTCATATCGGCGCCAGCCTCGACGCGGTGCATCGGCTCCTGGTCGATCAGGTGCGTCGGGGGCATTGTTTTTTTTGCGAGATAGACCGGGCCGGCACCTGCCAGGACTGCCAGGAGCGGGCCGAAAAGCTGGTCGGCGATTTCCTCATGCGCCTGCCCGACATCCGCGAGGCCCTAGCCGAGGACGCCCAGGCCGCTTTTGAGGGCGACCCGGCCTCGCGCTCGCCCGGCGAGACCATCTTCTGCTATCCGAGCCTGACGGCGCTCACGCATCACCGGGTGGCCCACGAGCTGCACAAGCTCGGCGTGGACCTCATCCCGCGCATCATCTCCGAAATGGCCCATTCTCGCACCGGCATCGACATCCACCCCGGGGCCACCATCGGCCGGCGGTTTTTTATTGACCACGGTACCGGCACGGTCATCGGCGAGACCTGCATCATCGGCGACAACGTGCGGCTGTACCAGGGCGTGACCCTGGGGGCCAAGAGCTTCCCGAAAGACGAAGAAGGGATGCTGGTCAAGGGCATCGCCCGCCATCCCATCGTGGAAGACGACGTGGTGGTGTATTCCGGGGCCACGGTGCTGGGGCGCATCACCATCGGCAAGGGCGCGGTCGTTGGCGGCAACGTCTGGGTCGTTGACGACGTGCCGGCCGGGGCGCGCATCGCCCAGCAAGGCTCGGGCGGGGTGATCATCCGCGACGGCGCGGGGATTTAGCTTCGCGTCGCTTGAAAAATGCGAGAGTATTTTTCAAGAGCAATTCATGGGTTCAGTCTGTTGTCTGCGAAATGCCATAGACGCTTTTCGTGGACGCGACTGCGCTTCGCCAATATAGTGGTTGCAGCAAACTCAGAAACGAACCTGATTGGGCCGGCGAAACGCGACAATCGCGCGTACACGCCGGGAACGCGGTTTTCCGGGAGGGATGATGCGATTGTTGCTTATGGCGCTTGCCCTGTGCGCGCTGGCCGGCTGCGCCGAGAAGTCCGGTTCCAAGTCGTTTATCGGCATCGACGCCTATCAGGAAGAGAGCCGTCGCTGGAAGCAGGGCGAGGACGGCGACATGCGGTTTGGTCGCTACTCCACCCACCGATACGCCGCCACACAGCACGGCGTAGACTATACACCGGTCACGACGCCCTACGGCAAGACATACTATTGACAGGAAAACAGGGCGGGAGAATCCCCCGCCCCCATACGGCGAACGCCCNNGGGCGTTCGCCGTATGGGGGCGGAAAAACTAGTCGGCGACGACCATGACGCTGGAGGCCTTGACCATGGCGTGGACCTTGGCGCCGGCTTTAAGGCCCATGTTCTCGGCGGATTCCTTGGTGATGACCGAGACGATCTCGACGCCGGGGGCGGCTTCGATGACGACTTCGGCGTTGACCATGCCGATGGTGACTTTCTTCACGGTGCCGGGAATGAGATTGCGGGCGCTGACTTTCATGAGGTTGCTCCTGGCCGATCGGCCTTCTTGAGGCGGGGTCGGGAAGATCCCGCCGTTGCGTTCCGTCGGGTAAGAGATAATACGGAGCATACTCACACGCAAATTATTTTTTTCGTGTTAATAGTGTTATTTTAAACATCAAAAAATTCATATATTTATTATTAGTTGAGTCACGCTAATGAATTTTGCGAGATTCTTGATTCGCAAGGTGTAATTTTCGCTTAGATCCATAATTTTAAATAGTTACTGTAAAAAATACGCCGAAAAATGTTACGAGAACAGCAGATGCGATGCAGGCGCGGGGATGGGACGTCTTGCCTTGGCCAACCTGCCCCTGGGCAGTGGTGGGGCGGCAGGTGGTTTGGGACAGCGCGACAGGCCGGACGGCAGCCGGCCCCGGCGGTGTAGGACCGGGCGTGCGCCCCAGGCGGGGGCGCACGCCCATCAATTTACTTGGCGGCGAAGTCCAGCCGCACCACCACCGTGGGGTCGAGCACCTGGAAGGTGAAGGATTCCAGGAAGAACAGCGCGACCTTTTCGGTGTCATGAGAGGCGTAGCCGATGGCGATGTCGCCGCCGAGCGTCATCTCCAGATCGCCGCCCCGGGTCGAGAGCAGGTAGGCTTCCTCGATGAACGGACTGACGATGACCTGGCCGCCGAGCATGGTTTCCAGGTACTGCGACAGCGGATAGCCCCGGACGTGGCCCGACAGCGCCACCCACAGCTCCGGGCCGACCACCAGGGCGTAGGGGCCTTCCACTGAGGTCTTGCGCAGGGCGGTGAGCGCCTTGGAGACCTTCTCGGCGATGTCCTCGGGGTTGGAGGACACCTGCATCCTTGTCTGGCTGGAGACTTCCGACAGGCCCTTGATGCCGGCCGGGGCAAAGCCGTGGTAGAGGGCTTCTTCCTCGAAGCGGGCCAGCTTCTCGGCCGCCTCGTCCAGGGCGGCCAGATCGATGTCCTTGCCGCCGCGCGCGGCGTTGTCGATCTCGGCGATGTCCAAGGTGAAGGGCACTTTCACTTCGACCAGCGGTTTGACCTGATGCAGGCCGTAGGTGATGCCCGAAACCGACTGGGTCTTGGCGTATTCGATGCGCCCCAGGGGCACGGCGGCGTATTCCCAGCCCAGCGGCCCGGCCACGTCCACGACGCGTCGTCCGGAGAGCATGGTGGTGAGCGTCTGGCGGGCGCGGCTGTCCACGGCCTGCCAGGCGGCGGCGGTGATGGGGGCGAGATCGCGTTTGAGAATGTCCATGGCGTCTCCCGTGGGTTAGCGGTTGCCCTTGAGGCTGCCGATGCCGAGCGACCCGGAGCCGGACGAGCCTTTGGGCGCGTCCGAAGCCGCGCTCTCGCCGGTGGCCGCGTCTTCCAGGGCGGTGATGTCGCCGGTGGTGAATAGGTAGGTGCGCATGACCGCGTCCCAGCCCGGCATGGTGCGGCGCAGCCATTCCAGGCCCATGATGGCGTGCTCCATCTCCTCGTCGCGGTTGTGGGCCATGATGGCCTTGATCTGCGGATCGGAGGCGGCGACCACCCGCTGGTGGTACCAGTTGATGGCCTCGATCTCTTCCTTGAGGCTGGTCAGCGCCCGGACGAAATCCCGGTCCAGGGGCGAGAGCTCGGCAACGGGTTCATGATATTGGTCCATGCTTCCTCCTTGGCGCGCCCTCTAAGACATGGGCGGGCGCGCGAGATTGGGGCCAGTATGCCACAGGCCGGCGGGAATGCAACGGCTTGGGCAGAAAAGTCGCGTGGCGATCAGGCGTCGGGGCGGGATGCGTCGGCGTCGGCCGGCAAGCGGACACGACGGACCAAGGACGGCCGGGATGGGTGGGCAAGGGGTGCCTGTCGGCTGAACTGGGCGCGGGAATCAGGCCGAAGCGGCAGGGGAGGCCGGCGCGCCCGGGGAACCGGAAGTTTCGCGGCGCGCGCCGGCCGGATACGGGTCAGATGAGAATGAGGTTTTTGATCTCGTCGGTATCCGCCTCGTCAGGCGGAAAAAGCGGCGCGAGCAGGCCGGCCAGGGTGTCCAGACAGGCGATGAGCGCCTCCTTTTGCCGGCCGGCGGCGATGCCACGGGTGAGCGCCGCCGTGGCCGCGTCCAGGGCGGCGGCGTCGAGGCGTCCGGCAAGGCCCTTGTCGGGCTGGATGAAGACCAGCCGTTCGAAGACCGAGATGTAGACCAGCACGGCGTTGCGGTGTTTGGTTTCGGTCAGGCCGTGGGTGAAAAACGCGGCCTGGGCGGCCTGCCTGGTTTCGGCCAGCCGCCGGGCCTTGGACACGAACAGGCGTTTGACGTCCGGGCAACGTTTGGCCGCCTCGAAGCCGGCCAGGGCGAACACGCCGCCAAACAGCAGGAACAGCCAGAGGTTGCGCGTGCCAAAAGCCAGGCACAACACCAGCCCGGCGCACAACCCCACGACCACGGCGCAGGCCAGTTCGGCCTTGGGATAGTCGTCGCTGGCCTCCACCACCATGGGCACGATCTCGGCCGAGGTCCGGGCTTCGGCAGCGGCCACGGCAGCGACGATGGCTTCCCGGTCGGCCGAGGAGAAAAACGCGTTGACATGTTTGCTCATGATGCCCTCCTACCAGCTTCCCGACGAGCCGCCGCCGCCAAAGGAGCCGCCGCCGCCGGAAAATCCGCCGCCGCCCGACGAGCCGCCTCCGCCACCAACATAAAAGCCGCCGCCCCGGCGGCCGCTGCCGCCCCGGAACAGATACGGCCCCACCAGCCCGAGCACCGCGCCGCCCAGGCACAGCAGGGCCAGCATGGCCAGGGTCAGGCCGAAGAGAGCCCCGCCCAGGGGCAGAGCCAGGCCGAGCAGCCCGGCCCGGGCCGGGGCCGGCAGACCGGAAAGCAGGGCCGACAGGATGATGGCCAGGATGAAAAGCCCGAAAAAGGCGTTGTCGTCGTGGCCCGAGGCGTTGCCGCCGCCGGGCGCGGCCTGGTATTCCCCGCGCGCGCCTTCAATGATGGCGGCCACGCCGGCTTCGATGCCGGCGTCG
Source organism: Solidesulfovibrio magneticus (assembly GCA_002482565.1). Classification (GTDB taxonomy): domain Bacteria; phylum Desulfobacterota; class Desulfovibrionia; order Desulfovibrionales; family Desulfovibrionaceae; genus Solidesulfovibrio; species Solidesulfovibrio magneticus_B. The sequence continues at coordinate 8,695 of DLGG01000063.1, forward strand.
AACCGGCCGGCCTTGAAGGCCGGCACGATGGCGTGGTCGATGATGCGTCCGGTCAGCGCGTCGGTGAGCCGGCCTTCCAGGCCGTAGCCGACCTCGATGCGCACCTTGCGGTCGCCCTTGCTGACAAGGAGCAGCACGCCGTTGTCCTTGCCCTTCTGGCCGATGCCCCAGGCCTGGGCCACCTTGACGGCGTAGTCTTCCAGGGGTTCGCCCTGCAGCGAGGGGATGGTCAGCACCACGAGCTGGGTGGAGTCCGTGCGCTCGAAGTCGGCCAGGGAGGCGTCCAGGCGGCTGATCGCCTCCTTGGAGAGCATCCCGGCCGTGTCGTTGACCCGGCCCGTCAGGCGCGGCACGTCCAGGGCCAGGGCCTGGCCGGCGCACAGGGCAAAAGCGAGCAGCACGGCGGCCAGCATGGCCGGAAATTGGCCAGTCGGGAAGGCGGCCGGGGCAGTTCGGGGCGCAAGGGCCGCCGGAGCAGGCCTAGCCGCCAGGGGCAGCCGACCCGGGCGAGCCGGGCGGCCGGCTGGGCTTGGGTTCTCGGCAGGGGCTGGCCCGTGCCCCGAGAGCGGTAGCCCACGGACCCGGCCGGCCTGGGAAGCATGGCAAGGCTGTGACATGGAGAGCATTCGCGATAACCTCCGTCGGCTTAGAACTTCACCTTGGGGGCCTGCTGGGCCGCGTCGTCGGCCTTGTAGTATTCCTTGGGCGTAAGATGGAGCAGCATGGAGTTGGTCATGGAGTTGGGGAAGGTGCGGATCGAGCTGTTGTAGACCTGCACGGCCTCGTTGTAGCGCTGGCGAGCCACGTTGATGCGGTTTTCCGTGCCTTCGAGCTGGTGCTGCAGGTCGCGGAAATTCTGGTCGGCTTTGAGCTGGGGATAGTTTTCGGCCACGGCCAGAAGGCGCGACAGGGCGGACTGCATCTGGCCCTGGGCCTGCTGGAAGGCGGCCATGGCCTTGGGGTCGGCCAGGGTTTCGGGGGTGAGCTTTATTTGCGTGGCCTTGGCCCGGGCCTCGGTGACGGCGGTCAGGGTGTCTTTTTCGTGGCTGGCGTAGCCCTTGACCGTTTCCACGAGGTTGGGAATGAGGTCCAGGCGACGCTGCAAGGTGGCTTCCACGTTGCCCCAGGCGGCTTTGACCGCCTCGTCGTTGGTCTGCATTTCGTTGTAGCCGCATCCGGTGAGCCCGAAAAGGGCGACGACAAGGGCCAGGGCGGCAAGCAGTCTATTCATTGGGCGCTCCTTTGGAATCGAGAAAAGGGATGGCAATAGTCCGTCTATACCCCGCTCGGGCGGGGCAGGCAAGGCGTCGGGGACCGAAGACGGTTCGGCAGGTTCACGCCGCGCGCGAGACCATGGAACGAGTCGGCGGGAAAGCGGTGATGTTGGCAAGAAAGAGGCGAGAGGCTCCGCGCCGGCAAGCGGCCCGAGGCGCAACGCCATATGCCCCGGGAAAGGGGGCATATGGCCGGTTATCAGGAGACGGAGCCGCCGGCCGGGAGGCGCAAACGCCCGTCCGGCGCGGACCGAAGGCTTAGTCGGTCCGGCCCAGGCCGAGAATCCGGGCCACGATGTCCCGGGAATTGGCTTCGGCCTGCAGATATTCGTCCAGGGACAGGCCCGCGCCCAGGGCCACTTTTTTGCGGCGGTCTTGGCTGACGAAATCTTCCGGCGCGTGGGCGTCGTTGTCGATGACGAGCTTGGCCCCGAAGCGCCGGGCCATGGCCGCCACATGGCCGTTGGTCAGGCTGTGGCCCTTGCGGGTGGTGATTTCCAGGGCCACGCCGCGCTCGGCGGCAAGCTCCGCCTCTTCGGGCGTGATCATGCCCGGATGGGCCAGGATGTCGCAGCCGCCCTCAATGGCGGCCAGGTTGGTGCCCGTTTCCACCGGCTCGACGATGGTCTCGCCGTGCACCACCACGAGCTGGGCTCCGGCCGCCCGGGCGCGCTCCACGAGTTGGGGAATAAGCGGCGGCGGCACATGGGTGATCTCCACGCCGTAAAGGGCCGTCAACCCGAGAAAAGCCCCGGTCTCGGCCACGAACCGGCCGATGTTGTCCAGGATCAGGTCGAGGTTGGAATGGTCGGCGTGATCGGTGAGCGCCACGGCCTTGTAGCCGGCCTTGACGGCACGGCGCACCAGCTCGGCCGGAATGAGCACGCCGTCGGAAAAGGTGGTGTGGGTGTGCAGGTCGATCATGGTCACATCTTGTACTTGGTGTCGTTGGGGTCGTACTTTTCGAGCAATTCCGTCCACTTCTCCGAGTCGTCCGAGGCGAACTCGACCACCGAGGCCTCCTTGGACTCCTTGGCCACCTGGTCGATGACGGCCTCGTTGACCATAATCGGGGCCTTGGCCCGAAGCGCCAGGGCCACGGCGTCGGACGGACGGCTGTCGATGCGGCGGATGCCGCCCTCCACTTCCACTTCGACGTTGGCGTAATACGTGCCTTCGGTGAGCTCGGTCAGGTTGACGCACACCACGTGGGCGTCCAGGGCATGGATCATGTTGAGCAAGAGATCGTGGGTCATGGGACGCGGCAGTTCCACGTCATTAAGCGCCAGGGAGATGGCCATGGCCTCCATGGCCCCGATCCAGATGGGCAGGGCGTTTTTTTCGTCCAAGTCCTTGAGGATGAGCACCGGGACTTGGGACTCCTCGTCCAGGGCCAGCCCGAAGACTTTCATTTCAATCATGATCGGCCTCCGCCTCCCCGATAAGGGAGTGCTTTTTGGCTTGGACGATGCGCACGGCGACAAACCTTCCGGCGTGGTTGGCCCCTTCGGGCAGGGGCACGTTGACCACCCGGCCGCCGGGGTCGCGGCCGCGCCAGGCGGCGCCGAGGCTGCCTTCCCGCCGGCTTTCCCCTTCGATGAGCACGACTTCCCGCCGTCCCAGCCGGGCGGCCAGGGAAGCGGTCAGCCGCTCGTCCAAAAGCGCCTGGAGTTCGGCCAGCCGGGCCGATTTCTCCTGCGGCAGGATCTTGGGCGCAAGCTTCTCGGAAGCCGTCCCTGGCCTGTCAGAGTACATGAAGGAGAAGCCGCTATCAAATCCTACCTTGCGCACCAATTCGAGGGTGGCCTCGAAGTCGGCCCGGGTCTCGCCCGGAAAGCCCACGATGAAATCCGAGGTGAGCGCGATGTCCGGGCAGGCCCGGCGCAGCTTCTCGACCAGGGTCAGGTAGGCGGCGGTGTCGTAGCGCCGGCCCATGCGCCGCAGGATGTCGTCGCTGCCTGACTGCACCGGCAAATGCAGCGCCGGGCAAAGCTCAGGCAGGGCGGCGAAGCGTTCGATGACCGCGTCGCTTAAGTCCTTGGGATGGGAGGTGGTGAAGCGGATGCGCTCGATGCCGGGCACGGCGGCCACGGCGTCGAGAAGCTTGGCGAAGCTCGTGCCGTCGCCGGCATCGTCCAGACCGTAGCTGTTGACGTTTTGGCCAAGCAGCGTCACCTCGCGCACGCCCCGGGAAGCGAGGCTTTGGCATTCGGCGATGACCGAGGGCAGGGGACGCGATTTCTGCCGGCCGCGCACAAAGGGCACGATGCAGTAGGAACAATAATTGTCGCAGCCCTGCATGATGGAGACAAAGGCCTTGGGCGGCAGCTTGTCGTCGGGCCAGGATTGGTCGCGCTCGGGATAGGCTTCGGAAAAATCCAGCAGCGACAGCCGCAGTTGCGGTTCCTCGGCCAGCCGGGCCAGGGCGCGTGGGGCGGCGGCGATGCCGTCGGTGCCGAAAACCAGCCGCACCATGGGAAAGCGCCGCCACAAGGTCGTGCCGAGCTGCTGGGCGGTGCAGCCGCCCACGGCAATGAAGGCGTTGGGATTTTGCCGGTTGCGGTCGGCGATGCGGCCGATTTCGCTGACGACTTTCTGTTCGGGCTTGTCGCGCACCGAGCAGGTGAAAAGGATGAAACACTCGGCTTCCGCTTCGGGAGCCTGGGTGAAGCCTGCCGCGATAAGGGAACGGGCCAGCCAGTCGCCGTCGCCGACGTTCATCTGGCAGCCCATGGTGGTGACGTGAAATTTCATGGCGCAAGAGCCATAATGCACGCCGGGCCGGCGGTAAAGGGGGCGAGGCGCGGCCGTCTTTCGCCAAGACCCGCGTCAGGTCGAAACTGGCTTGCCGATTTCGCCCCCGTGTGCCACGAGAATAAGGGTTCCCGATCCCCCGCCGCAGTGGCGGCCAACTTCTTGATGTACGGCAAACCGCGAGGCGAAACATGGACCACCGCATCGAATCCGACAGCATGGGCGACATCGCCGTTCCCGCCGACAAGCTCTGGGGCGCGCAGACCCAGCGCGCCATTGAATATTTTACCATCGGCGAGGAGCGCATGCCCCGGGAACTCATCCGGGCCTACGGCATCCTCAAAAAGGCCGCCGCCACGGTCAACCGCGACCAGGGCCGGCTGCCGGCCGAACTGGCCGACATGATCGTGACCGCCTGCGACGAAATCGTCGCCCATGCCCACGACGCCATGTTTCCCCTGCGCGTGTGGGTCTCGGGCAGCGGCACCCAGTTCAACATGAACGTCAACGAGGTCGTGTCCAACCGCTGCTGCCAGCTGGCCGGCACGCCTCTTGGCTCCAAACAGCCCGTGCACCCCAACGACCACGTGAACATGGCCCAGTCCACCAACGACAATTTCCCCTCGGCCATGTACATGGCCGCCGCCATGGGCACGGTGGAGCGGCTTTTGCCCTCGGCCATCAAGCTGCGTGACGTGCTGGCCGCCAAGGCCGAAGTCTGGAAGGACATCGTCAAGATCGGCCGCACCCATCTCCAGGACGCCACGCCCTTGACCCTGGGCCAGGAATTCTCCGGCTACGTGGGACTGCTCAGCGACGCCGTGCGCCGCATCAAGGCGGCCCTTGGCGAAGTTTATACCTTGCCCCTTGGCGGCACGGCCGTGGGCACCGGCGTCAACGCCGCGCCGGGCTTTGCCGAGGCGGCCATCGCGGCCATCGCCACGTTGACCGGCCTGCCGTTTACGCCGGCCGCCAACAAGTTCACGGTCCAGGGCAGCCACGACGCGCTCATTCACCTGTCCGGGGCGCTCAAGACCCTGGCAGCGGCGCTTTTCAAGATCGCCAGCGACATTCGTCTCCTGGCCTGCGGCCCCCGGGCCGGGCTGGCCGAATTGCGCCTGCCGGCCAACGAACCCGGCTCGTCGATCATGCCCGGCAAGGTCAACCCCACCCAGTGCGAGGCCCTGACCATGGCCGCCGTCCAGGTCATGGCCAACGATCTGGCCGTGACCCTGGGCGGCGCGGGCGGCATTTTGGAGATGAACGTCTACAAACCGCTCATGATCCACAACGTCATGCAGTCGATCCGGCTGCTGGCCGACGCCATGAACAATTTCCGCCGTTTCGCCGTGGCCGGGCTGGAGCCGGACCGGCGGCGCATCGGCGAGCTTGTGGGCCGTTCGCTCATGCTGGTCACGGCCCTGGCCCCGGTCATCGGCTATGACAAGGCGGCCGAGATCGCCCATCATGCCGAGCAGCATGACCTGACGCTCAAGGAAGCGGCCCTGGACCTTGGCTACGTCACGGCCGAAGAGTTCGACCGGGTGGTGGTCCCGTCGCGCATGACCGGGCCGTACGTGGCGCGGGAGTAGCGGCGCAGGCCCGGCCCACGCGGCCTCCGGCAGAAGTTTATCCCTTGCAGCCTGCGCCCCCTGTGCCTATTCTTCATAAACGACGTGCCCCCAATCACGTCCACAACCCCTTTCCCCCCTTCACCCAAGTGGGGGGGCTGGGGGCCTCAGGCCCCCAGCCGCCGGAGGC
>DLGG01000004.1 GCA_002482565.1 Solidesulfovibrio magneticus
AAGACCATGACCGCCACCAAGGAAGTCGGCGCGGCCATAAACGGCATCCAGCAAGGGACCAAGCGCAACATCGACAATGTGGAGCGGGCCGTGACCGTCATCGGCGAGGCCACCGACAAGGCGCGGGAATCCGGCGAGGCCCTGGGCGAGATCGTCGGCATGGTGGATTCGGCCTCGGATCAGGTCCGGGCCATCGCCACGGCCACCGAGGAACAATCCTCGGCCACCGAAGAGATCAGCCGTTCCATCGAGGAAATCAACGTCATTTCGGCCGAGACCAGCACCTCCATGGCCGAGGCCGGGCGGGCCGTGGCCGATCTCGACGACGAGGCGGCGGCGCTGCGCCGGCTCATGGAAGACATGGAGACCGAGGCGCGCGGCACGGCCAAGCCCAAGGCGCTGGGCCGCTAACGACCCTGCGACCTCACGCAAAAGGGCCGAACAGCTGCTTGGCTGTCCGGCCCTTTTTATTTGGGGGGTCCGGGGGCCTGGGGCCCCCACCGATGCTCTCCGTCAATCGCTGACAAGCTTACCCCTTGGGACGAAAACCCTTTTACCTTTTCCCATTGCAGGGGTCCGGGGGGATCATCCCCCCGGCCGCCGGAGGCCTCTTCATCCTCTCTTCTCCCCGTGACGCCGTACGGCATAGCCGTAGGGCTGGGGCCAGTCGGGCGTAGCGCCCAGGGTTTGGGCAGCGTGCAGAGTCCAGTAGGGGTCGCGGAGCATGGCCCGGGCGAGCTGCACCAGATCGGCCTGGCCCGAGGCGACGACGGCTTCGGCCTGGGCCGGTTCGGTGATGAGCCCCACGGCGCTGGTCAGGATGCCCACGCGCTCCCGGACGGCGGCGGCAAAGGGGATCTGGTAGCCTGGGGCGACGGGAATGACGGCGTCGGGGACCAGCGCGCCGGTGCTGACGTCGATGAGGTCCACGCCCCGGGCGGCCAGTTCCCGGGACAGGGCCACGGACTGCTCCAGCTCCCAGCCGCCGTCCTTCCAGTCCGTGGCCGAGATGCGGGTAAAAAGCGGCATGCCGCCGGGGATGACTTCGCGGATGGCCGAGGCCGTTTCCAGGGTCAGGCGCATGCGGCCGGGCAGGTCTCCGCCGTAGGCGTCGTCGCGCACGTTGCTGAGGGGCGAGAGGAACTGGTGCAGGAGGTAGCCGTGGGCGGCGTGGAGCTCGACCACGGCGAAGCCGGCGGCCACGGCCCGGCGGGCCGCCTGGACAAAGGCCTCCTTGACGGCCTCGATGCCGGCCGCGTCCAGGGCCCGGGGCGCGAGCTCGTCCGGGGCGAAGGGCAGGGGGCTTGGGGCCAGGCAGGGCCAGCCGCCGTCCTCTTGCGACACGATCTTGGCCCCGCCGGCCCAGGGCGGCAGACAGCTCGCCTTGCGCCCGGCGTGGGCCAGCTGGATGCCTGGAACGGCCCCCATGCGGCGGATAAAGGCCGCTATGGGGGCCAGGGCGGCGGTGTGGGCGTCGCTCCAAAGGCCCATGTCGGCCGGAGAGATACGGCCCTCGGGCGTCACCGCCGTGGCCTCGACGAACACCAGGCCCGCGCCGCCGGCGGCCCGGCTGCCCAGGTGCACCAGATGCCAGTCGTCAGCCAAGCCGTCGCGGCAGCTGTACTGGCACATGGGCGAAACCACGACGCGATTGCGCAGCGTCACGTCACGGATGGTCAAGGGCGTGAAAAGCCGCGGCGTTTGGTTGGTCATGAATCCTCCCGCGCCCGAAAAACCAGTTGGGCTTTACAGGCTGCCCCGGCAATAGCACGAAACGCGGCGACCGCAAACGGCAGGGGAGGGGGAGCGGACGATCTCGTGTCACGTCCATGCAAAACCCAGCGGACGCTTCGCGGGATACCGCCTAACCCATTATGAAACCGTCAAAAAGACTATCGTATTGTTGTGGGGCGCGACGTTAGCCGGGCTTTCGCAGCACCGCGCCGTAGAAGGTCTCGCCAAGGACGGGGTCCGGGACGGCCGAGGCCTCGACGTCGAGGATCAGGTCGTGGCGGCGGCTGCCCAGGCGGTCGATGGCCTTTTCGTTCTCGGCCGGATTGACGGTGCAGGTGATGTAGACCAGCCGCCCCCCGGGGGCGAGGTTGGCGTAGGCGGCCTCCAGCATGGCCCCTTGCAGGCGGGTGAGGCCGGCCAGGTCCTCGGGCTGGCGACGCCACTTGGCGTCGGGGCGGCGCGAAAGCACGCCCAGGCCGGAACAGGGCGCGTCGAGCAGGATGGTTCCGACCGGAGCGCCCAGGGCCATTTTGGTGGCCGAGGCGCGAAAGGCCGGGATGGGCGGCAGGCCCAGGCGGACGGCCTCGCGGGGCAGGCCGGCCAGGCGCGCGGCGTGCATGTCGGCGGCAAACACGCGCTTGCCGGCTTCGGCGATGAGCAGGGTCTTGCCGCCGCGTCCGGCGCAGGCGTCGAAGATCGGCTCCGGCCACTCGGGCAGGTCCAGGCGGTAGAGCACGTCCTGGGCGGCGGCGGACTGGCGCGACAGCGCGCCGGACGCCAGCAACTCGGGCAAATTGAGGCCGGCGGCGGCGAAGTCCGTACCGGTGGGCACGGCGATGGTCGGGAAGACGGCGTAGAGCGCGCCGGGCAGGGCGGCCAGGGCGTTGAACAGGGCCTGGGCCTCGGGCCGGGCGCCGTTGACCCGAAGCCCCAGGGGCGCGGGTTCGGCCTGGGCGGCCAGATGCTGGCGGGTTTCGTCCGGGCCGCAAGCGTTAAGCCACAGGGACACGATCCACTCCGGGCAGGAAAAGGCGCGGCTCAAATACACGACTTCCGAGGGCCGGTCGCGGCGGTAGAAGCCCGGTTCCTCGAACGCGCCGGGGTCGGCGGCCACCCGGCGCAGCACGGCGTTGGCCATGCCGGACAGGCCCTTGCCGCCGGCCTTGCGCACGGCGGAAACGGCCCAGTCCACCGAGGCGTAGGCCGGCACCTTGGCGCAGTAGAGAATCTCGTAGGCGGCCAGCCCCAGGATGCGGCGCACGGGCAGGGGCACGGCGGTCGGATTTTTCAGGAACTGGGCCAAAATGTAGTCCAGACGGCCGCACAGGCGCAGGTAGCCGTAGACCAGCTCCGTGGCCAGGCCCCGGTCGCGGGGGTCCAGGGTGGAGTCGGCCAGGGCCACGTCCAGAGCGGCCTGGACGTCCTGTCCCGGGGATTTGGGACTGGGCAGCACCCGGCCAAGGACGGTGAGGGCAATGCGCCGGGCCGGGGGCAGCGTGCCCGGGTGGGACGGCTGGCCGGGCTGGCCATTATGGGAAGACTGACCCGGTTGGGCGGCGGGCGACGGCCGATGGGGACGCGGCGGACGAGGCCCGCGTGGCGGGCGCGGCGGAGTCATCGGGCACCGCCGGCGGGCACGAAACGCGACAAACCGGGAAAAGCCTCGAAAAGGGGCGGTTTTTCTTCCGCTCCGGCCAGGAAAAAGCGCAAGGCGGCCTCCAGATGGGGCAGGGCGACCTGGGTGTCCAGACAGGGGCCGTTTGGCCGGTCGTTGAGCACGCCGTAGACCGGGATGGGGTAGGTGTCCTGGATGCCGCTGGTCAGGTCGCGTTCGCAGGCCACGGCCACGATGAGCTTGGGCCGTTTTTGCACCACGATGCGCCGGGCGATGGTGCCGCCGGTGGCGATGGCGATATGCACGCCGTAAGCCTCGGACAGGGAAAGCAGGCCGTCCACCGGGCACTCGCCGCAGCGCTTGCAGTTGTTGATGTCGTAGGTGAGGCGTCTGGCGCAGCGCGAGGACTGCAGACAGTGGGGGAGAAGCACCAGAACCTGACCGGCGTCGTAGCGGCCGGCCCGGGCGGCCACGATTTCGTTGTTGACCTTGATGAACGAGGCCCGGACCCGGCTTTTGGAGATGTGGAACAGCCGGGCGAAAATGGTCATGAGCGGCAAAAACACCCGGGCCATGACGCCGCGCAGGTGGTCGGAGCCCAGAAAAGGCCGGCCCAGGGCGACGCTGGCGGCCAGGCCCAGGGTGGCCCACAGCACCAGGATGATGGCGGCGGCGCAGACCAGCCCGAGCAGCCAGGGGGCCAGGGGATGGATGTTGGCCAGGCCAATGGACGGCACGGCCCAGACAAAGGCCAGCACGGCGCACACGGCCAGTCCCGTGCCGCACAACAGGCCAATGAAAAGCCGCTTTCTCGAAGGTTCGCTCCGTTCCACAATGCTCCTACCCCCCTTTCCCCATTTGGGGGGTCCGGGGGCCTCAGGCCCCCGGCCGCCGGAGGCATCTTCTCTCTTCTCGCTTATCCCAATTCCATCAATACGTAGGAATGATTAAATATTGTAAAACATAACTACGTTATGTTTTACAATTGGCATTATGCGCCCGGCGGGCCGCACACGGCCATGGCGTCCTCGTCGCATTTGCCGAGGTAGCCGCAGGAAAACGCCTGGGCGTTCATGGGCCGTTTGCCGGCCGGGATGACGGCCGGCACGAGGTAGACGGCGTCGGCGCAGGCGATGCCGATCTGGCAGTCCATGAGCCCCAGGATGTCGCCGGGCTTGGCTCCGGGCGGCAAGGGGCAGCCGACCTTGCCGGGCTGGGCGATGATGCGCAGGGCCGGCTTGTCGGCGGCCGGCTTCCAGAAGAAAAAGGCCCCGGGATTGGGGGTCATGGCCCGGATATGGTTGTGGACCTCGGCGGCGGGCCGGTTCCAGTCGATGAGCGCCTCGGCCTTGTCGATTTTCTTGGCGTAGGTCACGCGCGTGGCGTCCTGTTCGACCAGGGGCACGGCGCCTTGGCGCAGGCGCTTGAGGCAATGGACCAGCACGCGTCCGCCAAGATCGGCCAGTTCGGCCCGGATGGTCCCGGCGGTGTCGTTTATGCCCACGGCCAGGGTGCGCTGCATGACCATGGGACCGGCGTCCAGGGCCAGGGCCATGCGCATGATGGTGACGCCGGTGAGGGTCTCGCCGGCGGCGATGGAGCGCTCGATGGGGGCCGCGCCGCGCCAGGAAGGCAACAGCGAGGCGTGGACGTTGAGCGGCATCAGCGCCGGCACGTCGAGGACGGCCTGGGGCAGGATCATGCCGTAGGCGGCCACCAGCAGCACGTCGGGCTTGTAGGCGGCCAGGGTGGCCACCTCGGCCGGGTCCTTGAAGGTCTCGGGCTGGTGGATGGGCAGGCCGCGCTCTAGGGCGAGCTTTTTGACCGGCCCCAGCAGACACTTCTTGCCCCGGCCGCAGGGCCGGTCAGGCTGGGTGTAGACGGCGGCCACGGTCACGTCATCGCTGCCGAGCACATGCTCGAGCACCGTGGCCGCGAACTCCGGCGTGCCCATGAAGACCGCTACGAGTTTGTCTTCTCGGCTGGGGGCGTCTGTGCCCATCGTTTCACCCGCTTGTCGTACATGGCGCGTTTAAGACGGCTGATGCGGTCGATGAACAGCACCCCGTCCAGATGATCGATCTCGTGCTGGAGGCACACGGCGAGCAGTTCGTCGGCCTCGATGGTCAGGGGCTGGCCGTCCAGGTCCAGGGCCGTGACCGTGACGTTGGCCGCCCGGCGCACCTTGGTGCGGTAGCTGCGCACGGACAGGCAGCCTTCCTCGTCTTCCTGCTCGCCCGAGGCGGCGGTGATGACGGGGTTGACCAGGGTCATGAGCGCTTCGCGCTTGTCCGGGCCGGACAGGTCGATGACGATGAGGCGAAGCGACGCGCCGACCTGGGGCGCGGCCAAGCCGATGCCCTGGTTGGCGTACATGGCCTCGGCCATGCCGGCGGCCAGCTCCCGGATTGCGTCCGTGATCTCGGCCACCGGCTCGGCCTTTTTCGCCAGCACAGGATGCGGATATTTCAATATTTCAAGGGGCATGGGTCAGGATTGTTCCTTATCCTTGTCGCGCGTGCGCAGTTTGATGCCCAGTTCGCGCAACTGGTTGGTGGACACCTCGCCCGGGGCTTCGGTCATGAGGCACAAGGCCTTCTGGGTCTTGGGGAAGGCGATGACGTCGCGGATGGACTTGGCCCCGGCCAGGATCATGATAAGGCGGTCCAGGCCAAAGGCAATGCCGCCGTGGGGCGGCGCGCCGTACTCCAGGGCGCGCAGCAGGAAGCCGAACTTGTCCTCGGCCTCCTTTGCGTCGATGCCCAGCACGGCGAACATGGCCCGCTGGGTCTCGCGGTCGTGGATGCGGATGGAGCCGCCGCCGATCTCGCTGCCGTTAAGGACCAAGTCATAAGCCCGGGCCAGGGCGTCGCCGGGAGCGGACTCCAGGGTGCCGAGCTGGCCGGGCTGGGGCGAGGTGAAGGGATGGTGGCGGGCCGCCCAGCGCTTGGCCTCGGGGTCGTACTCCAGCAGCGGAAAATCGGTGATCCAGACCGGGGCGAAGCTGCCCTCGGGGATCAGCTCGAAGCGTTCGCCAAGCTGGAGGCGCAGATAGCCCAGGGCATTGTTGACCATGTCCGACGCGCCGGCCTGGAAGAAGACGATGTCGCCGACTTCCAGCCCAAAGGCTTCGGTGAGGCCCTTTTTCTCTTCGTCGCTGAGGAACTTGGCAAATGGCGACTGCCACTCGTCTTCCTTGATCTTGATCCAGGCCAGGCCCTTGGCTCCGTAGATTTTGACGAACTCGGTGAAGTCGTCGATCTCCTTGCGCGACAGGGCCGCGCCGCCGGGCACACGGATGCCCTTGACCAGCTCGGCCTTGGCAAAGACCTGGAAACCGGAGTTTTTGACGATGGAGGTGACGTCCACGAGTTTCAGGCCAAAGCGGATGTCGGGCTTGTCCAGACCGTAGTCGCGGATGGCCTCGGCAAAGGGCATGCGCGGGAAGACCTCGGGCAGCATGACGCCGGCGGCCTCGCGGAACATGGTCTTGACCATGGTCTCGGCCATGCCCATGACCTGCTCCTCGTCGACGAAGCTCATCTCGATGTCCACCTGGGTGAACTCGGGCTGGCGGTCGGCGCGCAGATCCTCGTCGCGGAAGCATTTGACGACCTGATAGTAGCGGTCGAAGCCGGCCATCATGAGCAGCTGCTTAAAGAGCTGCGGCGACTGGGGCAGGGCGTAGAAGGAGCCGTTGTTGACCCGGCTGGGGACGAGAAAATCGCGCGCGCCCTCGGGGGTGGACTTGGTGAGCACCGGGGTCTCGACTTCCAGGAATCCCAGCTGGTCGAGGTAGCGGCGGATGCTCTGCACGGCCTTGTTGCGCAGGATGAAGTTGGCGGCGAGCTTGGGCCGGCGCAGGTCGAGATAACGGTACTTGAGCCGCAGCATCTCGGAGGCGTCGATGCGGTCCTCGATGGGAAAGGGCGGCGTGGCGGCGGTGTTGAGAAGCTTGAATTCCTTGACTTCCACCTCGATCTCGCCGGTGGGCATGGAAGGATTGGCCATGCCCTCGGGGCGGGCGCGCACCCGGCCCTTGACGGCCAGGACGTATTCGGTGCGCAGCACATGGGCGCGCTCCAACTCGGCCTGGCTGCCCTCGGGGCAGAAAACGACCTGGGTGAGTCCGCCCCGGTCGCGCAGGTCGATGAAGATGAGCCCGCCGTGGTCGCGGCGGAACTGGGCCCAGCCCATGAGGCAGACTTCGCTGCCGACGTCGGAAGCCGTCAACGCGCCGCAATCGTGGCTGCGCCGCCAATCGCCCATGGTATCCAGGGCCGTGGTCTCGCTCATATCGTGTGGTCCTTTTTTAATGTGGGGAAAAACTTTTTGGAAAAAGTTTTTCCCCACACCCCTTTTCAAAAACTTTCAATGGGTTTCGTGCGTTTGGAGTACGCAATACCCCGTAATGGGGGTCCGGGGGCCTAAGGCCCCCGGCGGGGCTTGGGGCAGAGCCCCAATCTTCTAATCGTCCTGCCCGGCGACGAGCCGCGCCCGCAGGTGGGCGGCGAGCAGGTCCTGGCTGACGGTTTCCTGGCCGCCGGCCCGCATGTTCTTGACCACCGCCGTGCCGGCGGCGAGTTCGTCGGAACCCAGCACCAGGCAGAAGACCGCGCCGGACTTGTCGGCGGCGCGCATCTGGCTTTTGGCGCTTTTGGCGGCGTAGGGCGCTTCGCCGGAAAAGCCGGCGGCGCGCAGCTCCTGGGCCAGGAGCAGGCCGCGTTCCAGGCCTGTGGCGTCGAGCACCACCAGGGCGAAATCCGGGGCCGATTCGGCCTTTTTGTCGATGAGCAGGGCCAGGCGTTCCATGCCGCAGGCAAAGCCCACGCCCGGCACGTCCGGGCCGCCGATGGAGTGGACCAGCCCGTCGTAGCGGCCGCCGCCGGCCACGGACGACTGGGAGCCGATGTCGCCGGAGACGATCTCGAAGGTGGTGCGCACGTAGTAATCCAGGCCGCGCACCAGGCGGGGGTTGAGCATATAGGCCAAGCCCGCGCCGTCCAGCACCCGGCGCACGGCGGCGAAGTGGTCGGCGCAGTCCGGGCAGAGGTGGTCGGTGATCTTGGGCGCGTCGGCGGTGAATTCCTTGCACTGGGGCACCTTGCAGTCCAGCACCCGCAGGGGGTTGCTGAGCTTGCGGCGCATGCAGTCCTCGCAGAGCTGTTCCTTGTGCATGCCTTTGAGGAATTCGCGCAGGGTATCGAGAAAGACCGGGCGGCAGGCCTTGCAGCCCAGGGAATTGAGCTCGATAACGAGGTTTTTCAGCCCCAGCGCCCGCAGATACTGGTCCAGCATGAGCAGCACCTCGGCGTCGAGAAGCGCGTCGGGCGAGCCTACGGCTTCCACATCGATCTGGTGGAACTGGCGCATGCGGCCTTTCTGGGGCCGCTCGTAGCGGAACATCGGGCCGTAGGCGAAATACTTGGCCAGCCCTTCGGCGGCGCGGCCGTCCTCGACCAGGGCGCGCATGACGCCGGCCGTGGCTTCGGGGCGCAGGGTGAGGGAACGGCCCTTGCGGTCCGGGAAGGTGTACATTTCCTTTTGGACCACATCGGTCTCTTCGCCGATGGAGCGGCAGAAAAGTTCGGTGCGTTCCAGCACCGGCACGCGCAGTTCCTTGTAGCCGTAGCGGGAAAACACCTGTCGGGCGGTTTCCTCGATAAAGGAAAAGACGGTGGAATCGGGCGGAAAAAGATCGGCAAAGCCCTTAATTTTCTGTATTTTATCCATGAAATCCGCCGGGGTGGAAGGTTCTTCGCGCAGGTCAAAAAGACAGGCTAGCTTAGATGACCGAGGCGGCGTTGTCAAAAGCCGGGCTGGCAGCCGGCGCACACCCCGGCCCGAAAGGCCGGCAAGGGCGTCACCACCGGCTCCCGGGTAAGGCTCACGGCGCAGGCGCACACGGCCCCAACCGGCAGCGGCAACATCCAGGAATTGAGCTGCCGCCAGGGCGTGGCCTCGCGCCAGGTGGACTTGGGCCCGACCAGCACCGACCCCATCCGCATGGGCCTTGGGCCGAGGGTTTGGCGCACCAGCCGCGACAGGCCCCAGGGCGTGAACCAGCAGGCGTGGCGCAACAGCTTGCCCGTGGCCCCCGGCCACAGCTTGCAGGACACGCCGTAGCACGAGGCGCGGTTTAAAAACCCCACCAACACGGCCTTGCGGGCCACCCGGGCGGCCTCGCGCAACACCTGTCCTGGATCGGGGCAGAATTCCAGCACGGTGAGCAGCACCGCGAAATCGAACTGCTTGTCGTCAAAGGGCAGATGCCCGGCGTCGCCCAGGTGCAGATCGGCCTTGGCCCCCAGCCGCTCCCGGGCCTCTTCGAGCATGTGGGGCGAGGCGTCCAGTCCCGTGACGTCGAAGCCGGCCTGATGCAGGGCGTCCAGAAAGACGCCCGTGCCGCAGCCGATTTCCAGCAGCCGCTGGCCCCGGCGCGGCCAGGCCGCGGTCATGCGCTCCAAAAGGCGCATCTCGCGGCCCAGGGCAAAGGCTCCCGGGCCGGTCTGGAACCAGGCGTCGTAACGCCGGGCGGTTTCCTTGTCCCACATGTTTTCATGCCCGTGCGGTAAGGTGTTGCCGCTTTGGCCCGGCCAGTGTCCCGGAAACCGGGCGTCGGCCGGCGGCGGGCCGGCAGCCGGCGGCCCGGAGCGC
>DLGG01000187.1 GCA_002482565.1 Solidesulfovibrio magneticus
CACCGAGCGGGCCTTGGCCGGCGCCCAGGCCGTGCTGTGCTGCGGCGCGGCCGGCGTGGGGCTCGTGCCCGAGGCCCTGTGGAGCGCCCATCCCGACTTGCAGGTCGTGGCCGACATCAACGCCGTGCCGCCCCTTGGCGCCGAGGGCGTCGAGTCCAAGTGGGACGGCGAGGAACGCCACGGGAAAAAGCTCTTCGGGGCGCTTGGCATCGGCGGGCTCAAAATGCGCGTGCACCGCGCCTGCCTGGCCAAGATGTTCACGCAAAACGATCTGGTCTTCGATGCCGAGGCCATTTACGCCGTGGCAAAGGAATTCGCGACGTCATGACATTTCTCCTGGCCGGAGTGAGCGTTCGGGCCCTGGCCCAGTCCGCCGTACGCGCCGGATACCGGATCGTCGCCGCGGATTATTTCGGGGACAGCGACCTGGAGGCGCTCGCGCCTTGCCGCTCCCTGCTGCGCCAGGGACAGGCGCCCTACGACGCCCGGGCTCTGCCGGGGCTCGTCGCGGGCCTTGCGTACGACGCCGTGGCCTATGTCGCGAACCTGGAAAACCATCCCGGCGTGGTCACGGCCCTGGCCGGCGGCCGGCCCGTTGTCGGCAACCCCCCGGAAACGCTCAGGCGCGTTCGGCATTGGCCGACCCTGCGGCGCGTGTGCGCCGAGGAGGGGCTCGCCATGCCGCCGACCCTTTTCCCGGGCGAGGAAGGGCAGGCCGGGTCCCAGGCCAGGTGGCTCAAAAAACCCGTCAAAAGCGGCGGCGGCCACGGCATCGCCTTCTGGGACGCGCGCCCCCTTGCTGCGGGCTGGTATCTCCAGGCCCATGTTGCGGGACCGAGCGCCTCGGCGGTCGTCGCCGCCAACGGACGGGATTGCGTGGTCCTCGGTCTCAGCGAACAGCGCATCGGCGACCCCGTGCTCGGCGCGCACGGTTTCCGCCACTGCGGCAACATCGCGCCACTGGCCCCGGAACTGGGCGGCGGCGAAGTCCTTACCGAAGCCGTCACGGACATGGCCGCCCGCCTGACCCGGCACTTCGGGTTGCGCGGCGTGTACGGCATCGATTTCATCGTCGCCCCGGGGCACGACGGCGCCCCCCGGCCGGTCTTTCTGGAAGTCAACCCCCGGCCCACGGCCTCGGCCGAACTCCTGGAGGAACGCGGCCTGGCCGCCGTGTTCGACGTCCACGTCACGGCTTCCTCGGGCCGGCTGCCGTCGCCGCCGCCAACGCCGGCAAAGGGACCCTGCCTGGCCAAGGGCATCGTTTTCGCCGCCCGGGCCTGCCGCATCCCCAGGGACGGTTCCTGGCTGCGTCCCGAACTGCGCGACGTGGGCCGGCCCGGAGACGCCATCGCCCCGGGACGACCCATTTGCTCGGTCCTGACCCAAGGCGAAACCCGCCAGGAAGCCCTGGCAAGCCTGCACGCCATCGCGCGCGAATTGACGCACACGCTCGAATCCGAAGGAAACGCCTCATGAAGCCTCTGCACACCGTCTACCTTGGTCTAGGGAGCAATTGCGGCAACCGCCAGGCCAACCTGCTCCAGGCCCTGCAGCATATCCGCGCCAGAGCCGAGATCGGGCCGATCTCCTCCTACTACGAGACCGAACCTGTCGGATTTACGGCCCAGCCCAAGTTCTACAACATCGCTTGCCGCATCCGCACCGATCTCGAACCCGAGGCGCTGCTCGCCCTGCTTAAGCGCATCGAAAAACGCATGGGCCGCCAGCAGGCCGAACGCAACGCGCCCCGCCCCATCGACATCGACATCCTGCTCTACGACGACCTCGTCCACGACGGCGAAACCTTGGCCATTCCCCACCCCCGGCTGCACGAGCGGGCCTTCGCCCTGGTGCCCCTGTCGGAGATCGCCCCGGGGGCGATCCATCCCCGCCTCGGTCGCACGGTGGAGAACCTGCTCGCCAAGCTCTCCAACTGGGGCGTGGCGCGCTTAAGCCTCAAGCCCCGCCTGGGCCTCGACGTGCAGCAGGAGACGCCGGCCGTGCCCTTGGGCCTGTCGCGAGTGGGCGTGACCAACCTGCGCCGCAACATACAGCTTTTAAGCAACGGCAAGCCCGTGCTCTTCAATGCCGAGCTGGATCTGTTCGCCGATCTCGCGCCCGACCATGCCGGGGTGCACATGTCGCGCTTCGGCGACGCCGTGGAGTCGCTGATCCAGAAGATGACCCTCGAACCCATGCCGGACATCGAGTCCCTGGCCGGCCGGCTGTCGCGCCGGGTGGTCGCGGGACAGGGGGCGTTGCGCTCGGAAATCCATATCCGGGCGCGCTCGCCCCTGGTCAAGACCACCCCGGTCTCGGGCAAAACCTCCGAGGACGTCTACACCTTGATCGGCATCGCTTCGACCACGGCCGACCGGACCCGCTGCCTGGTCGGCGTGGAGACCGAGGGCATGACGGTATGCCCCTGCGCCCAGGACATGGTGAAGGACTACTCCCGCGGCCTGCTTTTGGAGGAAGGGTTTTCGCCCGAACAGGTGGAACGCATCCTGACCACCATTCCCGTCGCCTCCCACAACCAGCGCGGCCGCGGCACCCTGCTCGTGGGCTCGGACATCCAGGTGCGGGCCGAAAACCTCGTCCACCTGGTGGAAACGGCCATGAGCTCCGAAACCTACGCCATCCTCAAGCGGCCCGACGAACTTTTCGTGGTCAACAAGGCCCATCGCCAGCCCCGCTTCGTCGAGGACGTGGTCCGGGAGATGCTCTACAGCCTGGTGGACATCTTCCCGGACCTGCCCGACGACGCCTTCGTGCTGGCCAAGCAGGAAAACCTGGAAAGCATCCACAAGCACAACGCCTTTGCCGAACGCTACGGCACCCTGGGCGAGGTCCGCCGGGAACTGCGCGGCGAAGGCCTGGGCATGGCCGCCCACACCAGCCTGGATCAATGGCTCAAGAGTTAACCGCAACGCCACGGGGGCACATCATGCACCGCGTCACCATCGAGCAGGGCAACCTCCGCTTCAGCGCGGCCCACTTCATCTCGTTCGCCGGCAAGTGCGAACGACTCCATGGCCACAATTACGCCGTTTCCGTGACCCTTGCCGGAGACCTCACCGACGATCGCTACGTTTTCGATTTCGTGGAGCTCAAGCGCCTGGTCAAGAGCCTGTGCGACCGCCTGGACCACCGCTTCCTGCTGCCCCGCCAAAGCCCCTGCCTGGCCGTGACCGAAGCGGACGGCGAGGTGGAGGTACGCTTTAAAAACCGGCGTTACGTCTTTCCGCGCCACGACGTCCTGGACCTGCCCCTGGACAACATCACGGCCGAACGCCTGGCCGAATACCTGGCCGGCGAACTGGCCGCCGCCCTGGCCCCCAACCCCAACCTGTCCCATATCGAGGTGGGTGTGGAGGAAGCCCCCGGCCAGACGGCCTACTTCCGCCTGACCCTGGCCGGTGGAAACTAGCCGCCGATACGTTCCAGCCATGCCCGACACCCTGTTCGTCACCGGCAAACTGGCCGCCCCGGCCTTGGCCGCCACACTCGAGGCCATGCGCCCGGCCTTTTCCTACGACATCGCCGTGTTGCCCATGACCGTGGCCGCGCTCATGGACACGGCCTGGATCGCCCGGCACCTGCCCGACGCCAGGGGATGCGCCTCGGTCATGCTGCCGGGGCTGTGCCAGGGCGACACGGCGCCGCTTGCCGCAGCGCTCGGCGTGCCCGTCGGGCGCGGCCCGGCCGACCTCAAGGACCTGCCCGTCCACTTCGGCGGCAGCCGTGACCTGTCGGGCTACGGCCCCTACCGCACGCAAATCCTGGCCGAGATCACCGAGGCCCACGCCCTGCCCCCCGAGGCCGTCCTGGCCAGGGCCCGCTACCTGCGCGAGTCCGGGGCCGACGTCATCGACCTCGGTGGCCCGCCCTCGGGGCCGTTTCCCGGCGTGGGGGAGGTGGTCGCCTTGCTGCGGGCCGAGGGCTTTCGCGTGAGCATCGACAGTTTCGACCCGCAAACCATCCTGGCCGCCGACCGGGCCGGCGTCGAACTGGTGCTCTCGGTCAACGGCGCCAACCTGGAGGTGGCCAGGGAACTTCGGGCCACGGTGGTGGTCATCCCAGACTTCGGGGAGGGGATCGAATCCCTGGAACACAACGCCGCCAAACTTCGCGCCTGGGGCGTGCCGCACATCCTCGACCCCATCCTCGACCCCATCGGCTTCGGCTTAAGCGAATCCCTCTGTCGGTTGCGGGAGACCCGACGCCGCCATCCCGAGGCGCCCATGCTCGTGGGCCTTGGCAACGTCACCGAGCTGACCGAGGCCGACAGCCCCGGGGTGACGGCCGTGCTGGCCGGGGTGCTGGCGGAACTGGATATCGACTACGCCCTGACCACCGAGGTCGCGCCCTGGACCCAGGGCGCGGTGCGCGAACTCGACCTGGCCCGGCGCATCATGCACTACGCCGTGTCCAGCCACATCCCGGCCTGGGGCATCGACGACGGCCTGCTCGTGGCCAAGGCCGCCCCCCACGCCGCCTACGACGATGCCGAACTGCGCGAGATCCAGTCGCGCCTGCGGGACAAAAACATCCGCATTTTCGTCGGCAACGGCCGCATCACCGTGCTGCGTCGCGACCTTTTCGCCCAGGGTGACGACCCGGCCGCGCTGTTCGCCCGCCTGGGCGTCACGGACCCCGGCCATGCCTTCTACCTCGGGCGGGAGTTGGAACGAGCGGCCACGGCGCTGCGCCTGGGCAAGAAATACGTCCAGGACGCCCCCCTGTCCTTCGGCTACCGCAGCCGGCCAGCCCCGCCCCGGCCCCGGGAAACCACCCGGCGGGAACAACCGCAACCGGCCACCGGCCGCGCCGCATCCAGCGGCACCGGCCACCCTGTGGGAACGGCCCGCACGCCTCGCCCCGAAAGCGGCGAGGGCAACGACTGAGCGAAAGGGGGAGTACCTTGTCCGCGATCACGCTCAATGAACGTTCCCTGCATCTCGTGCGTCGGCTTATCGCCGACCAGGCCGGCCTGGACGTGGCCGCCGCGACGTTGCCCGGCGGCGCCGTGGTGATCGACGCCGGCATCGCCGTGCGCGGCTCCCTGGAGGCCGGCCGGCTCGTGGCCGAAATCTGCCTGGGGGGCCTGGGGCGGGTCGCCTTTTGCGACATCCGCCTGGAAGGGCTCAGCCTGCCGGGCCTGCGCGTGGACGTCAGCCGGCCCGAACTGGCCTGCATGGCCTCGCAGTACGCCGGCTGGGCCGTTTCGCTGACGGACCCGGCCGACGCCTCGCGCTTTTTCGCCATGGGCTCGGGGCCGGCCCGGGCCCTGTACCGGGGCGAGGCGATTTTCAGCGGCATCGCCCACACGGAAACCTCGGCCAGCGCCGTCCTGGTCCTGGAAGGCCGCCAGCCGCCCACGCAGGCCGTGGCGGCCATGATCGCCAAGGCCTGCGGCGTGGCCGAGGCCGAGTTGTCCCTCGTCGTCGCCCCCACGGCCAGCCTGGTCGGCTCGGTCCAGATCGCGGCCCGGGTGGTGGAAACCGGCATGCACAAGCTCCATGAGCTCGGCTTCCCCCTGGATGCCGTCATTTCCGGCTCCGGCACCTGTCCCGTGGCCCCGGTGGCCGCCGACGACCTCACGGCCATCGGCCGCACCAACGACGCCGTGCTCTACGGCGGCGAGGCCTGGTATACCGTCAATTGCGAAAACGCCGACATCGAACGCGTCCTGGAGAGGGTGCCGGCCTGCGCCTCAAGGGACTACGGCACCCTTTTCGCCGACCTGTTCGCCCGCTACGAGGGCAACTTCTACAAGATCGACCCCATGCTCTTCAGCCCGGCCCGCGTCTCCATCGCCAACGCCCGAACCGGCAGGATCTTCGTCGCCGGCGCCACCGACCCCGCGCTCCTGCGCCGGTCTTTCGGCCTATGAACGCCGTCATCCTCGGCAAACGGGGGGGCAAGCACGTCGCCCTGCTCCAGGCCGCCCTGGCCAAGCGGGGCATCGACGCGCCCTGCCATCCCATCACCCGCCTGCTCGCCCGTCCGGGCGGCACGCCTTCCCTGGCCAGCGTGGACCGCGACGGCGAGGCCAACCGTCTCGACACCGCCGACGTGGTCTTCGTGCGCGCCCTGCCGGCCGGATCCCTGGAACAGGTCGTCTTCCGGGTCAACGCCCTGCACCGCCTGGAGCGCGAAGGCCGGCGCATCGTCAACCCGCCTTTTGCCATCGAGCACTGCGCCTGCAAGTATTTCGCCCTAAGTCGCCTGGCCCGAGCCGGCCTGCCCGTCCCCCAAACCGTCGTCACCGAGCGCTTCGAGCAGGCCTTGGCCGCCTTCGAAGAGCTCGGCGGCGACGTGGTGGTCAAGCCGCTTTTCGGCGCCGAGGGCCGGGGCTTGCTGCGCATCTGCGATCCCGACCTGGCCTACCGGACCTTCAAGGCCTTGGAGCAGTGCCACTACGTTTACTACCTGCAACGCTACATCCCCCACGGCCGGGAGGACTACCGGGTGTTCGTGGTCGGCGGCGAGGCCGTGGCGGCCATGCGCCGGGTGGGCAACGGCTGGAAGACCAACGTGTCCCTGGGCGCCACACCCGAAGCCTGCCCCATGGACCCGCTGCTGCGGGACTTGGCGGTCCGGGCCGCCAGGGCCTTCGAGGCCGACTATCTGGGCGTCGACATCCTGCCCCACGAGGACGGCGGCGTCTCGGTTATCGAGGTCAACGCCATCCCGGCCTGGACGGGGCTCAAACAGGCCACTGGCGTGGACGCGGCCGACTTGCTGGTGGACTTCGTCCTCTCAGGCGAGGAGCCTCGGCGGTGAACGCCCCGGGCACCATCCTCGTGCACGAGTACGTGACCGGCGGCGGCTGGCCGAGGCTCCCCGACATGCCGGGCCTGGCCGGCCTCGGGGCGACCATCCTGCGGGCGGTCCTGGCCGACATGCGCGCCCTTGGCCCGGCCCGGCTCATGACCACCACCGACGCCCGCCTTCCCCTGCCCGACCTGGAGGCGGACACCATCGTCCGCCTTACCCCCGACAGTCACGTCGCCGGCTTCGCCGCCCTGGCCGCCGCGGCCGAGGCGGTCCTGGTGGTGGCCCCGGAAGAGGGCGGCATCCTGGCGGCGTTAAGCGAGATCGTCCTTGCCGTCGGGTCGCGCCTGCTCGGCAGCCTGCCCGAGGGCGTGCGCGCCGCCGGGGACAAATGGGCCTGCCGCCAGCGATTGCGTGAGGCCGGCCTGCCCCTGCCCGAGGGCGTGCTGGCCGCGCCCCGCCAAGCGGGCTCGGCGGCCCGGGACCTCGGCTTTCCCCTGGTGGCCAAGATCGTGGACGGCCAGGGCGGGGGCGGCGTCTGCCTGGCCCGTGACGCGGCCGAACTGGATGCCGCCCTGGCCCTGCTCGGGGAAGACACGCCGCTTGTCCTCGAACGCTACCACCAAGGGACCCACGCCAGCGTCTCGGTCATGGCCGCCGCCAGCGGCGCGGTCCCCCTTTGCCTCAACGGCCAGGACATCCGGCCGGGCATTCCCTTCGCCTACCGGGGCGGGGTCACGCCCCTTGACCATCCGGAGGCTCCGGCCGCCCTGGCCCTGGCCGCCCGGGCGGTGCGGGCCATCCCGGGCCTTCGCGGCTTCGTCGGCGTGGACATGGTCCTTGGCGAACAGGGCTGCCGCCTCATCGAGATCAACCCCCGGGTCACGGTGGCCTACGCCGGGGTGCGCCAAGTCATCGCAACCAATCTGGCACAAGTCCTCCTCCAGGCCTGCCTGGACGACAGACTGCCCGCCGGCCTGGAAACACGGGGCAAAGCCGTTTTCTGCCCCGGGGAGGCCCCATGAAAGCCATACGCCGCGTGGGCGGCTTCGACATCGGCGGAGCCAACGTCAAGGCCGTGCGCCTGGATCGCCTGGCCGGGGAGGCCGATACCTGGCGGGCGACGTCTGTGCCGTTGGCGGTCTGGCGACATCCCGACCGGCTGGAAGACGTACTGGCCGAGGCCGGGCAGCGCCTGGGCCTGGACGGCGCCGACGCACTGGCCCTGACCATGACCGCCGAGCTGGCCGACGCCTTCCGGACCAAGCGCGAGGGCGTGACTTGCGTGTGCCGGGCCGTGGCCAAGGTGTTTCCGGAGATGTCCGTGCGGGCCCTGTCCCTGTCCGGCCGGGACTGGCCCCCCCTGGAGCAGGCTTTCGAAACGCCGCTCGATTTCGCGGCCAACAACTGGCTGGCCTCGGCCCTTTATGTCGCCGCCCGCCACGACGACGCCCTCTTTGTGGACATCGGCAGCACCACCACGGACATTATCCCCATCCGGGGCGGCCGGGTGGCCGCCAGGGGGCTGACGGACACCGAGCGGCTGACCCATGGCGAGCTCGTCTATACCGGCATCCTGCGCACCAACCCCAACACCCTGGCCGCCACGGTGCCCATCGGCGGCCGGCACTGCCGCACGGCGGCGGAACACTTCGCCGCCATGGCCGACGTCCATCTGCTGCTCGGCCACATCACCGCCGACGACTACACCAGCCACACGGCCGACGGCCGGGGCACGACCCCGGCCGAAGCGGCCGAACGCCTGGCCCGGCTGGTCTGCGCCGACGTCGAAACCCTCGCTCCCCCAGCCATCCGGGAAATGGCCGCCTATCTCTTCGAACGGCAACTGGCGGTCATCGCCGAAGGCCTGCTGCAAGTGCTCTCGGCCCAAGACACGCCTATCCGGCCGCCGCTTCTGCCCGCCGGGTCCGGCGCCTTCCTGGTCCGGGAACTGGGGCGGCGCCTGGGTATGGCCGTCCTCGATCCGCTCACGCCGCCCGATCCTGCGGCCCTGGCCGTGCTGCCCGCCCTGGCCGCCGCCTCGCTGCTGGCCGATCGGCTGGAAAAGGACCTCTCATGCTCAAAGCCGTGCTGAAAATCGGCGGCAGCCTGGCCCGGGACGCGGCCTTGCCGGAACTGTGCCGGGAGCTCTCCGTGTGCGGCCTGAAACACCCCGTGCTCGTGGTGCCCGGCGGCGGGCTTTTCGCCGACGCCGTTCGGGACTGCCACCGCCGGTTTCCGCTTGGCGAAAGCGCCGCCCACTGGATGGCGATCCTCGGCATGGACCAGTTCGGCCTGCTTTTGGCCGACTTGACCCCCGGGGCCAGGACCGTGACCGACCCGGACGCGGCCGCGGCCACGGCCAAGGAAGGCCATGTGCCGATCCTGTTGCCGAGTGATTGGCTTCGCCGCCTCGATCCCCTGCCCCACTCCTGGGACGTCACCTCGGATTCCATCGCCGCCTGGACCGCCGCCAGCCTGCGGGTCTCCCCGGTGGTCCTGATCAAGGACCGGGACGGCCTGTACGGCGACGACCCGCGCCGCGACGCCTGGGCCAGCCATCGACCGGTCATGGGATTGGACGAACTGGCCTCCTGCCGGGGCGTGGACGGCCACCTGCCCAAGGTCCTGGCGCAATACGGCCTGGAATGCTGGATTATAAACGGCAAACGGCCCGAACGACTGGCCGCGCTGCTGGCCACGGGGCATGCCGAAGGCACACGGGTGCCGCCCCCGGCCTGCTAGACCGCCCGCGCCACGCCTGCTCCCGCGCCCGTGAGGGCCTCCCGCAGCCGGGCCACGGCCCGGGCCGATACCCGGCCGTTCGTCCGGTCGCCCTCGCACACGGCCGAGCGCACGCCGACGATGTCCGGGGCGAGATCGGTCAGCTGCGGCGCGTGGCCCAGGCGCAGGCTCCCGGCCAAGGCGCTTTCCAGGCCAAGCGACCGGCACTCCTGGACAAAAGCCGCCAGACCGGCCATTCCGAGGAAATCGAACAGGCAACGCCCGTCCTTGGCCAGCGTGTCGAGCATGCAGCCATGGGCTCCGGCCCGGGCGGCCAGGGCCGGCAGGGCTTCGGGCTCCACGGCCCCGAAGGTCCGGGCGTCGGCGTAGCCCGCCGCGATGACCCGGGTTCGCGGATGGCCTTCCCGAACGGCCAGGCTGACGGCCGCAAGCAGCCGTTCGGCCTCGGCGACGTTGCGGGGACCCAAAAGGCCCACCTTGACGTAGTCCACGCCGCAGCCGGCCGCGCCCAGGGCGGCCAAGGCCATGGTGCCGGGCAACATGGGCGCGTCGCCGATGGCCACGCTGACCGGCACGGCGGCGGGCGTCAGGGCGCGGATGCGGCCGATGCGCCCGGGCTCGGCCGCACCGAGGCCGCCTTCGGCCGGGTTTTTCACGTCCACGATGTCCGCCCCGCCGGAAACAGCGGCCGTGACTTCCTCTTCGCGCGCCACGCTCACCAAAAGTCGCATCATCGCGCTCCTTGCCTCCTCGGGCCGTTGCCCGCCGGGTCTCTTTTCCATACACTGGCCCCATGCCGATTCCCCCAGAGCTTGGCCTGCGTCCCGGCTGGATCTACGAGGTCGCGGCCACAACCCTCGGCCCAGGCGGCCCCCATGCCGCGCCCATCGGCGTCTCGACGCCCGACGGCCTGCTCCTTCGGGCCGCACTCTACAAAGGTTCGGCCACCCTGGCCAACATCCTGGAAAACGGCGTCCTCGGCCTCAATTTCCCGCCCGGGGCGGCCCTGCTCCAAACGGCCTTGCACCACCGGGACCGGCTGCGTTACGCCGCCCTGGAGCCCGAAACAGCCGCCGCGCCTCGGGCCGTCCCGTTTCTTTCGGAGGCCGACGCCTGGCTGGAACTGCGCGACCTGCGGACCGAGGACACGGGCCCCACGGTGCGACTGGAGGCGTCGCCGGGGCGCTTTCGGGCCTTTGGCCCGGTGCGCCTGATCAACCGGGCCGAGGGGCTGCTGCTGGAAAGCCTGGTGCTGTCCACGCGCCTGCACCTTTTGCCGCCCGGCCGGGGCCGGGAGATGCTCACGGAAAACGCCCGGGTCATCAACAAGGTCGCGCCGGGTTCCGACCAGGCGGCGGCCATGGGCGACCTGCTGGCCGTATTGGGCCAGTCTTCCTGAATTTCAGTCCTCGACACGCACGTCGGCTCCGGCGTTGCGGGCCGCGGCCACGAACACTTGGCCGGGCAGGCCCATTGCCGCAAGCCGTGCCCGGGAGGCCGCCACCACGCCGGCCTCGTTGGCGTCGTCCACCAGGGCATACAGGCACGGCCCCCAGGAACTCTGCCCCACGCCGTAGGCCCCCCCCGCCAGCAAGGCCTCGATGATCTCTCCGCCCGTATCGCGGTAGACGCCGCCCTGGGCCTGCTTGAAAAAAAGCCCTGTCTGCCGGTCGAGGTCGCTGACGGCCAGGCCGAAGGCGGCGATGTCCTCCTCGATCAGCGCCGGCAGCAGGCGCAGCAAGACGATGCGGCAGACGGCGTCGGCGATGGCCGCCGTCTCGCCGAGACTGCCGAACGCCTCCCGCTCGGCCTGGCCGGACAGCCCGGGCGCGGCCTCGGGCAGGACCAGGACGAAGCGCCAGCCGGCCGGGAAATCACGCCGCAAGACCACGGCCGACGGCCGGACCGGTTCGTCCTGGGAACGCCTCAGGTGGCCGGCCTCCATGATGCAGCCGCCGGCCTCGAAACTGGCCACGCCGATGCCCGAGCGCATGCCACGGCCGAGGACGGCGGCCAATTCCCGGGGGGCCATGGGTGTCCCGCACAGGTGCGTCAAGGCCGTGCCCACGGCCAGCGCCCACTGCGTGCCCGAGCCCAGCCCCGAGTGTTCGGCAATGGCCTCCTCCACCCGCAACCTGGCCGGCCAGGTCCTGCCCAGGGCGGCGCCCAGCCGTTCGGCGTAGCGCTCCACCTTGTCGGCCTGCTCGCCTTCAACGGCGAACACCGTGGCCGGCTCGGCCACGATCCGAATTCGGGGCGTGTCCAGGCCCACCCCGAGACTGCCGTGGACCCAGCCCAAGGACTCGTCCACATTGAGAAACCCCAGATGCAGCCTGGCATAGGCCGTAACCGTCACGCGCATGTGCTTTTACCTCCCTCGCCGCAACGAGTCGCCTCTCCCGTCTCGCCATGTTGCATCGCCTCGCGGGGCAAAAGACGTGACGGAGCGCTCTTCGTTACAACGCAAAACAGCAGACCGAAGGCTGTCCCCGGCACGCGACATCAGGCGCGCTTGCGGTGCCTGGCCACCACGTCCCGGATGTCCTCGGGGCGTTCCAGGACGGTCAGCCCTTCCATGCGCCGGATGGCCTCCACGTTTTCGATGTCCACGGGCCGGATGCGCAGGGTCAGGGGCGAGCCGTCGGGCAACGTGGTGGTCGTCGTGCCCGGCCGCTGGTCCACGGGCAGCAGGTAGGCCGGAATATCCGTCTTGTTGATCTGGGCCACGGCGTTGGACACCAGGGAATCGGCGATGCCGTGGGCGATCTTGGCCGCCGTGTTGGCCGTCACCGGCGCGACCAGCAAGAAGTCGTAGTGCCCGGTCTGGAGCGGCCCGACGATAAACGGCGCGTTGGCGTCCTTTTCCACGAGCAGCTTGTAGGCCAGCCCTTCCAGTCGGTCCTTGAGCTTGTACCATTTGACCACCTGCTCGGCGGCCCGCGACAGCACGACCGTGATTTCCAGGCCGCCCTGCCCGGCCAGTCCCTCCATGACCGCGACGATCTCGGGCATGAGATCCCCGGCCCCGGTCAACGCCCAGACGCATTTCATGCCGCCTCTCCTTCGGGCCCCTTCGAGGCCGTGTTTTCCAGTGCCGCCAGGTCGGCGGCCGTGATCCAGCCCTTGTGCAGGGCCGTGCCCACGAGCATTCCGTCCAGTCCGAGCCCGGCCGCCCGGCGCAGGTCGGCCACGTCCCGCACGCCGCCTCCGCCAAACAGCGCCGTCCCGGGAAGCAGCCGCCGGGCCGGGGCCAACACCTCCCAGTCCGGGCCGCCGCCCGTGCCCACGCCGTCCAGGGTCAGCAAGATGCAGCGTTCGACACCGCAGCCGGCCAGTTTTTCCAGACCGGCCAGGGGCGGCAATCCGGCCAGTTCCGGCGCCCGGGACAGGACCGTCCCGCCGCGCACATCGAGGCTCAGCACCAGCCGCTCCCGGCCCACGGCATCCATGATCCCGGTCAAGCCATCAAGGCCGGACAGGCATTCCGTACCGAGGACGGCCGCCCCCGCCCCGCAGGCGAGGATCGCCCGCACCCCGGCGACATCGGCCGCCCCGGCGTCCAACCAGACCTCGCAGCCAAGGGAAGCGGACAGGGCACGCACGGCGGCGGCGTTGCCGCCGCGCCCCAAAATGGCGTCCAGATCGGCCACATAGAGGGCGGCGGCCCGCGTCAGCCCCAAGAGCGCCTCGGCCACGGCCAGGGGCGCGGCGCCGTCGACCAGAAGACTGCGTACCGGCCGGTAGCGCTCGCGCTCCCCGCGCACGGCGCCGACCACCACCCCGCCCAGGATATCCAGGACAGGCACGAGGCGAGGCTTGGCAGGCGCCGTGCCAATCACGGAAACACCCGATGGGCGTGGGTGTAGACGCTGCAACGCCCGCCCCTGGCAAAGGCGACCACGGTCATGCCCAGTTCGTGGGCCATGTCCAGGGCCAGACTGGTCGGCGCCGTGCGGGCGATGACCACCGGGATGCCCATCCGGCCGAGCTTGGCCACCACCTCCGAGGTCACCCGGCCGGAAAACGACAGCACGAGGTTGTCCATGGCCATCCCCTCGGCCAGGCACTGGCCGTAAAGCTTGTCGAGGACATTGTGCCGGCCGATGTCCTGGTGGAAACAGACCTCCCGGCCGTGGTCGAACAGCAGGCCGCCGTACACGCCGCCCGTAAGGCGGTAGACCACGGACAGGTCATCCAGGGCCCGGGCATAGCGCCGGATTTCGTCCCGGGTCAGGCGCACCCGGCTGTCGATGCGGCGCATGCGCCCCGACGGCGCGCGCCAGGAGGAACCGGCGGCGGCCGGGCTGGCCTGGCGCGCCTCGACCCAGGCCAGGCCCGAGGCGGTGTCGATATCCAGACGGTGCACCTCCCTGGCCGTGTCGATCACCCCTTCGCTGGCCAGATGCCCCAGCATCAGATAGCGCTCCTGGCCCGGCGAACACTGCAAGGTCACGTACTCCTCGCCATTGTAAAGAATCGTCAGGGAGTACTCTTCGGCCACCAGGTCCTCGCCGGCGAACACCCTGGGTCCGCTCACCTTTCTGACCGGCCGGGGGACAATCCCGCCCAGACCGCCGTCACTCCCCAGACGCGACATCAGTTCGCGTTCCGACATAGCAGTATCTCCCCTCTTCCTCCCTCGTTGATGTCGCCGCTATAGCTTTCGAACACGGCTTGCGGGCTCACACCGGGAAAATCCAGACCCAGCCCGGCCAGGGAGGCATGTAAAATGGGCCAAAAGCCCGGACAATAGACGCAATTGTAACGGAAGGTGGGCATGATTGCCTCCGGCGGCGTCAGCAGAATCACCGTGCCCCGCACCATGTTCGCCCCGGCCCGCACCCGGGACTTGCCGCCGATGAGAACGGTGCCGGCCCGCATGCCGTAGGCGGCCAGATCGCCGCAACTGCCGCCAACGGCGACCAATCCCCGCCGCAGACGCGCGCCGACCATGTGCCCGGCGTCGCCATGGATGCAGATCGAGCCGCCAGTCATGCCGAAGACGTAGCCGCGATAGGCCGCGCCCACGAAGTGGCCGGCCGAACCCCGTACGGTGATGCGCCCGCCGCTCATGTGCGCGCCCAGATAGTCGCCGGCCTCCCCGTTTACGTCCAAAGCGCCGCCTGTCATGAAAGCGCCGGCGTGGGAACCCACCGAACCGTCGACCACGACGCGGCCGCAGGCCATCTGCTCGCCGATGTGCTTGAACCGGGACAGGTCGCCGCACAAATGGAGCGTCCCTCCCTCCCGGGCCTCCTCGGTCCGCCCGTCGCCCGGGTCAGCCGGCAGGATCGCGACGTCGAAAAAGTCGGCCACGGTGACGGAGCGGTTGCCCAAAAGCAGCGGCAAGGCCCCAATATCGGCCTGGTCCTTGCCGACGAAGCTTTCCGGTATCAGCGACTGCGCGTCCACCGGCAGGTCCGGGGGCGTGCGCAGGGTCAGTTTCACGTGTGTGTGCATGGCATGGCTCCTTGGGGCGCTCAACTCAGAAGGCGGCAGAGGTGGAAATGGTGCTTGCCGAGCTTGCCGCCGTAGTTGCCGGCCGTGATTTGCACCACGCCGTCGCGGCAGGCGGCCAGCACGCCGAGCCGCGTGGCCTCGGCCACGACCTCGGGGGTCAGGCCGTCGATGACGATTTCGAGTACGGAATTGACGCCGCGCGGCAGCACCGTACCGGGCACCCGGCCCCGGATGGTCGGGCAGAAGGCGATGTTGGTGGAGGCGGGCAGGAAGGCGTAGCGCGAGCCAACCTGGCTGCCGCTGCGCACGATGCCGCCCGGGAAGGGCAGGATCACGCCCCGGACGGCGCCGATGGCCGCAACGGCCGCCTCGGCCGCGGCCAGGGCCGCCTCGTCCGACTGGGCCAGGATCATGAAGTTGCCGCCGCCGACGCCCTTGGCCGTGGCGAAGGATTCGTCGATGACGAACTCGCCCTCCATGACCGGAATGCGCCAGTAGCGCCGCCCGTCGATGACCTTGCTCGACTGGTGGCCGTCGCCGAAGTAGCGGATCTTGCCGCCGATGGGCAGCGTCTCCGGCTCCTGGTCGGGGCATTCCGGCAGGCCGCCGTCGAAGCAGGCCGAGGTGGGCGCGGTCATGATGGCCTGGCCGATGCGCTTTAAGAGCTGCTTTTCCAGGGCGTCGCGCGACATGCCGAAAAACAGGCAGTCGAGGCCGGGCCGGCCGTCCGGGGTTTCGGGCGAGGCGCCCTCGATGCCGGCCTCGATGCCGCAGCCGATGACCGAGGTGGCGAACCCGGTGGCGGCCAGGGCGGCCTGCCGGGTCCAGCGGTCGTTTACGGCCGTGACCCGCACCCGGGCGCCGTGCATGGGGAAGGCCTCGGCGAAGGTGTCCACGATTTCCACGCCGTTTATCCGCATGGCACCACCTCCGGCCGGCGGAGGTACTCGTCCTCCACCATGTAGTTAGCCAGCTTCACGGTGTAGCAGCCGGCGAAGGTTTCGGCCAAATCCTCGGGCAGTTGCCGGTAGCCCTCAGGGGCCACGCACAACGTGCGACCGGTGCGCTCGGCCACGATCTGGCCGTCGCGCACCACCAGCTCTCCCTGCTTGAGCACGAAGCGCGGCCGGGAAAACATGGCCGCCTTGTCGGACAGGATCGGGTAGACGGCCACGTCGGCGTCGGCCCCGGCTCCAAGATGCCCCTTGGACGAAAGGCCCAGGCGGCGGGCCGTGCCGGCCCGGGTGATGACGGCGATCTCGTCCAGGTCGTATTCCCGGTCGAGGTCGAACAGGACCGTCCGGCGCCGGACCCTGGGATGGAGCTTCTCCAGCCAGGAACGCCGGTAATCAGCATCCATGAGCAGCCGGATGATCTCGGGATAGGCCGTGAACGGCCCGGCGTTGGGGTGGTCGGTGGTCAAAAACACCTGCCAGGGGTTCTTGATCAAAAGCAGCAGCTCCAGGCCCACGGCCCACTGGATGGCGTTGACCAGCACCTTGGGCGCGTAGCGCACCGGCACGAGCCCCGAGCCGCCCTCCATCTCGATGTCGCAGTTGCCCCACTTGGCCCCGCGCATTTTATGGAGCTTGAATTCCATGGGCGCGTCCGAGGTCATGGTGAGCGTATTGCCGAAGACGATCTGGCCCACGTCGCAGGTAAACTCCGGGTGGGCGTCGAGATATTCGGCCAACCGGGCCGCGCCCGAGGTAAATCCGCCTTTTTTGGTGCGGCCGTAGGCGTGGTACTGGAGATGGGTGAAGTGGGTCCTGTGGCCCGAGAGCGTCTCCATGGTGGCCAGCGTGGTTTCCACGTTGCCCGGGTCGCCTAGGTGGTTGCAGTGCAGGTGCATGGGGTGCGGCAGCCCCAGGCTGTCCACGGCCTCGGCCAGGCCGGTTACGATCTGGCGCGGCGTGACGCCAAAGGGGGGCGTGGGCGTGTCCAGGTCGGCCGCGCCGGCGTTCCATTTCCAGTCCTCCACCCCGCCGGGGTTGACCACCTTGACGGCAAAGGCCCGGCTGGCCCGCAACAGCCAGGGCACCAGGCCGCGCAGCCGTTCCCGGCGCCGGACCGGGTCGGGGTCGTTTAACACCTTCATGACGAGGTAGTTGTTGCCCATGACCGCGAAACAGCCCGTGTCGAGCATGGGGATGTCCATGAGCTCCTCGTGGGCGTGGCGGGCCTCGATGGGCGGCACGGCGGCCTCGAACACGGTGGTGTAGCCGAGCTGGGAATAGAGATAGCCGGTCTCGTAGGTCGAGGGCACGATGAGACCGCAGCCGGGCCGCGTGACGTCGGTTGCCGCCCGGACGTGGCCGTAATGATCCTCGGGGCACATGATGCGGCCGCTGTTGACCTTGGCCCCGGCGATGTGGCTGTGGATATCCACCCCGCCGGGCAGCACGGCACAGCCGGCCGCGTCGAGGGTTTCCATGTCCCGGGCCTGGGCCGGATCGAGGCCCTCCCCGGACACGATCCGTCCGTCTTGGATATAGATGTCGCGGACCTCGCCGCCGACGCCGTGCGACGGGTCGTGGACGCGTCCGTTTACGATGCGCAGCATGGCCATTGCCTCCTTGGCGATCCGGGGGATCGCCGCCTCACGGGGAAGGGGGAACCGGGCGGGCTCGGGCGCCGGTGCCCGGCCCTTGGCGGATCAGGATACGTCGGCATGGCCGGTTCCTCCCGCCTGTTCCCCGTCGTCGTCGCCGGTCCCCCGGGGCGAGACGGTCACTTCCAGGTATTTCCACTGGGGCACGCCGGTGCCGTTGGTGACGGCGGCGCTGCAAAGCCGGTTGGCCACTTCGCCGAGGGGCAGGAAAAAAAGCCCGCGCGGCCCCTCGGCGGCGCGGCAGGTAACCACGACCCGGCCATGGGCGCTGGCAAGCACCGCCTGTCCGCCCTCTTCCAGGCCCAGGGCGGTCAGGTCGTCGGGGTTCAGGCGCAAGGTGGCGATCTCGGCTAAGTATTTGGCGTTCGTCTTGCCGCTTTCCATCTCGGCGCCCTGCTTGGCGGTCCGGACGGTGACCAGCGCTCCGGTTATGTGCGACACGGCTGTCTCCTCCCTCGCGGATCCCACGCGCCAGGCAGGCGGGCCGGCGTGCTCAGGCCCGCAGTGCATGGTCGATCCTCTCTTTCATCGCCGCCAGGACTTCCTCGTCCGACGGGTACGGCGATTCGATCAGTTTGCGCACCCGCAGCGGCACGTTGTCCATGCGATAGAAGGTGCCGGCCGCAGCCACCCCGGACGGCGCCACGGGGATGACCACCGTGGCCCAGGGCGTGGTCTGGTTCTTGTGGGGATCGATGGCCACCGTGGGGATGGATCGCAGGTGGCGCACGGCGTCGGCCGGCAGATGCGCCCCGGGGTCGGTGGCCACGATGAGCGCGGCGTCGGGCTCGCCTCGGGCCAGCATAGGCAATACGCTGAACTCGCCGGGGTTGAACTGGGCGAAGCCGTGGCTGAAGTTGACCGACATCGGGTAGCCGGTGAGCCACGTCATGACCTGGTTGCTGCCGTTGACGTTGCCGTGGCCGCGCATGGCCAGGCCGTAGAAGCGGGTATGGACGTTGGCGTCCTGGATGAGCAATCCGACCTGCTCGACGTTGATGTCGCTGCCCCGGCACTGGGTCACGCCGAGGCCAAAGAAGAGCACGCCGTAACGGCAGGCTTTGATGGCCTCCGCCACTTCCCGCCAGGAGGCCAGCGGCACCCCGGCGACTGCGGCCACGGCCTCCTCCTCCAGGCGCTCGCCACGCAGCAAGGCGCGCAGCACCGAGGCGATTTCGAAGGTGTTCCCGGGCTTGACTTGCAAAAACAGGTCCGCGCCCTTGGTGGTGGGCGTGGGCCGTATGTCGATGGCCACCACCTTGCGGCCCTTGCGGCCCTCGGGGGTGTAGAGCCCCTTAGCCAGGGAGGAATAGCGGCTTAAGTGCCGCATGTGCGTTTCGACCGGATTGCATCCCCAGTAGATGATGAGGTCCGCGCGGTTGCGGGCCTCTCCCAAAGTGCATGTTGCCAGCCCGACCTGCTGGCGGGCGAGAACGCCCGGGCCGTGTCAGTAGGAGGAGGGGTTGTCGATGGTCCCCTTCGTCTTTTCGGCGATGGCCACCAGTTCCCGCTGGGCTTCGGAGGTGGTGCTGCTTAAGCCGTAGATGAGCGGATAGCGGGCCCGAGCCAGGATGCGGGCCGCCTCGTCGATGGCTTCCTCGATGGAAACTTCGCGGCCGGCGATGCTCGGCGGCGGGGCGTCGGGGTGGCTGTCGTGGAACAGCTTGTTCTTGCCGATGACGCAGGCTTTTTTGACGCCCACGATGACGTTGTCTTCCACTTCGACTTCCAGATCGTCACAGAGGCAGCCGCAGAAGGTGCACACGACGTCTTGATGCAATTGCATGCCGATTCTCCTTGTCTGTCGCAGAGGCGCCGGCTTCCCGGCGGGCCCGGAGGGGGGCGCGAAACGAGGCCACGGCCGGCGGTCATCGGATGAGGCGGTTTCGGCTCCGGCGCGCAGGGGAACGCGTCGACCAGCGGGGGATGCCCGCCAGCGCCACATGCCCCGCGCCCGGGCGCAGGGGTCGCCAGTCCGGCCGTCGGACGGTCGGGGCGGCGGAGTTCGGGCGCTAGGGCCAGCCAGGAAGCGGCAAAGACGGCATCAACGCCGCCGGATGGCTCCCGGGCGGGCCGACGGCCTAAACCCCGCCGGCGCCATGCTTGGCGCGCGGCCCGGGAAACCGGACTGGCGGATGGCGCAACGGAGCGTCAGCCCTGGCCGCCACGACCCGAAAACCGGTCAAGCCGGTCAGGCGACGTCCGGGAACTGCCCCGGCACGGTCCCGGCGCAAGGGCGGCATGGTCGCAGAAGTGAGTGGGTAACGGGCCGACCCGCCGCGTCCGGGCGCGCCCCAAAGGGCGAGCCGGCGGCTGGTCTGCCGTTGTCGGGGAGAAAACAGGCTGTCGCGGTCTGTCGAGCGGCTTTCCGTTTGACCAGTGGAGTGTCCGCGATCGTGTCGAGCATCTTCATTATACAATGTCATGGGTTGCTCCTGCTTGATGGCTTTGGGGCGAATGCGATCCCAAACGCAAATCAATTCACGGGAAACATTGTATGAAGTATGTCGACTCCCTCCACTGACGGAACATGGGGTGATGCCTACCTTCGCGACTGTCCCTCTAAACGGTGGTGGTTATAATAATCGCGAGGGAGGATAGGGCGGACCTGGAACGCGTATCGGCTTGGTTCGGGGCCTCCTTCGGAACCGCCTGGCGGCCCCGCTTGACGGACACGGATTTGTGTGCAACCATAATTCAATCCAACTTAAGCAGCAAGCCTTTTTTCTCATTTTTCCAAGGGAGCGCCATGACGGCAAAAGAGCGCGACTGGATCGGCCAAGCGGCGCAGTTGGCCTGCATTTTCGAAGTATTGGCCGAAAAGCCCGGCAACGTGACCAGGTCCAAGGACTGCGCCAGGCTGACCCTGGAGCAGTTCCTGGTCAGCGCCGCCGCCGTGGGACCGGCTTTCGCCGCCGACGAGGGCGCGCGGGTTGGCGACATCATCGCGCGCGCCGCGGAAGATACCAAGCGCCTAGCCGGCGTGAACACCAACATCGGCATCGTGCTGCTGCTCGCCCCCCTGATCAAAGCGACCGCCAGCCGGCATGGCCAGGGGCTGCGCGCGGCTCTCGGAAAGGTGCTGCGCGATCTCGACGTGCGCGACGCCCAGTTGGCTTTTCGGGCCATCCTCATGGCCGCGCCCCAGGGGCTGGACACGGTGGAGGAGGGCGACGTGCGCACCACGCCCATCGACTACACCTTGCGCGCGGCCATGGCCATGGCCCGCGACCGCGACAGCCTGGCCAGCGAGTATGTCACGGATTTCGCCATTGTCTTCGAGATCGGGCTGCCTTGCCTGAGGGGACTGTGGGACTCGGGGAGCCGGTTCTCCGAGTCCGTGGTCCAGACCTTCCTGACCATCCTGGCCCGGGTCCCGGACACGGACATCGCCCGCAAGCTCGACCGCGAGGCGGCCCTGGGCGTTTCCGCCCAGGCGGCCGAGGTCCTGGCCTTGGGCGGGGTTTTCACCGAGGACGGCCGCCGGGCCATGGCCCGGTTCGACACGATCCTTCGAGACGCCGATCGCCGCTACAATCCCGGGACCACGGCCGACCTCATCGCCGCCGTACTGTTCGTCTTTCTCGTCACCGAGGCGCATCCGGAGATGATCCCGGCCCTGCTGGCCCGCTGGTAGCGGCGCGCATCTTTGGCCGCCAACCTGTCCAATCTACCAGGACCAGCTCAGTTCTCCAACATTGGATTCTCCGTCATTTTTTGTTGCAGCATCAATTATTATGCAAAATTTGCTCAATGGCCTTCATTGTTTCTGTGGTTAAATTTAATTTATCTACTTCCAATCTCGATGCTACGTCATTCGACCACTCTATCTGTATTTCATTAATCTCATCCAATAGAATAGCACCATTAGCTGTTATGCTGATCAATTTTGCTCTCTGATGATCTGGATTTTCAGAACAATCTACCAACCCTTTATCCTTGAGTCTGTTTACAGACCGTCTCACGCTTTGGCGAGTCAATCCCATATTTCTAGCAACCTTGGCCATGGGCATTGGGGCGTCACTCAAAGCAGACAACACTTTCCACAGGGTAGAAGTGATCCCAAGGTGTTTTATTCTTTGGTCGCTGGCTTCCATGAGAAGCCCGTTAAACCGGAACGTTTCAAGCACCAATTCTGTCAGAGCGTCACCCGCCAAGGTTCGTTTTCTAGCTTCTTTCGTTTCCATGACAGATAACTGCTATATTGACAGCGTGCTGTCAACAAGAATGTGATGATCTTGGCCCCGATGAGCGAGGGTATGGACCGAGGACAACGGAAAGCTACCCTCGAATGGAATGGTATTTTCCTCTAGACCTACCTTCCCTTTATCGGCGGCAATAGCGTAGCCAGCTGCGGCTATTTCAGATGGTTGGGTGCTCCACCAACCGGCCCGCGCGTTTCGCCGACAAGCCAGTCAACGAAGCCGGCAAACAGGTTTCCAGCATCGGCCTGACGTGGGATGATCGCAACATACCCCGTCCGCGGAACCCGGATGTCCGGCAGCGGCGTCATCAGTCTTCCGCTGGCAATGTCGATCTCCAGCAGCGGCAACGGGCCGATCCCAATGCCAAGCCCATCTTCCACCGCCTGGCGCGTCACGAAGAAGTGATCAAATATCTGGCGGGGAAGTCCGGCAAGGTGCTGGAGCCCTGCCGCCTCGAGCCAGTTCGCCCAATCTCCGGCGCGGGTCTCGCTTGCAAGCAGCATATGTCCCTCGATGTCGGCTGGCTCCAGGATCGGCCGACGCGCGAACAGCGCTGGGCTCATGATCAGCGTATCCACATCATCCAGCACAGCAACGACGCGATGCTGGGGCCACACATGCTCCCGAGCAACGCCGCGTCGGATCGCCACATCGACGCCACCGCGCAATTCCTCGAGCACAGTCGAAACCGTCGTAACCGCGACTTCGACGTGCGGATGAGCGGCGTGGTAGCGATGGAGCCGTGGGATCAGCCAGCGCATCGCGAAGCTCGTCGGCGCGCTTACACGCAAGATGCGGCGCGCGCCGGGCCGGCCGCAGGCTTGCGCCGCAACAGCCAGACGATCGAATGAAAGACCGACCTCAGCGGCGAAGATTCTCGCCATCGGCGTCGCCACCATGCGGCGGCCCTCCTTCGTGAAGAGCCTCTGCCCCAGCCAGTTTTCGAGCACAGCGATCTGCCGGCTCACTGCGCCATGGGTGAGACCGAGTTCCGCTCCGGCCTCGGTATAACTGCCTGTCCGAGCAGCGACCTCGAAGACGCGCAGGGCATTCAGAGGGGGAAGATGGTGCATTTTTTTATCCGTGAGAAAAACAGACGATATCTGTGATTTTGGAGATACTAGACGATAAAACCTCACGTGTCTACAAGGCAGTTGCAAAGGGTGCACCGGAACACTGCAAATTCCTTTCCCCATAGGTCTGCCAAAGATGAATTCAAAAAAGCGATGCCCGCGGCAAAAGCGCAGCCTTGTAAGCGCGTGCCTCACCCACGCGCTTCATGACGGCTACACTGACAGTCTCTATGCTTTTCTGCCCGTATGGCAGGCGCAGTTCGGCCTTTCCTATGCGGCGCTTGCCGTCGTGCGCGCCCTCTACTCCGGAACGCTGGGAGGCTTCCAAATCCCGGCCGAGCGAGCCCTACGCGGCTTGTCGCCGCGCGCGGCGCTGATGCTGTCGACCGTCCTTGCAACGACGGGCTTGTTGATCATGGCGCTGCCGTTGGGCTTTGCGTGCCTTTGCGTCGGCCTCGTCGTGGCCGGCATCGGCTCGAGCATCCAGCACCCCTGCGGCTCGATGCTCATCACCGACAGCTACGGCAAGACGTCGCGACGTCCGCTCGGTATCTACAATTTTTCGGGCGATCTCGGGAAAGCCTCGTTGCCGGCTCTCGTCGCGGTGCTTGTGCCGATCCTGGCCTGGCGACCGGTGCTCGGCCTCATGGCGGTGCTTGGAGTCGCTGTGGCGTTCGCCCTGGCGGCCCTGGCGCCGACGACAGCCGTCACCAGGAATGCCCCGCAGGAGGCGGCTTGCGGTCATGGCCGCGGCGGCTTCGGCATTCTGACGGCGATCGGTGCGCTCGATACGGCGACCCGCATGGGTTATTTGCTGTTTCTGCCCTTCCTCATCCACGGACAGGGCGGGGACTCGTCGAAGGTTGGAATCGCACTGGCCCTGCTGTTCATGGGAGGTGCTTTCGGAAAGGCGACGTGCGGCTGGCTCGGGGAGCGGCTGGGTGTTACCGGAAGCGTCATGATGACCGAAGCCGCCACAGCGCTACTGATCGCGGTGACGCTGTTCACGCCGCTGACGCCTACGCTCATCCTGCTGCCGCTGCTCGGCATCGTGCTAAACGGCACCTCTTCGGTGCTCTACGGCACGGTGCCGGAGCTTTCCGATGGCGATACGAGCCGGGCCTTCGCGGTCTTCTATACGAGCGTCATCGGCTCTGGAGGCATCGCGCCGATCCTCTACGGAGTGGTTGCCGATCACAGCAATCAGACTATCGGCGTACTGGCTTCGGCGGTGACCGCCGCCCTGATCGTTCCGCTTGTACTGACGCTGCGGTCCCATCTGCGCAGCTCCACCGTGATATCGTGCAAGAAGTCCGCATGATCCCAGCGCCGACGTTCCAACCTCCAGCCAAAACGGACGTGCCTCCAGACCCGCCCCTCCTGGGCGAGAAGCCGTCAGAGGCCCCAACCCCAGGGCGAGCGGGAAAGCTTCAGGGGTAATCCTCCCCTTTTTAGGCGGTCTGAAAAGTAGGGCTATGCAGCCGTTCTCAGTTTTTGCCTCGGGGTGATGCCGCCGATGCCCATGTTGGGCCGTTCGTTATTGTAAGTCCAGAGCCACTTGCTGGCGTAGTCCCTGACCTCTTCGATATTTTCAAACAGGTGCCGACCCAGCCAGTCGTAGCAGAAGGCCGATGAGGTCGGGATTCTGCCCAGGGGTATGGTGCGCACTCGGCCTGTTTCCGGGCCTCGACCCGCACCAGGGCTCAATCTAACTGGCCAGGATGCGCGGCCCCAGGGGTGTGTCGCCCGCTGCTGTCGTTTTTTTCAACGATGCATTCGGAATGTCCACTTGTCCGGGAAAGGTCCCAAGGCGGGAGTGGATTCTCGGTCACTTGGCGGAGTTTTTCAACACGCTGTTAAAGGACACTACTACGCACGAAGCTCTCAGGTGATTTCGGATATGTGAACATTTTGTTAGTAAACACAGCGGTAAACCGCTCGGCAAAATCAGGCTGTTTCCCTTCCTGTTTAAGGATATTGTCAACGGCTTGGATGAGAGAGTATCCTAGCTGTAGTTTCCTTTTACGCCGTTTTGCTCAGACAATGCATCTGAAATTCCCAAAAGTCCAAGTCCTATGTGGCAGGACCACCTACTTTTTATAACTCCCAATAAATTCGGACATTCCTCCGGACGGCCCCTTTCCTGGGCGAGAGCGGGCCAGGGGAACCCAACCCCGGGCGGGCCAGAGAAAAACCTCAGGAAGGGGGTGCCCCGCGCGAATCCGGGGGACAGGGGAAGGGTGCCACCGGGGACGAGGAATGGCCCCGGGCTGACCATGGGCCGGCGCGACTGGTGGGCTCGATTTCGGCGCTGACTGCCGCCCATGTCGTGCATAAACATGTGGGAATTGCGGATCACGGCCCGGTGACGCGATGTGGCGTGCGATCTTGCGCCGCCAACGCATCGGAAATGGCCAAACGTCCAACTCGAAGCGAAAAATTTGGGGGACTGCTGGAATTTTTTCCAGGTAACCGCTTGAAAATTTTCAAGAGGTCGCCCCGGGGTAGGGAAGGAGATGAGTCAGCCGGCCGGGGACCGGGCTGTCAGAGCCAACGGGAGCGTTGGCGGTGAGTTGGCACGGGGCCAAAGAAAAAGGGGTCACCGATTTCTCGGTAACCCCTTGGCATTCTTCTTGGTGGAGCTGGAGGGAATCGAACCCACGACCTCTTGAATGCCATTCAAGCGCTCTCCCAACTGAGCTACAGCCCCGCAGCGAGGACGGAATCTACGCTTGGCCCGAAAAAAGTCAACAGGAAATTTCGGCCCGCGCCGCTTTTTTTGATCGCCCTTTCCAACAAGCCCCGTTTCTCGTACATACCTCCTGGGCCGGCGACTGCCGATACGCCCCCAAGGAGTGCCCCTAACCGTGCTCGCATTGGCCAAACGTCTCCTGCTCAAAACACTCTGGGTCGCCGTCGTGTTCCTCGGCATCACCTGCGTGAGCTTCGCCGTCATCCACCTCGCCCCAGGCTCGCCCACCGACATGGAGACCACGCTCAACCCGCTGGCCACCGCCGAAACCCGCGCCCGGCTCCAGGCCCTCTACGGCCTCGACCGGCCGCTGCATGTCCAATACCTCGACTGGCTCGGCAAACTCGCCCGCCTCGACTTCGGCAACTCGCTCTCCGGCGACCGGCGTCCCGTCTGGGACCGCATCAAGGAGCGCCTGCCGCTGACCATTTCCATGAACGTCGCCTCCCTGATCCTCACGCTGGCCGTGGCCATCCCCATCGGCGTGGCCTCGGCCCGGCATCAGGGCGGCCTGTTCGACCGCGCCGCCACGGTCTTCGTCTTCATCGGTTTCGCCATGCCCGGCTTCTGGCTGGCCTTGCTGCTGATGCTCTATTTCGGCATCCACCTCGGCTGGCTGCCCATCTCGGGCCTGACCTCCATGGACTACGCACGGCTCGGGCCTTGGGACAAACTCCTGGACCTGGCCCGGCATCTGGCCCTGCCCATTTTCATCTACACCTTCGGGTCGCTCGCCGGCATGTCGCGCTTCATGCGCTCGGCCATGCTCGAAGTGCTGCGCCAGGACTATATCCTCACCGCCCGGGCCAAGGGCCTGTCGGAATTTACCGTCATCTACAAGCACGCCCTGCGAAACGCCCTGCTGCCGGTCATCACCATCCTGGGCCTGTCCGTGCCCGGGCTTATCGGCGGCTCGGTCATCATCGAGTCCATCTTCGCCCTGCCCGGCCTGGGGCAGCTTTTCTACCAGTCGGTCATGGCCCGGGATTATCCGCTCATCATGGGCAATCTGGTCCTGGGCGCGGTGCTGACGCTGGCCGGCAACTTGCTCGCCGACGCCGGCTACGCCCTGGCCGATCCGCGCATCCGCCTGGGAGGCAAGGGCGATGCTTAATCCCGCCCGGCTTTTGCGGCGCATGCTGCCGGCCAACGGCCTGCTGGCCGTGGGCTTGTGCCTCGTCGGCGCGGTCTCCCTGGCCGCGCTGCTGGCCCCCTGGCTGGCCCCCTACGATCCCCTGGCCCTGGACGTGGACGCCATTCTGCGGCCCCCCGGCGGCGCGCATTTGCTGGGCACCGACGCCCTTGGGCGCGACGTGTTGTCGCGCCTGCTCTACGGCGGCCGGGTGTCACTGTGGGTGGGGTTCGTGGCGGTTGGCATCTCCGTGGCCATCGGCCTGTTTCTCGGCCTGTGTTCGGGCTATTTCGGCGGCCTCATCGACGAGGCCATCATGCGCGGCGTGGACGTCATGCTGTGCTTTCCCTCGTTTTTCCTGATCCTGGCCGTCATCGCCTTTCTCTCGCCGTCGCTGACCAACATCATGATCGTCATCGGCCTGACCTCCTGGATGGGCGTCACCCGGCTGGTGCGGGCCGAAACCCTGGCCCTGCGGTCGCGGGATTTCGTCCTGGCCGCCCGGGTGTCGGGCATGGGCGCGCCGGGCATCCTGTTTTACCACATCCTGCCCAACGCCGCCGCGCCGGTGCTGGTTTCGGCCACCCTGGGCGTGGCCGGGGCCATCCTCACCGAATCGTCGTTGAGCTTTTTGGGCCTGGGCGTGCTGCCGCCGACCCCGAGCTGGGGCAACATGCTCATGGAAGGCAAGGAAGTGCTGGAAGTGGCCCCCTGGCTGTCCATTTTCCCGGGGCTGGCCATCCTGGTCACCGTGCTCGGCTACAACCTCATCGGCGAAAGCCTGCGCGACATCCTGGACCCGAGGCTGCGGCAATAGGCCATACCACCATGATCGAAGTCCTTCGCATCAAGAACCTGGCGCTCATCGACGACCTGGAGCTGGAATTCGGCCAGGGTCTCAACGTCCTGTCCGGCGAGACCGGGGCCGGCAAAAGCTTCATCATCTCGGCCGTCAATTTCCTTACCGGCGAGAAGATGCACACCGACCTTGTCCGGGCCGGCCGGGACAAGGCCGTGGTCGAGGCGCTGTTTGTCCTGGGCGACGAGGAACTGATCCTGCGCCGGGAACTCGTGGCCGACACCGGCCGCAGCCGCGTCTACGTGGGCGACGCTCTGGCCTCCCGGGAGACCCTGGCCGCCCTGCGCCC
This sequence comes from Solidesulfovibrio magneticus, assembly GCA_002482565.1. GTDB lineage: Bacteria > Desulfobacterota > Desulfovibrionia > Desulfovibrionales > Desulfovibrionaceae > Solidesulfovibrio > Solidesulfovibrio magneticus_B. Next base: position 27,910 of record DLGG01000187.1, read on the forward strand.
CAAGCTTTTGCTCCATGTCTCCCAGCACGGCCAGGGCCGCCTGCTCCAGCCCGCCTTCCAGGCCGCGCTCTTGGACGGCTTTCTGCCCGAGCCGGCGCTGCTGGCTGAAAAAAACCGGCTGGCCCGGGAGCTGGGCGAAGTGGCCGCCGCCATCCGCGACCTCGACGCCAAGGCCGCCGGGCTGGAAGAAAAACGCCAGTTCCTGGAATTTCAGCACGCCGAGATCGCCAAGGTGAACCCCCTGCCCGGCGAAGAGGACGAACTGGTGGCCCGCAAGGCCGCCCTGGCCGAATCGCGCAAGGCGGCCCAGGCCCTTGGCCGCGCCCTGGAGTGCATCGAGCGCCAGCCGCCGGTCCTGGACGCCCTGGCCGACCTGCACCGCGAACTGCTCCATGCCGGGGAAATCCACGATGAGTTTTCCGCCGACGCCGAGGCCGTGGCCGCTTTTCGCCACCTGCTCAAGGATCTGGCCGTGCGCCTGCGCCGCCGGCCGGCCAAGGCGGCCGACGACGACGGCGAGGGCATCGAAAAGCGCCTGTTCGAGCTGGCGACGCTTAGGCGAAAGCTCAAGCGCTCCCTGGCCGAGATCGTGGACCTGGGCCGCGACATCAAGGAAAACCTCGATTTTCTCGACGACTGCGGCCTGAAACGCAAGCAGCTGGCCCGGGACGAGGCCGCCGGCATGGCCGCCCTGGCCCAGGCCCTGGCCGCCCTGGGCGCGGCCCGGCGCGAGGCCGCCGCCCGGCTGTCCGCCGCCCTGGAAAACATCCTGCGCGGGCTGGGATTTTCCAAGGACGTGCGGGTCATTTTCGATTTTACGCCGGTTGTCGCCTACACGCCCGTGGCCTGCGAGGGCGCACCGCTCACCGAAGACCGGGCGCGCGTGCTGTGGCGGCCCAACCCCGGCCAGCCGCCACAGCCCCTGGACAAGATCGCCTCGGGCGGCGAACTCTCGCGCTTCCTGTTGGCGCTGATGTCGCTATCAGCCGAGCCGGGCGGGCCAACGCTTATTTTCGACGAGATCGACGCCGGCATCGGCGGGCTGACGCTCACCAGCGTCGGCGGCCACATCAAAAAGCTCGCCGCCACTTCGCAGATTCTGCTAATCAGCCACTGGCCCCAGCTGGCCAGCTTGGCCGACCGGCATTTCCAGGTGCAAAAATCCGTTGAGGACGGCCAGACCGTCACCCGCTGCCTGCGCCTGGACGCCGACGGCGTGGCCGCCGAACTGGCCCGCATGGCCGGCGGCGGCGAGGCCGGCGCGGAAATGGCCCGGCGGCTGTTGGAGAACGGAGACACGCCGGCATGATCGAGGTCCAGGGGCTTCGCCACTGCTTCGGCCGGCGCGAGGTGTTGCGCGATCTGACCTTTTCCCTGGAAAAGGGCGGTTTCGCCTTCCTGACCGGCCCGTCCGGGGCGGGCAAGTCCACCTTGCTGCGCATCCTGCACGGCTCGCTGCCCTTGCAGGAAGGCCGGGCCGTGGCCGCCGGCCACGATCTGGTCGGGCTGCGTCCGTCCAAACTGCACCAGCTGCGCCGCGACGTGGCCATGGTGTTTCAGGATTTCAAGATCCTGCCCGAGCGCAGCGTGGCCGACAACGTGGCCCTGCCCCTGGTGGTGCGGGGAACCCCGGCCGCCCGCATTAAGCGCCGGGTGAGCTCGGCCCTGACCGCCCTGCGCCTGACGGAGCTGGCCAACCGGCCCTGCGCCGAGCTGGCCGGCGGCGAACAGCAGCGGGTGGCCATCGCCCGGGCCGTGGTGGCCGGCCCCCGGCTCATGCTGGCCGACGAACCCACCGGCAACCTCGACTGGGACCTGTCCCTGCGCCTGCTCGACATCCTGCGCCAGTTCAGCGCCCACGGCACGGCCATCCTCATGGCCACCCACAACCAAGCCCTGGTGGCCGCCGCCCCCGACGCCCGGATCATCCGCCTGGAGCGCGCCGCGCCTGATGCCGCGCCCACCTCCGACGCGGCCGACGACATGGAGGAGGCCCCATGACGGCGCGCCTCATCCTTTCCGGCCTGGCCGATCTGTTTCGCCGGCCGTCCACGTCATTAAGCGTCATCCTGGGCGTTTTCGCCACGGTGTTTTTGTGCGGCCTGCTGGCCCTGGCCCAGGTCGGCCTGGACGGCGCTCTGGCCAAGGGCCAGGGCGTGCTGCGCTTTCAGGTCTACTGGAAGCCCGGAGCCGACGCGGCGCTCACCGCCCGGCAGATGGACTGGATGCGCGCCCTGCCCGGGGTCATCGAAGCCAAGGCGTTCACGCCCGAAGCGGCCATGGCCGTCATGCGCGGCAGCCTGGGCGGCGCGGCCGAACCGCTCCTGCCCGGGGCCGTCAACCCCCTGCCCTACACCTTGCTCCTGGGCTTTGCCCCGCCCGAGCACGACGACAAATTCGCCAAGGAAACACTGGAGCGCCTGACGGCCGTGGATGGCGTGGCCGAGGTGCGCTACAATCCGGCCGCCATCGACGCCGCCCGCTCCCTGGGCCTGCTCGGCGCCCAGGCCGTGTTGCCGCTGGGGGCCATCCTGGCGCTCCTGGTCGGCCTTGTGGTCGGCAACACCGTGCGCCTGACCTTGCTGCGCCGGCGGGAGGAATTCGAGATCATGCGCCTGGTCGGCGCGGCCGAGTCGGTTATCGCCCTGCCCCTGGTGGCCGGCGCGGCGGCCATGGGCTTTGTGGGCGCGGGGCTGGCCGCCACGGCCCTGGCCTTTCTCTGGTCGGCCGTGGCCGGGCAACTCGCTGCCGCGCCCTTGTGGCTGTCCCTGGCCGCGCCGCCGGGCTGGCTGTGGATTTCGCTTATCGCCGCGCCCACGGCCGTGTCCGCCCTGGCTGGTCTGGCCGCTGCCATGGAGTCGCGCCCGTGACGCAGCCCTGCGGCATCATCCTGGCCGCCCATGGCTCCCGGCATCCCGGGGCCATGGCCGCCTTGGACGCGTTTCGGGAGTCTGTTGCCGCCGCCCATCCCGGGGCCGTGGTGGCCGTGGCCCGCACCGTGGGCCGCAAGCACGGGAGCGCCGCCGCTTTCGGCGGAGCGAAGCAAGTCCTCGACGTGCTTGGCGAACTGACCGCCGCCGGCTGCGCCCGGGTGGTGGTGCAGTCGCTGCATGTGGTGCCGGGCGGGGAATACCACGAACTCTTGGCCGGCCTGAGCCGGTGGCTCGAACAAGACGCCGGCCGCACGTCGGTGTCGGTGGGCGCGCCGCTTCTGGCCGATCTGGCCGATGTGGACCGGGCGGCCGCCGCCATTGACGAGGCTCTGGCCGCCGGGCGGCAGCCCGGCGAAGCAGCCGTGCTCATGGGCCACGGCGCGCCGCCGCCCGGGGCCGGGTTTTACGAAGCCCTGCGCGAACGCCTGACCCAGCGCGATCCGCTGCTTTTTTTCGGGGCCATGCCCCGGGAAAAAGGCGCGGCCAGCCTGGAACTGGACACCATTATCGCTTCGCTTGCCGCCAAGGGCGTCGCCCAGGCGCTGCTGCTGCCCTTTTTCACCGTGGCCGGGGCCCACGCTTGCGCCGATCTGGCCGGGGAGCAGCCCGACTCCTGGCGCGGCCGGCTGGAAGCGGCCGGCGTCACCTGCCGGGCGCGGCGGACCGGGCTGTTGGAGATCGAAGCCTTCGCCGCGCTTTGGAGAACTCATCTAGATAGAGCATTAGATAAAATTTAAAGAATATTATGCAATTTTCACAAACTCCAACCCCCAGGTGTTATTTTTTTTACTTGACATATATACTGGTATTCTATTCTTATATCCAAATCCAATTGCACTGTTTTTATAGTTTTTACAGTTTAAACCAATATATATTCCTTGTATTGCATCAATAGGAAGCTGTTTTAACATCGCTTCATCTTCATACAAAAAATTTTCAAAACACTCTGCGATTAATCTCCATTCTTTTTCATATTCCCAGTGCTGGCTCTTGACTACTCCGACATGTGATAACAAACCATCTTCAGAAGTGCACTCAGGTGAATAGCTTGGAATCTTTTCTACATACTTAACCTGTGACAATCTCTGCGTACTATTATCTTTAAAAAATGGGTGTTCAGGGTCTAGTTTTACTGCAAAACCTTCATAATACTCACAATAATGAGCCCACATCAGGGGATTACTTAACAAATTAATTTCATCCTCGTCGGAAACCGCACCACTCATCGACAAAACACCTATTCTTTTATTCTTTATAGCTTCTTCAACAGCATTATCTAACCTGCTTATTTTGTCTTTTCCACAAAGGTGTAGGTTTTTATCACCCGACAGAAAATCTACATTAGACTCTCTCCCTGTCTCCTTTACCAAGAGCTCTTGTATATCCCGCATCATCATCTCAGGATTTTTCTGAATTCTTGAAACCTCCTGTGGATCAACCTGCGCGTCATACAAACTTGAAGATATCGTAAATTCAAAAGGATCATTTAAAGTATGGATAGCTGCAAAGTTTAAATACGGGGTGTTACCCTCAAAGAACCGAGACGCTCTCTGCGGCTTCATAAATTTAAACAGCGATTTCAGTTTCATGGCGAACTCCTTTTAAATCTGTCTATATATTAAAAACAGATAAATCAATAAATAAATATTGAACCTTGCGTCGGACAAGCCTTAAGCCACAACCCCATTTCCTAAGACAAACGCCACTCCCGCCCCCCGCATTGACGCCGCCCGGGGCTTGTGAAAATATCGTTCGGCTTACGCGCCTGGGCGCGCGGCCAAAATTCGCCCCGAGGATGCCCCATGAACTGGCCCCACAAGGATCTTCTCGACGTCTCGCAACTCTCCCGGGAAGACGTGGACGTGGTCATGCGCACCGCCGCCTCCTTCCGGGAAATCAACGCCCGACCCGTCAAGAAGGTGCCCACGCTCAAAGGCAAAAGCGTCGTCCTGTTCTTCGCCGAACCGAGCACCCGCACCAAGACATCCTTCGACATCGCCGGCAAGCGCCTCTCGGCCGACACCTTCGGCCTGGCCAAGTCCGGCAGTTCCTTGCAAAAAGGCGAGACCCTCAAGGATACCGTGCTCACGCTCCAGGCCATGAACCCCGACGCCATCGTCATGCGCCATTCGAGTTCCGGCGCGGCCGATTTCGTGGCCAGGCGCGTGTCCTGCGCCGTCATCAACGCCGGCGACGGCTGGCACGCCCACCCCACCCAGGCCCTGCTCGACCTGTTCACCCTGCGCGAGGTCTGGGGCGACGATCTCGTCGGCAAAACCGTGACCATCCTGGGCGACGTGGCCCATTCCCGGGTCGCCCGGTCCAATATTCGCCTGCTGACCATGCTCGGCGTCACCGTGCGCCTGTGCGCCCCGCGCACCCTGCTCCCCAAGGACGCCCGGGCCCTGGGCGCCAAGGTCTTTCACGAGCTGGAGCCGGCCCTGGAAAACGCCGACGCCGTCATGTGCCTGCGCCTGCAGCTCGAACGCCAGGAAGCCGGGCTTCTGCCCGATCTGCGCGAATACGCCCGGCGCTTTTGCCTCACCAAGGACCGCCTCAAAAACGCCGCCCCGGACGTCAAGGTGCTCCACCCCGGTCCCATCAACCGGGGCGTGGAAATCGCCTCGGACCTGGCCGACGCCGGCAACTCGCTCATCCTCGACCAGGTGGCCTCGGGCGTGGCCGTGCGCATGGCGATTTTGTATCTCCACATCACCCGCAAGGAAAAAGGGGAAACCGCATGACGCCGCCGGATCTCGTCGTCGCCGACGTTGCCGTCCCCGGCCGCGACGGCCGCTGGACCCTGGTCTGCGCCGCCGGGCAGGTGCTGGAACTTTCGCCCCACGACCCGGCCGCCCGCTTCCCCGAAGCCCGGGTCATTAAGGCCAAGGGGCAGCTGCTCCTGCCGGCCATGACCGACGCCCACACCCACCTGCGCGAACCCGGCCAGGAATGGAAGGAAGACATCGCCTCGGGTCTGGCCGCCGCCGCCGGAGGCGGATTTTCCAACATCCTGTGCATGGCCAACACCGATCCGGTCAACGACAACGAATCGGTCACGCGCCTCATGCTGCGCCGGGCCAGCGACGCCTGGCCCCACGGCCCGCGCCTGTTCCCCATCGGCGCGCTCACCATCGGCCTTGCCGGCAAACAACTCGCGCCCATGGAAGAGCTGCTGGCCGCCGGCTGCGTGGCCTTTTCCAATGACGGCGAACCCGTGGCCGACACCGAACTGTTCCGCCACGCCCTGGAATACGCCGCCGACCTCGCCCCGGTCATCGACCACTGCGAGGACCCGTACATGGCCAAGGGGGCCGGGGCCAACGAGGGCGTCATGAGCGCCCGCCTGGGCCTTCGCGGCCAGCCCGACGTGGCCGAGGCCTTGCAAGTCTCCCGGGACATCCTGCTGGCCGAATACTTAAACGCCCCCGTGCACCTAGCCCACGTCAGCTGCCGCCGGGCCGTGGAACTCATCGCCGACGCCAAGCGCCGGGGCGCGCCGGTCACGGCCGAAACCTGCCCGCACTACCTGACCATGACCGACGCGGCGCTTTTCGGCTACGACACCATGGCCAAGGTCAATCCGCCCCTGCGCACCGACGACGACCGGCTCTCACTCATCCAGGCCCTGCGCGAAGGCGTCATCGACATCCTGGCCACCGACCACGCCCCCCACGCCGCCCACGAAAAGGAAACCCCCTTCGAGGACGCCAAAAACGGCATCACCGGCCTGGACACGGCCCTGGGCAGCCTGTGGGAACTCGTGCGCCTGGGCCAGCTGACGGCCGAAGACATCGCCCTGCGTTTCGCCTGGCGGCCGGCCGAAATATTCAAGCTCCCCCACTGCCGCTTCGCCCCGGGCGATCCGGCCGATTTCTGCCTCTTCGACCCGGAACAATCCTGGGTCGTCACCCCCGAAACCCTGCGCTCCAAGGGCAAGAACACGCCGCTTCTGGGCCAGTCCCTCACCGGCCGCGTGACCCTGACCGCCGTGAACGGCCACGTGGTCTACGAACTCGCCCGCGCCGGAGCCTGAGACACGCATCAATCGCCGCACCCGGAGGTCTTCCCATGGCGCAACCCTTCAAGGACGCCACCGCCATCTGCAAAACCATCATGCGAAACGGCTACGACGCCTACGTCATCAACGCCGTTTTGCAGGAAAAAGCCCTGGATGCCGCCGCGCCGGAACTCGACGTGGCCACCGACGCCCCCCTGGCCGAAATCCAGAAGCTCTTCCCCCAGTCCGAAGCCTGCGCCCAGGACGGGGCCTTTGCCCGTCTCCAAAGCGGCGACACCACCCTCTATCTTTACCCGGCCGACACCGCCGACGCCTCCCACCCCGAGGAGTCCGTGGCCCGGCTCACCAGCCGGCTCATCGCCCGGCTGACCGCCAAAGGGCTGCTGCCGCCCCATCAGGCCTGCCCCTACATGCCGCATCAGGTCGAAGACCACGACGGCTTCGCCGACCTCTCCAGCGGCGAAGTACGCCTAAACGGCATCCCCGACGAAGCCATCCGCCAGAACTACCTGCGGGCCGTACGCGCCCTGCGGTTTTCCGCCAACTACAACATCCCGGTGGAACCTAACACCTTCATGGCCATCCTGCGGGCCTCGCGCCGCATCATGGACTACGTGTCGGTCAAAGACATCATGGACGAATGGCGCAAGGTCGAGGCCGAAAACATGGCCGATTTCGTGGAGCGCCTCTACGACACCATGATCCTCCACTGGTTCTTGCCCGAAGTGGCGACGCTCGCCCGCATCAAGATCACCTCCGACGACGGCGTCGAATATACGCTCTTCGAGCAGACCCTGGCCGTCATGCGCCACTACCCCGAGGAACTGCCCTACGACTGGTACGGCACCCTGGCCTGCCTGTTCCACGACGTGGGCAAGCTCCACACCGCCCAATACGCCGGCGGCGACCTCCACTTCTACCAGCACCACCAGGTCGGGGCCAAGGTCACCCGCAAGATCCTCTCGCGCCTGGGCTTCCCCCCGGACGAGACCGATCTCGTGTGCAACCTCGTGCGCGGCCACATGCACTTCCACTTCATGCTCACCGACCGGGGCATCCGCCGCTTCCGCGCCCTGGACCAGTACCCGCGCCTGATCGAAATGGCCCGGGCCGACATCAAGTCCGTGGGCGGCACCTACAAGGAATTCAACCACAACATGAAAATGCTCGAGCGTACCGAAACGCCCGAGGAAATGCTCGAACCGCTGCTCAATGGGGCGCAGATCATGCAACTGCTCTCCCTCAAGCCCGGACCGGCCGTTGGGCTCATCCGCGACGCGCTGCTCAAGGCCCAGATCAGCGGCGACGTGGCCAGCCGCGAAGACGCCGAACGCTTTGTACGCGCCTACTGGGACAAGCAAGGACTGCATTAGCAGAGAGCGAAGAGAATCGGGGCGCTGCCCCGAGCCCCGCCGGGGGGCTAAGCCCCCCGGACCCCTTTCCTGTGGGGGCGTTTTTCCCGGCGGNNCCGCCGGGAAAAACGCCCCCACAAAAAATGATTCCGAAGCCCGGCATGACTCCTCCGGGATTGCCTTTGCAATGCGGCGCTTCGCCGCTGGCATCCCGGATGCCTCCATAAATTTCCGGCCCTGGTTTTTTGGTTTTCAATGCGGCGCTTCGCCGCTGGCGCACCTTGGGGCTGGAATCGCTCCGGGGCGGCGCGGGCCGCGCAAGCGGCCACGCGTTGCCCCGGACGATTCCGGCCCCAACGACGGGCATCCGCCGCCGACTGTCCCCGACCGAGGCCGCACCCGCTGTCTCCCGGCCTCCGCCTCGCCTTGCCCGGCCGACCGTCCGCGCTGCCGCCCGCCGACCCATGCCGGGGGTCCGGGGGCCTGAGGCCCCCGGCGGGGCTTGGGGCAGAGCCCCGATCTTCCCTCTTCGCCTCCCGACTCCGACTCCCCTCAAACACCAACCAACAACCACAACCCCACAACCAGCAGACCAACCGCCATGACCAATCTCATTGACCTGACGTTTCACGAACTGGAGTCCCTCATTGTCAGCCTGGGCGAGCCGCCGTACCGGGCCAGGCAGGTCTGGCAGTGGCTGTGGCAGAAGCGGTGCCGCGAGATTTCGGCCATGACGGACGTGTCCAAGGCGTTGCGGGCTAGGCTGGAGGAAGTGGCGGAAATTCGCTGGCCGCTGGTGGAAATGGTGCGGGAGAGCCGCGACGGCACGGTGAAGTTTTTGTTGGCGCTGGGGGACGGCGAGCGGGTGGAGTGCGTGCTGATTCCGGAGAGGGATCATTACACGGCCTGTTTGTCGACCCAGGTGGGTTGCGCCATGGGGTGCGGCTTTTGCGCCACGGGGATGCTGGGGTTTCGGCGCAACATGACGCCCGGGGAGATGCTCGGGCAGGTGTTGGTGGCCCGGCAGTATTTGACGGACAAGGGCGTGGAGCTGGGGCTGCGCAATCTGGTGTTCATGGGCATGGGCGAGCCGCTGCTCAATTACGAGAATTTGCTCAAGACCCTTGAGGCGTTGCATCATCCTCAGGGTTTGGATTTTTCGGGCCGGCGCATCACGGTGTCCACGGCCGGCGTAGCCCGGCATTTGTTGGATTTGGGGCGCACGGGTTTGTGTTCGCTGGCGATTTCGCTGCACGCGCCGACCCAGGCCCAGCGGGAGCGGATCATGCCTGGGGCGGCCAAGCTGGAGCTGGACAAGCTCATGGATTTACTGGCGCAGTATCCCTTAAAGCCTCGGGAGCGGCTGACGTTCGAATACTTATTGCTGGCCGGGGTCAATGACGCCGACGCCGACGCCCGGGAGCTTGTGCGGCTGCTCTCGCGGGTGAAGGCGAAAGTGAATTTGATCGTGTTCAACGCCACGCCGGGTTTGCCGTATGCGCCGCCGGACGAGGCCAGGGTGTTGGCGTTTCAGGAGATTTTGAAGAGCAAGGGGCTGACGGCGACGCTGCGCAAGAGCAAGGGATCGGATATCGCGGCGGCCTGCGGCCAGTTGCGGGCGGAGTGCGACGGCGAGGGTGAGGGAAGGTAGAGGAAAGAGGGAAGAGAAGAGGCCTCCGGCGGCCGGGGGGATGATCCCCCCGGACCCCTGCGATAGGGGGGTAGGGGCGAGGCGGCGCATAAAATTCGGTGTGGCACGCGACGCTTGTCACCCGGTTGACGTTTATGTAAGCTAATGCTCTTTTTCGCGTAGAATGCGAACGGCGGGATGCTGGGAGGCCCTATGGAAACGACGCTAGACGAACAAGGGCGCGTGGTCATTCCCCAGGATGTGCTTCATGATTTGGGTCTTGCCCCCGGGGCGCGCCTGATCGTCGAAGAACGGGACTGCACCATTGTCATTCGTAGCGCCGACAATGACAATGGGCTTGTCGAGGAAGATGGGGTGCTGCTTTTTGGCGGCGAAACCCTCGGTGAAGTGGATGATCTGGTTGAGCGTGTGCGAAACGACCGCGCTCGGGACATCGCAGGTCTTTCAAAACGATGAAGGTGTTTTTCGACACGTCGGTGCTTGTCGCCGCCATGGTGAAAAGCCATCCCATGCATCAGCGGGCGTTTCCCTGGTATTTGAAAAGCCGCCGAGGCGAGATCGAAATGGCAGTTGCAGCCCACGGCTTGGCTGAAACATACGCCTGCCTGACGACGTACCCCTCACGTCCCAGAATTTCTCCCGTTGCGGCGATGGCGTTGCTGCGGGAAAGCATTGTCCGGACGAGTACCGTCGTGTCTCTCGACGGACGCGATTACCTAGAAGCCTTGGACATGGTTTCCGACAAGGGCCGAGGCGGCGGCAGCGTCTACGATGCCCTGCACGTAATTGCGGCCGAAAAAAACGGCGCTGACCTCGTGCTTTCCTTCAATCGAAAGCATTTTGAACCGCTTTTGCGGCCGGGGCAAAGGTTTATCGAACCATGACGTCCTTGAAGCTCCTGTTTTATTGAGCATTTCGGTTTTCCGCCGGCCAACCGGCACTCCATAGCGCGAAGGAATATTTCGATGAAACGACCCGATTTCGCGAAGTGCGGCGGCCTTGTCCCCGCCATCGCCCAGGAAGCGTGCAGCGGCGAGGTGCTCATGCTCGCCTACATGAACGAGGAAGCCTACGACAAAACCCTGGCCACCGGCGAAGTCCATTACTTCAGCCGCAGCCGCCAGAAAATCTGGCATAAGGGCGGCACCTCCGGCCATGTGCAAAAGGTCCATAGCGTGCGCCTCGACTGCGACGCCGACACCATCCTGGTGCTCGTCGAGCAGATCGGCGGCGCGGCCTGCCACGAAGGGTACAAGTCCTGCTTCTTCACCGAAATCACCAGCGACGGCGAACGCACCTGTTCCCCGAAAGTCTTCGACCCCAAGGAGGTCTACAAATAATGGCCGGCGACAACATGCTCAAACTCGGCATTCCCAAAGGCTCCCTCCAGGACGCCACCATCGCGCTTTTTGAAAAATCCGGCTGGAAAATCCGGATGCACCACCGCAACTACTTCCCGGAGATCAACGATCCCGAGATCACCTGCTCCATGTGCCGCGCCCAGGAAATGTCGCGTTACGTCGAGTCCGGCACCCTGGACTGCGGCCTGACCGGCAAGGACTGGATTCTGGAAAACGAGTCCGACGTGGTGGTCGTGGCCGACCTCGTCTACTCCAAGGTGAGCAACCGCCCGGCCCGCTGGGTGCTGGCCGTGGCCGCCGACTCGCCCTACAAGCGCCCCGAGGATCTGGCCGGCAAGAAGATCGCCACCGAGCTGTGCAACTTCACCAAGCAGTATTTCTCCGGCGCGGGCATCCCGGTGGAAGTCGAATTCTCCTGGGGCGCCACCGAAGCCAAGGTGGTCGAAGGCCTGGCCGACGCCATCGTGGAAGTGACCGAGACCGGCACCACGATCAAGGCCCATGGGCTGCGCATCATCTCCGATCTGCTGTCCACCAACACCCAGCTCATTGCCAACAAAAAGGCCTGGGAAGACCCGTTCAAGCGCCGCAAGATCGAGATCCTCAACATGATGCTCCAGGGCGCGCTGCGGGCCGAAGGCCTGGTCGGCCTCAAGATGAACGTGCCCGAGGAGAAGATGCCGGACATCATGGCCCTGCTGCCCAGCCTCACCGCCCCCACCGTGGCCAATCTCTACAACAAGGACTGGCTGTCGGTGGAAATCGTGGTCACCGAAGGCATCGTGCGCGACCTGATCCCCAAGCTCCACGACCTGGGGGCCGAGGGCATCATCGAATACGCGCTCAATAAGGTCATCTAGCTTTCGAGCCAGAGCGATAAAGAAAAACGGCCGCGGGCGAAAGCTTGCGGCCGTTTGGCGTTTGTGGCACCTGGATGCGCTCCCTGGCGATACCAAGACAACGAGCATCTTTACCGATAAATCCAACATTGTCCGCTTAATGGCCTTGTCCGCGCTTGCTTATATCTATATAAGAAAACAAAAGCCAAGAGACAGCGACCCTTGGCAGTTGCATTGCCTTTTAACATCATGAGTTTATTGACTTTAGTGGCGTTTAACGCAACCTAAACAAACGGAGCAACATATGCGTCGTTTATCCTTGACCGACTTTGTTGATATCGTGTCAAAAAGTGGCACGCCAAAAGCGACTAAGGTTCGACAAGTAAAAGAACGGCCAGACTATAGTCCTTCAATTGATTACTACAAAAACATGAGAGACGCTATAGTTCAACTAAGCAGAGGCGATTTTGGCGAAAATTCGCTTGACGACATCATCACCAATACATCTCCTAAAAAAAGAGAGAACTATACCGTAATAAAAAATGGATTTTCAAAGTGGCGCGGCAAAAAAGAGTTAGTCTGGTTTGATCCGCCATCTCGCCTCTATGAGAATTCGGGGATCTCAGTTAGCGTCAACCCAGAGCTAGGGCTAATTATAAACGGGACTTCACACCTGGTAAAACTATACTTCAAGCCTGAAGAGTTAACAAAAAACAGAGTTGACATCATAACGTACCTAATGACAACATGCCTAAAAGAATACACTCCACCCAATACAACAATGTCCATTCTTGACTTGCGCCAGTCTAAACTCATTACAGAACCAACGCCAAGCGATATACTCGCTACTTTAATAAACGCCGAGTTAGCTTATATCGCAACAATATGGGACAGCTTGCAATAAACCAACTATCCTACATTTTACAACCAACCACTGATTATTTCGATTAATTGTTCGATTGGTCACCGCCTCGGCAGGTTGGGCAAAATCTCGTTGGCCGCCGACACGATGCTGCGCCGCAGGCCGGGGTCGCTGTTGAGAAATTCGGCCACGGCCGTGGCCAGGGGTTCGGGGATGCCGGTGAGGTCGCGGATGCCCAGCCGGGCGTCCACGGCGCGGCCGGACGCGTCGATGCGCACCACCGGCGCGAGATGGAAGCGCACCGGCACCGGGTCGCCGCCGGAGACGAGGTTGCAGCGCACTTCCTGGGGCGGCAGGGCCACGTCGCCCTTGGCGTGGAGCCGGGCCACGACTTCCGAGCGTTTGGCCGTGATGACGGCGGAGCAGGCCAGATCGGAGACGAAGCCGAAGGAATTGCTCTCCAGGCGCGAGCGCGTGGCCGTATCGAGGCGGAAACCGGTGCGGCAGGCGATCTGCTCGGCCTTGGGGTTGTCGAACACCTGGCGGCAGGCGTCGCCCTCAAGGACCACCCCGGCGCGCGACGGCGCGGGCAGGGCCAGACAGCACAGGATGACGACAAGGACAGACAGCTTCATGGGTTCCTCCGGCAAGCGCATGGCGCTCCCCTACCGCCGCCGCCGCCTCAGAGCAAGGCCCGCCTCCCCCCCTTTACCCATTTTGGGGGGGCCGGGGGCCTCAGGCCCCCGGCCGCCGAAGGCATCATCACGTTTTCTTTGATAAAAACGCCATGTCCTCGGCCGCGCCGGCAAAATGCAGGAAGTGGGCGCGGGCAAGGGCCGCGGCGACGCAGCCGGCCTTGAGCCGGGCCAGGATGTCGGGCCGGTCGCGGCAGGCGGCCAGAAAGGCCGGGTCCATGAGAAAGGGATAATGGTTGGCCAGACTCGTGGCCCAGAGGGCGTTGAACCGGGGGTCAAGCCAGGCGACCGGACCGTTTCGCAACAGATGATAGGACAGGGGGCGCATTTCGTAGAGCATGGACCGGCTGTCGGGCCGGCGGGCCTCGGCGTAGGCGGCGGCCATGGCCGGACCATGGGCTTCGGGAGTGAGGACCATGACCCCGGTCTGGACCACGGCATCCGGGCCGTCCTCGAAGCCGTAGTGGCGGTAGAAGGCCTGGGGCGTGTCGTCGTCGGCCAGACTTGCCCCAATGGCCGCGAGGCGGCGGCGCGTGGCGGTCTGGGCGGCGGCGTAATCGGCCGGCGTGGGGCTGGAAAACTGCTCCACCGCGCCCAGGGTTCCGGGCGGCACGCCGTCAAAGACGTCAGGCGCGCCCGGAGCGATGGCGATGTCGGCGTCAAGCCACAACACCTGGTCGCAGGCGCGCAGCTTGGGGACGTTGAAAAGCAGGCATTTCTGCCAGGCCGGGCTGCGGGAACGGCCGCGCGGCGAGTCGTCGATGAGGGTGTCGAGGACGACCAGGGCCAGGCCGTGGGCCTTGGCGTAGGCTCGAACGCCCTCGGCGGCGTGGGCGGCGAAGCGTTTGCGGCAGGTTTCGCCCACGACCAGTGTGGCGAGGGCGCGTTTCATGGCAGGGATCGGGGTTGGGGCGGCCTCTTGGCGGGGCGCCCCGGCGTCCTTGGGGCCGGGCCGCTCAGGACCAGGCGGAGCCTGGGCCGGGCGAAACGGGGCGATAGCCTGGAACTGGCGGGCGGCCGGCGGCTCATGGCGCGGGTTTGGTTTCGCAGCGCGCCACCAAGGGTTCGAAGCTGCCGGTTTCGGGCAGGTAACTTAAGAGTTCGCCGCGCTCCAGGTCGAAATACCAGCCGTGCAGATGCATTTCGCCGCGCATGACGCGTTCGAACACCCAGGGAAAGGTCAGCAGGTTTTCCAGCGACACGAGGACGGCGGCCTTTTCGCAGGCGTGCTGGCGCAGGTGGAAGTCCTTGTCGGCCAGTTTTTCGTTGACCTCGCGCAGGGCCGGTTCGGCGATCTTGACCCAGGGGGCGATGAATTCGCCGAGTTTTTCCTTTTGGGGGTGCATGAGCGCCTGGATGCCGCCGCAGCAGGAATGGCCCAGCACGATGACGTGCTCCACGCCAAGCACGCGCACGGCGTATTCCACGGCGGCGCTGACGCCATGGTTCCCCGGGGTTTTCTCGTAGGGCGGCACGAGGTTGGCCACGTTTCGCACCACGAACATGTCGCCGGGTTCGCAGCCGGTGAGGATGGCCGGGTCCACGCGGGAGTCGGAGCAGGCGATGACCAGGACTTTCGGAGTCTGGCCCCGCTTGAGATCGGAAAAAAAGGTGCTGCCGTCGCAGAAATAGGTGCGCTGGAAATTTTTAAAGCCGGCCAGGAAACGGGGAATGTCCTTCATGGGGCAGGAACTCCGGGGGGGCCTTGGACAGGCGCGTCCGCATGGTGAAAAACTGGCGGGAGATGACTTCGCAGCAAAGCGCCAACATCCCGATTCTCAACGCCAAAGCGCATCCGATCTTGTCCAGGGAGCCGGAATGTCGTCCGGTTCCTTGTCCGCCTGCGCGGCCATTGCCTATCATCGTCGCCGAGGGTCCGTCCAGCCGAGGCGCGGACGCCGCGCATCCAATATCATCTCTGCCATCAAATTTGTTGCCAACTTTTTTGTTGGGAAATTGACACGGGTCCAGCTCCTCAAAACGGCGTTGCGCGTTGGCGCTCCACATCTGTCGCCCGGACGGCGTGGGCGACAGCACACTCCAACGGCGGCAACCAGTCACTCCCGCCACCGCCCGAAACCATGCGGGTTCCGGGGCCGGGGGGGCTGAAGGAACCCGTCACGCCCGGCACATAAAACGACGGTTTCGGATGCCCTCTTGCCCATGTCCTGCACCGTCGTTATAACGTCAGTGTCAACATGGAGGTGCCCTATGCAGGCGCTCAAAATCAGAAAGGTGGGGAACTCCCTCGGGCTGGTGCTGCCGAAGGAAGCGGTGGCGCGGCTCAAGGTCGTGGAAGGCGATACCGTGTATCTGACGGACGCCGCAGACGGCTACCGGATCACGCCCATGGACGCGTCCTTTGCCGAGCAGATGGCGGCGGCGGAAGACATCATGCGCGAGGACCGGGACGTGTTGCGCGAGTTGGCCAACCGATGACCTGGCGATGGATTGCCGCCGCCGTGGTCCTGGCCGTCCACGACCAGCAGCTTGCCGAACACGGCGGCTCGGCCGGGGTCCGGGACATGGGGTTGCTGGAAAGCGCCCTGGCCAGGCCGGCGCAGCTCGCGGCCTACGGGGAGCCTGATGTTTTCGACCTGGCCGCGTCCTACGCCCATGGCATCGCCAGGAATCATCCCTTCGTGGACGGCAACAAGCGCACGGCCTATGTCGCCTGCCTGCTCTTTCTGCGGCTTCATGGGGTGCGCATCGAGGCCTCGGGACCGGAGCGCGTCATGGCCTTCGAACAGCTCGGCAAGGGGACGCTGGACCGGGATGCCTTGGCCGGGTGGTTACGGGAGAGAACTTCACATTGAAGCCGTAACATACTTATTGTAAACGGAAAGTTGTGTTCGGAAATTTTCAGTTATCCGGAAAGTTATCCGGTTACTTGTCCCCCTGCGCCTCTTTTGACCATCATCGCAGCCAGCGGTCCGTCCAGCCCAGGCCCGGAGCCTCCACGGCAAGGGGGAAGGCCTTCTCCCTCCTGCCGGGCATTCACTGTCCGCTCCCCGTCCATGAGGTTGCTTCCGCCCGCAGGGGCGACGGACGCTCAGTCACGCGGAGGATTCCAGCCCGACCACCAAGGCGCACAAACGGACATTACGTGCTTCGACTCGTGGCCTGATTGCCGTTGCCATGCCACCGCAAGGTTAGCATAACCGACCACATACTTTTCGCATACCCCATACTCAAAATGGAGATGAGAATGTGTCCAGATGAGATTGAACGCGTACATCACAAAACATTTGAGGATATTAGGCATGGAGACGAAGAGGGGAATGAGCATTGGCTTGCTAGGGAGCTTGGTCCGCTTTTAGATTATAGCTCATGGGATAAGTTCCTGAATGTAATACAAAAAGCGATCATTGCCTGTGAAAAATCTGGACAAGATGCAGATGACCATTTTTCCCAAACGGTAAAAATGGTCGACTTGGGATCTGGGGCAAAACGGGAAATCCAAGATTTTAAATTATCAAGGTATGCTTGCTACTTGATTGTTCAGAATGGAGACCCTGGCAAACAAGTGATTGCTTTAGGACAAACCTATTTCGCCATTCAGACGCGCCGGCAAGAATTACATGATGTTTCTACTTTTGGAGAACTAACGGAGGACGAGAGGAGGCTGGCGTTACGCTCTGAAATGGCGCGACACAATAAAGCACTATGTGCCGCCGCAAAAGAATCTGGCGTTGTAACTGGTCTTGAATATACTATATTTCAAGACCATGGCTACCGTGGCTTATATGGCGGTCTAAACAACAAAGCCATTCACGCAAAAAAAGGATTAAAGAAGAGTCAAAAAATCCTTGACCATATGGGAAGCACTGAGCTTGCTGCAAATCTCTTTCGAGCAACGCAAACAGAAGAAAAGATTCGCCGTGAAAAAGTTCGTGGTAAACAGGCAGCAAATGCCACACATTACGAAGTCGGAGCTAAAGTTCGCCAGACAATAAAAGAACTTGGGGGCACGATGCCCGAAAATCTTCCAACACCGGAAAAGAGCATTAAAAAACTGGAATCAGAAAAGAAAAAGGGACTCCCGCCTTCAGAAGAATAGACACGAATATCGAAACAACGGGCGACGGTGAAACGGCGGCCCGAAGGATTGTTTGGGGAAGACTTTTTGAAAAATTGGGCGAAAGCCCGTAAACTGGCGGAGGGAGAGGGATTTGAACCCCCGGACGGGTTTCCCCGCCAATGGTTTTCAAGACCACCGCCTTAAACCGCTCGGCCATCCCTCCGCAGACAGCCTCTTTAAAGCGCTTTGGCCGGACAGGCAATATCCATCTCGTCGGCTTCGCAGCCCAACTGCCCCAGTTCCGTGAAAAGCGCCTCGGGCATCTCCAGAAAAGCCAGCCCCACGCCCGGTACCGAGCGCCGCAACGCCCAGGGCTCGTGCCAGGCCACCCGGGTGCGCACCGGCACGTCGGTCACATCCGGAAACACCACCCAGGCCTCCTGGCCGATCTCCCAGGACGCCGTGGTGAACAAAAAACAACCGAGATAGGAAACATTGACCGTGCAGGTCTTTTCGCCGCTCTCGCCGCCGTCCGGCGGCGCGCGCCACAACACGGCCGGCAAATTGGCCTCCACCCGCTCGCCGCGCCGCAGGCTGCGCGGCAGGAAATCGCGGCAGGCGGCCGTGAAGACCGACAGCCCGTCCCGCGACGGCGGCCCGGCGTCGGCCCCCAGGGCAAACACCGTGTCCGTGGCCGGATCGTATTTGAGGCGCGCCGAGGGATAGATCTCGGCCAGGCGTTGCAGCACGCGCTTGTCGAAGTTTTTTTCCCGCACCAGGGTCGGCACGTCGAACAGCACGCCGTTATAGCGGCGGCATCGGGCGGCGTGGAGCAGTTCCCCGGGCGTCTGCGCCACGTCGCAGGCCGCGCCAAGGCGCGTCAGCTCGGCCACGATACGATCCCGGGCCTGGCCCTGGCGGGCCACAAGCAGCATGTGCATGGATGGCGACCGTCCTTGATACGTCCTGTCCGGTCAAAACCAGGCGGGGCCGCCGCCGTCGTCTCCGCTCGCGCCGATCGTTACCGGCTGGCTTCGATGAGCTTGCGGGCGCGCTCGGCCAGGGTGCCGACCTCGGGCTTGGTGACCTGGTCGTCGGCCCCGACCGAAAGCCCTTTGTGGTAGAGCTGGTCGTTGATAAGCGACGAGAACAGCACCACCGGCAACTGCTTGAGCACCGGGTCGTCCTTGATCTTCTTGCACAGGGTATGGCCGTCCATCGAAGGCATTTCGATGTCGGTCACGACAAGATTGACGTTGGCGCTCAACGGCTGGCCGCCCTTGGTCGCGGCCTCGCGCCATTCCGCCAGCCGGTCCCAGGCGTTTTGGCCGTTGACGTCCTGGATGACCTCGAAGCCGTCCTTCTCCAGATAGGTGGCGATGAGCCGGCGGATGGAGTTGGAGTCGTCCACCACCAACGTCTTGTAAGCCGAACGCTCGGGTTCGGGGATGGCCGCCTCTGCGCGCTGGCGATCCGTCTTCATGGCCAGGGCGGGGTTTAAGTCCCAGATGATCTGCTCCATGTCGAGGATGAGCACGATGTGGTCCGGGAACTTCACCACGCCGGTGAAATTGTTGGCCGCGAACTGGGCCACGTAGCCCGACGGCGGCTCCACCTCGGACCAGCTCAGGCGATGGATGCGGGTGACGCCGGAAACCATGAAGGCGTTTATCACCTTGTTGAATTCCGAAACGATGACCTTGGTGTTCTCATCACGAGCCATGGGCTTGCCGAGCCACATGGACAGGTCAATAAGCGGAATGACCCGGGAGCGCAGATTGAACGTGCCGATGACGCAGGGATGCGGCGTTTGCGGCATCCCCGTCACCTTGGGCAGCCGGATGATCTCCAGCACCTTGGCCACATTGACGCCGTAATAGGCCCGGTACGGCTTGGCCCCGGGTTCGGTGGCCTCGTCGATGTAGAACTCGATGATTTCGAGTTCGTTGGTCCCCGCCTCGAGCAAAATATTGGTCTGCGCCATGGCCGTCCTCGCCTGCCGTCAGCCCCGCAAGGCCTTCGTGTTTTTTGCCGCCGCCCGATCCCCAAGGCCGCCGGTTGCGGCAGGCCCCATGTAGTCCCTTAGCCGTTCGGGACAGCGGGCGCAAGCTTTTGCCGGCGCGGGAGCGCGCCTTTACAGGCACGCCCCGCCTGGACTACAAGTCGCCTGCGTCACCCAACGCCAAGCGATCATCCGGCGAGCAAACATTTGAGCCTTCCCAAGACCGCCTACATCCTGCTTTGGTATCCCCTGCCCTCGGAAACCTTCATTTTCCGGGAGGTGGAAAACGCCAAGGCGGCCGGCATGCCCTTTTGCGTCCACGCCCTGTACGGCGAGGCCCGAAAGCATCTGTCCCCCCAGATGGCCGCCGTGGCTCCGACCGTGGCCCGCCTGGGCGCCCGGTCCATCCCGCGCATCCTGGCCGACATGGCCTGGTGGGCCTTGCGGCGTCCCATTGAAACGGCCGCCATCCTGGCCACCATCCCCTGGCGGCGCTGGAGCTGCCTGGAGGTGGCCGGCGAGAACGTCTTCGCCATGTGCGCCGGCTTTTCCCTGGCCCGCAAATTCCTGACCGACGGCATCGAGCACATCCACGCCGGCTGGGCCAACGGCCCGGCCACGGCCGCCTGGGTGGCCTCGCGCCTGTCCGGCATCCCCTTTTCCTTTTCCGCCCGGGCCGGCGACATCTACCCGCCCGACGGAGCCCTGGCCGAAAAAATGCGCGCCGCCGTGGCCATCCACACCAACAACAAGGCCAACATCGCCCACTTGCACGCCACGGCCCCGGACGCCGCCGCCAAGATCCGCCAGATCTACAACAGCCTGACGCTCTCCGGCCGCGACGTCTCCCCGGTGCACCTGGAGCCGCCCTTCCGGCTCCTGGCCGTGGGCCGCTTTTGCCGCACCAAGGGCTTTGACGTCCTCATCGACGCCTGCGCCATCCTGGCCCGGCGGGGGTTCCCGTTCCAGCTCACCCTGGTCGGCGCGGGCCTGCCCCTGCCCACGGCGCTTATCCGCCGGCGCATCCGCATCCATGGCCTGCGCGCCCGGGTGTTTTTGCCCGGGTTCGTCAGCCACGACCGCATGAGTGAACTCTACGCCGCCACCGACATTTTCATCATGCCAAGCGTGGTCCACCCGTCCGGCGACCGCGACGGCATCCCCAACGTCATCATGGAAGCCCTGGCCCACCGCATTCCCGTGGTGGCCACCGACGTCTGCGGCATCCCCGAGGTGGTGGAAGACGGCGTCACCGGCCGACTGGTGGCCCAGCGCGACCCGGAAGCCATCGCCGACGCGGTCATGGCCCTGGCCGGCGACCGGCAGGCCGCGCTCACCATGGCCGAGGAGGGCAAGAAACGCGTGGCCGCCATGTTCGACCCCGAGACCAACACCCGCGCCATCCTCGACTTTTTCGGGAGCCTCCCCCGGAGGCGCTTCTAGATGTGCGGCATCGCCGGTTTCGTCTGGCCGGCGGGACAGACCCCGCCCCCGGCCGAGGAGCGCCGGGCGCTGCTGTCCGCCATGACCGGGGCCATGGCCCATCGCGGCCCGGACGGCGAGGGGCTTCTCATCGACGGCCCGGCCGCCCTGGGGCATCGCCGGCTGTCCATCATCGACCTGGCCGCCGGCTCCCAGCCCATGGAGGACGCCGACGGCCGGGCCGTGGTCACGTTTAACGGCGAGATCTACAACTACCGCGAGCTCAAGGCCCGCTACGCCATGCGCGGCTTTCGCTTCCGCACCAATTCCGACACCGAGGTCATCCTGGCCGCCTGGCTCCTGGACGGCCCGGCCGGCCTGGACGCCCTGGAAGGCATGTTCGCCTTCGCCCTGTGGGACCGCGAAAGCCGCACCCTGTTCGCCGCCCGGGACCGCTTCGGCAAAAAGCCGCTGGCCTACACCATCCAAAACGGCGTCTTCGCCTTTGCCTCCGAGCTGACCGCCCTGGAGAAACTCCCCTTTTTGCGCCTGGAAACGCCCATCGGCGCGCTCATGCGCTTTGCCGCCTACGAATACATCCCCACCCCGGAGACGATCTACAAGGACGTCTTCAAGCTGCGCCCGGGGCATTACCTGCTCTGGCGCGACGGTCAGCTGACCACCGCCCCCTACTGGGACATGCCCCTGCCCGGCCCCGAGCCCAAGGAATCCGAAGAGGAGCTGTGCGAAAAGCTGCGCCTGCTTCTGGCCCAGTCCGTCAAGCGCCGGCTGGTGGCCGACGTGCCCCTGGGCGTCTTTCTCTCGGGCGGGGTCGATTCCTCGGCCGTGGCCGCTTTGACCGCCGGCATGGTCAGCCGGGTCAAGACATTCAGCATCGGCTTCAGCGAAGCCTCCTACGACGAATCGCGTTACGCCCGCATGGTGGCCGGCCGGTTCGCCACCGACCACCACGAGCGCATCCTCTCGGCCGACGCCTGCGGCGCGCTTTTGCCCGAGATCGTCTCGCGCTTCGACGAGCCCATGGCCGATCCGTCCATCGTGCCGACCTATCTGCTGTCCCAGGTCACCCGGGAAAACGTCACCGTGGCCCTGGGCGGCGACGGCCCGGACGAGCTGTTCTACGGCTACGAATACTTCCCGGCCTTCCATCTGGCCGCCGGCTACGACCGCTTGCCGCCCTTTGTGCGCAAGCGCCTGATCGAGCCCCTGGCCAAAATGCTGCCCCACTCGTCTGGCTACATCAATCCGCGCTTTGTGGCCGACACCTTCCTGGCCGGAGCGACCGCGCCCCGGTGGCTGCGGGTGCAGACCTGGCTGTCGGCTTTTTCGGCCGACTCCCAAGCCAACCTCTGGCGCGAGGCCATGCCCGCCATGCTCGCTCCCGAGCGGCTTTTCGCCCCCACCAGGGAACTGTTCGAAGGCTACCCGGCCTCCGACCCCCTGGCCCGGGTGGGCTACGTCTTTGCCCGGCAGTACATGCTCGACTATATCCTGGTGAAAGTGGACCGCTGCTCCATGATGCACTCCCTGGAAGCCCGGGCCCCCTTCCTCGACCGCGATCTGGCCGAGTTCGTGTGCCGGCTGCCCTCGCGCTACAAGCTGCGCGGGGCCAAACGCAAATACCTGCTCAAAAAGGCCGTGGCCGACCTGCTCCCCAAGGACATCCTGGGCCGGGGCAAACGGGGCTTTCTCATCCCGGTGGCCGACTGGCTGCGCGGCCAGCTGCGCCCGCAGGTGGATGAACTGCTCGGCCAACGCCATTTGCGTGAGCAAGGCATCTTCAATCCCGCCGAAGTCGGCCGGCTGGTCACCGAGCACGCCACCAAGGCCGCCGACCACCGCAAAAAGCTCTGGACGCTGCTGGTCCTGCAACTCTGGCTTGCCAAGCACAAGCCCACCATTATCCCGTGAAAGCACACCTCGATCCGGCCCGACCGGAACACGGCCTGACCCGGTCCGCCCTGCGCGCCTCGGGCCGCCACGACATTCTCCTGTTTTTGCTCGTCTCCACCATCGCTTCCACGGCCGGCATCCAGGCCTGGCAGACGCTCATCAACAACTTCGCCGTGGAGACCGCCCACCTCGGAGCCGACGCCGTGGGCTTCGTCCAGTCCATCCGCGAGGTGCCGGGCTTTCTCTCCATGCTCGTCATCTACGTGCTGCTGATCTTAAGCGAACAGCGCGCCGCCTCCCTGTCCATCCTGGTCCTGGGCGTGGGCCTGGCCGCCACCGGCTATTTCCCGAGCTTTTGGGGCCTGACCGCCACCACGCTCATCATGTCCACGGGCTTTCACTACTACGAGCCGCTCAACCAATCGCTGACGCTGCAGCATTTCAACACCTTCGAGGCCCCGGTGGTGCTCTCGCGCATCCGGGCCGTGGGCGCGCTGGCCAACATCGCCGTGGGCATCCTCATCTATTTCATGGCCGACGCCATGGGCTACAAGGGCATGTTCGCCGTGGTCGGCGCGCTTGTCGCCATGGTCGGGCTGTGGGGGCTTTGCAAGAAGCCTTGCGAAACTGACGTCGCGCCCCAGAAAAAAAAGATGTATCTGCGGCGCAAGTACTGGCTCTATTATCTGCTCACCTTCCTGGAAGGTTCGCGCCGCCAGATATTCATCGTCTTCGCCGTCTATCTGCTGGTCAAGAAATTCGACTATTCCATCCAGTCCATCACCATTCTGTTCGTCATCAACAACGCCATCAACTATTTCCTCAATCCCATGATCGGCCGGGCCATCAACCGGTTCGGCGAACGCCAGCTGCTGTCCATCGAATACGCCGGCATGATCGTGGTCTTCCTCGTCTACGCCTACACCGATTCCCACATCATCGCCGGCACGATGTTCGTGCTCGACTATCTGCTGTTTAATTTCAATGTGGGCGTGCGCACCTACTATCAAAAGATCGCCGCGCCCGAGGACATGGCCTCGGGCATGGCCATGGGCTTCACCATCAACCACATCGCCGCCGTGGTGGTGCCGGTCCTGGGCGGCATCCTGTGGATGGTGGACTACAAGATTCCCTTTTTCATCGGCGTGGGGCTGGGCGTGGTGTCGCTGGTCTTCACCCAGCTCATCCGCACCCCCGCCAAAACGGCCTAGCGCCGTGTGAGCGAAATGCATGCCTCCGGCGGCCAGGGCTTTGCCCTGGACCCACCGGGGGGATGATCCCCCCGGACCCCTGCAACGGGAAAAGGGGGTGGGCCGACGGCGACTCGAGATGCGTCTTGCAGGTCCCACTATCGTCTGTTCAAGGGGCGCGGCGCGTAGCCCTTCCCCTTTAAACCCCCGTTATTGCCCCCCCTATGAAAGTTTTTGGGGAAGGAGGGGGCCTGGGGGAGGAAACCCCTTTTTCCAAAAAGGGGTTTCCTCCCCCAGATTCTCTCGTTTTCCAAAGGAGCTTCCATGACGACCATGTGGCCGGCTGAGTTCGAGGCGCATCGGGCGGTGTGGCTGGCCTGGCCGGGCAACGCGTCCGACTGGCCGGGCAAGTTTTCGCCCATTGCCTGGGTGTATGGCGAGATGATCCGCAAGTTGACCGGAGCGGGCGAGCGGGTGCGGTTGCTTGTGCGCGACGCCAAACAGCGAGGGGCGGCCGGGCGGGTGCTTTCGGCCGTTGGCGCGGATTTGGCCTTGGTCGAGTGGTTCGAGCGGCCCATGGATCGGGGCTGGACCCGGGATTTCATGCCGTTTTTCGTGCGCCGGGGCGGGGAGATCGCGGCCGTGGACTTCGGGTTCACGGGCTGGGCCAAGTATCCCGACCATCTCTTGGACGATCAGGTCGGGCCGTCGGTGTGCCGGGAGTTGGGGATGGACGTCATCCCGGCTTTGCACGACGGGCGCCGGGTGGTGCTGGAGGGCGGCGGCATGGACGGCAACGGCCGGGGCGACGTGCTGACCACCGAGGAGTGCCTGCTTGATCCGGCCGTGCAGGTGCGCAATCCGGGCTTTGGCCGGGCCGATTACGAAGCCGTGTTCCGGGAGTATCTGGGCGCGAAAAACGTCATCTGGCTTGGCAAGGGCATTGCCGGGGACGACACCCACGGCCATGTGGACGATCTGTGCCGGTTCGTTTCGCCGGATACGGTGATCTTGTGCCGCGAGGACGATCCGTCCGATGCCAACTACGCCGCCCTAAACGAGAACCGGGAGCGGTTGCAGGGGCTGCGCCTGGCCGATGGCGGGGCGCTGACGGTGGTCGATCTGCCCATGCCCCGGCCGGTGGTGTTTAGGGGCCAGCGATTGCCGGCCAGCTACGCCAATTTCCTCATCGCCGACCGCGTGGTGCTGGTCCCGACCTTCAACGACGCCCGTGACCGGCTGGCCCTGGGCATCCTGGCCGAGCTGTTCCCGGACCGGGAGGTGGTGGGCATATCCGCCGTGGACCTCGTCTGGGGCCTGGGGACCATCCATTGCCTGAGCCACGAGGAGCCGGCGGCCTGAGCGCAATTGGCGGCCCGGCGGCTCCTCGCTGATGGCATGAAGGCGGGGTATGGTACCGCGACCGTGGAGTAGGGCAGTTGCGCCGCCTCAGGGTCGGGCCAGCCTCGGGTCGGCCGGGTCGAGGCTGTGGGCCAAAAACGGGCCGTTTAACAGTTCCGGTTTGTTGTAGGGAAACGGCGACCCGTCCAGGGCCGTCATGACGCCCCCGGCCCCCAGGATCAAGGCGTGGCCGGCGGCCACATCCCACTCCGACGTCGGCCCCAGGCGCGGGTAGACATGGCAGTCCCCTTGGGCCAGGGCGCAAAATTTCAGCGCGCTGCCCCGGCTGATGGTGCGCACCTCGCCAAAGCGGGCCAGCCAGTCGGCCAGCCCGGGCGAGGGATGGGACCGGCTGGCCATGGCGATGATGGTCTCCCCAGACTCCGGCCGTCGCACCCGCAACACCTGCTCCGTGCCGTCGCTCTCCCGGCGCAGGGACGGGGTGCCCGGCCCGCCGGCATAGAGCCGGTCGGCCACGGGCGCGGCGATGACGCCGTAGACCGGCCGGCCGTCTTCCACCAGGGCCAGGCACACGCAAAAATCCTCCCGCCCGGCCGCGAACTCCTTGGTGCCGTCCAGGGGGTCCACGATGAAACACCGCGTATAACGCCGCCGTTCCTCGTAGGGCGCGTTGGCGGTTTCCTCGCAGATCACAGGCACTCCCGGAAAGATATGGGCCAACCCGGCCACAAGGATCTCCCCGGCCCGTTTGTCGGCCTGGGTGACCGGCGTGCCGTCGGCCTTGGTTTCGACGGCCAGACCGCCGGCGCGGCATTCCAGGATGGCCTGTCCGGCCAGCCGGGCCAGGCCCATGAGGGCTTCACGATCCAGTCCACGCATAATGGTGCTCCTCCCGGGCTGGTACCGGTCAGGGCAGGCCGTGTCAAAACCGGCGTTGTTGCTTTTCCCATGGCGCGCGGCTATGAAATGGGCGTTGTCGTATGTCCGAGGGGAGGGATGCTTGTGAGCGAGGCGGTACGGGTTCTGCTCGTGGATGACGAGGAAAGCTACGTGGAAACCCTGCGCAAGCGTCTGATGCGCCGGGGGCTTGAAGTGAACATGGCCCACAGCGGCGAACAGGCCCTGGAGGCGCTGCAAGGCTTCCCGGCCGACGTGGTGCTGCTGGACGTCAAAATGCCCGGCATGGACGGCATGGAGACCTTGTCGCGCATCAAGGCGGCCCATCCGGCGGTGGAGGTCATCATGCTCACCGGCCACGCCAATGTGGATGTGGCCATACGCGGCATGGAGCAGGGGGCTTTCGATTACCTCATGAAGCCGGCGGAAATGGACGATCTGTATTACAAGATCCAGGACGCCCACAAGAAAAAGCAGCTCGCCGACGCAAAGTAGCGGCGACGCGGCCCTTGAAAAATACGCCCGTATTTTTCAAGAAAAATTACGAGGAGGGCGGCCATGGAGGAGTCGGCCAAGCTACAGCGCACGGTGCTCATCGTCGAGGATGACCCGCTTTCGGCCCGGGTGGCCGAAAAAATCCTCGGCCGGCTGGGCTACGGCATCCTCGGGATGGCCCGCACTGGGGAGGAAGCCCTGGACGCGGCCCGGCAAGCCGCCCCGGACGTGGTACTCATGGACATCAACCTGGCCGGAGCCATGGACGGCGTGGAAGCGGCTGGAGCGCTCATCGCTGAATTCGGCGTGCCGGTCATTTTCCTCACCGCCGCCGTGGACCGCGACATCATGGAACGCGTGGCCGGGGCCGGGGCCGCCGGCTACATCCAAAAACCCGCCAAACTCCTCGACCTCAAGGCCAATCTCGAAATGGCCATCACCCGGCGCGGCCGGGAACGCCCCTGTCCCACCGACGCGGCCGTGACCCTGTACAAATCCCTGCTGGCCGGCGTCCTGGCCGCTTGCTCCCGCCGTCTGGCCGCCGTGGACCGCACCGGCCGGATACTCCTGGCCCATCCCGACGACCACCTCGCCGGCATGGCCTTCACCGAAGCCTTCCCCGACGAACCGCCCCTGCCTGCCCCCGCCGATACCCCCCTCACCGACCCCGCCGGCCAGCCGTTGGGCTGGCTGCGACTGTTGGGGTGAATTGAGAAGATAAAGATGCCTCCGGCGGCCGGGGGCCTGAGGCCCCCGGACCCCCCATATGGGAAAAGGGGGTAGGGGGCCTTGTCGTTGGGCGGAGAGGTGGTCGGTGAAGTTCGTACAGTTCTGTCCTGGCGTTGCGCCTTGCGTCGCGCCAGCGGCTTGCTACCAGGCTTCGGCCACGGCCAGGCCGGTGGCCGGCTTCTGACGCTGCGGGGCCGGCCGGTCGGCCAGCCGGGCCGTGTGCGCGGCATGGCGCTCGATGTTGGCCGCATAGTAGACCGTCACCTGCACCCCGCGCCCAAGCCGTGTGAGCGTCACCAGCCCCTTGTCCCGGGCCCAGGCCTCGCCCGTCGGCCCCATGGGCGACGGCGGGCCGTGGCGCTCGGACAAATGCTGGCGCAAGCTAGTTGCATAGCCTTCGCCGTGGTCGGAAAAGCGCAGGTTGAGCGTCAAAAGCCCGCCTCCGACCTCGGAAAAGACCGCCGAGCCCGAGATGGGGCCGGCCGGCTGGGCCACGTTCTTCTCGGCGTTTCGGGCAAAGGCGTAGGTGGAAAGCTGCCCGGGCAGATTGGCGGCGGCGGCGCAGCACTCCCGGCCCAGATCGCGGATGTAGGCGGCCACGGCTTCCTTGTCCCCGGCCGCGGCGGCCAACGGATAGGCAAAATTGCAGGTCTGGCCCTGGCCCCGGCTCACCCGGAAACGCTTGTTGGCCAGCTTGTCGGCCAAGGTCTGCGGCGTTTCCCGGTCCGAGATGTCGTAAAAGGAAAAGCCCGGCCCGGCATCCGGCCCGGCCGCGAACCGGGCCTGCCGGCTCACAGGCGCTCGATGGACATAGGCCGCCGGCGGCGACGGCGGCTGCTGGCGCTCCAGGGCGGCCTGGCCGGCCTTGGACAGGCGCGGCGGCCGCTTTTGCAGCTGCTCGTAGCAAAAAGCCCCGGCCGTGACCCCAAAGGCCAACAGCGTAATGCTCGCGGCCAGGACATATTTCAGCAGCCCCAGCCGATCCAGAACCTCAACAACGGCCAACCGTTCGCGCCTTGCCATGACGGCCTCCCCGACGGCCCCTTCCCGGCCGCCTTGCCGCTCCTATCGGCCGATTGCCGCAAGGCATTAGTGCGAATGGAGGAGGAGGCGAGGAGAGGAGAATGCAGGCCTCCGGCGGCTGGGGGCCTGA
>DLGG01000190.1 GCA_002482565.1 Solidesulfovibrio magneticus
GGGCGGCGATGGCGGCCAGGGCCTGCTCGGCGTCGGGGCCGGCGGCGGCCACGATGATGTCGTCGCCGCGTTTGATGCCGAGCAGCGCCACCTGGTTGATGCTTTTGGCTGAAGCGACGGCCTGGCCCTTGGCAACGGTCAGGTCGGCGGCGAAGCGTCCGGCCGTGGCCACCAGGGCGGCGGCCGGGCGGGCGTGGAGGCCGTTTTTGTTGGCGATATGCAGGGAAAGCGTTTGTTCCCGGCCGCCCGCCGGGGCGACAGGAGCGGGCGCGGCGGCCGGGGAGGGGGCCTCGGAAGCGTCGCCGGTCAGCGGCGCGAGCTGGGCGATCTTGGCGCCAAGGGCGGTTCTCGCCTCGGCGCTGGCCTGGGCCAGGGACGCGCCCACCGACGCCTGGACAGCGGCGGCCACGGTTCCTTCGACCACCGGAGCCGAGCACAGGAGCACCTTGGCCCGCACGGCCTCGTCCAGGAAATCCAGGGCGGTTTCGGCGCTGAGGAGTGCACTGCCGAGGTCCATGAGGACCAGCACCCCGTCCGGGGCCTTGGCGGCCACGGCCTCGATGGCGGCCAGCACCTGCATGGGATCGGTGCCGATGGGGTTGTCCGGGTCGTCGATGCCGCCCACGGCCTGCATGGGCACGGCTCCCCGGGTCATCTGGGAGGCCAGTTCGAGGACGCCCTGGGCCAGTTTCTCGCTATGGGAAACCACCACAATCCCGATCATCTTTTTCTCCTTAGCCCCCTTCACCCAACTGGGGGGTCCGGGGGCCTCAGGCCCCCGGCCGCCGGAGGCATCTTCGTCTTATATATCCAACGCTTCCCTCAACGTCTGCAGCATATACAGCGACGAAGTCGCGCCGGGGTCGGGGTGGCCGATGGAGCGTTCGCCGAGGTAGCTGGCCCGGCCTTTGCGGGCCTGGAGCGGGATGGTGGCGGCCAGGGCGGCTTCGGCCACGGGCAGAGCGGCGGCCACGACCTCGGCCAAGGGCGCTGTGTCGTCGGCGGCCTTGACGGCGGCCAGCACCGGCCCCCAGAGGTCGTACATGGTCTTGTCGCCAAGCTCGGGCCGGCCGCGCTGGACGATGCCGCCGACGGCGGCTTCGAGGAAGGCCTTGAAGTCGGCGGTGGTCATCTCCGTCTTGCCGTCCAGGGCCATGGCCCCTTTCATCCAGAACGTGCCGTAGAGCGGTCCGCTGGCGCCGCCGACGCTCGACATGAGGGTCATGCCCACGGTCTTGAGGATGGCGGGCAGATCCTTGTCGGCCACGGTGGGGAGTTTTTCCATGACCTTGGCGAAGCCCCGGTTCATGTTGATGCCGTGGTCGGCGTCGCCGATGGCGGCGTCGAGGTCGGTCAGGTATTCCTTCTTGTCGAGGAAAACGGCGTTTTGCTTGTCGATCCAGGCCAGCAGTTGGGCTTTGGTCATGGGCATGGCGGGGCTCCTGGGGCGGATTGGCCGGCGGGCCGGCGGACTTCAATGAAAGCGCGGGCGTGAAGAGGATGCTTCACGCCCGCGCCGGGTCATGCGTTTGTCCCGCAAAAGCGCGAACGCCTCATATGGGCAGCGCTTTCGTGTTGCGTCCACGAAAAACGCATAGGGCATTTCGTCGATAATACATTGACACAACAAGTTTTTCTTAAAAAATACTCTCGTATTTTTTAAGGGATGCTCTACTAGCGGACAAAGCCCGGGGTCTTGGCCGGCGCGTCCCAGAATTTGAGAATCTCGTCGTCGGCTTTCAGCAGGGTGATGGAAAAGCCCTGCATCTCCAGCGACGTGATGTAGGGGCCGACGAGGTTGCGCACGATGGTCAGGCCCTTGGCCTTGCAGACTTCGTCGAGCTTTCGGTAGACGGCGTAGAGTTCCGAGACCGGGGTGCCGCCCATGCTGTTGACGAAGGCGATGACCTGATCGCCCTTGGCGAAGGGGGCGTCGGTGAGGGTTTTGTCCGCCCAACCCTGGCCGTCCCATTCGCGCACGACGCGGGTGTAGGCCGGGTCGTCGATGATCTGGGCGGCGGCGTAGGCGGTCATCTCGTCCACGGATTTGATGGGCATGCGGTGGGTGCCGGGTTCGCCGTGGATGCCGATGCCCATTTCGACCTCGTCCTCGCCAAGGACGAAGGTGGGCTTGCCGGCGGCGGGCACGGTGCAGGAGGTCAGCGCCACGCCGAACGAGCGGCCGTACTGGTTGACCTTGCGGCACAGGTCGGCGCACTGGTCGAGATCGTAACCGGCCTCGGCGGCGGCCCCGACGATCTTTTCGGCCAGCACGGTGGTCCCCACACCGCGCCGGCCGGCGGTCCACAGGCTGTTCTTGACGGCCACGTCGTCGTCAATGAGGATATTTTGGACCTTGATGCCTTCGGCGGCCACGAGTTCGGCGGCGGTCTCGAAATTCATTACGTCGCCGGTGTAGTTCTTGACGATGAACAGCACGCCCGCGCCGCCGTCCACGGCCTTGGCGCATTCGTACATCTGGTCCGGAGTGGGCGAGGTGAAGACGGCTCCAGGGCAGGCGCCGTCAAGCATCCCTTGGCCGACGAAGCCGCCGTGCATGGGTTCGTGGCCGGAGCCGCCGCCGGAGACCAGGGCAACCTTGCCTTTTACAGGGGCGTCGGCGCGAACGACGTAGCAGGGATCGAATTTGACAGTCAGTTCGGGATGGGCCAGGGCCATGCCTTGGAGCTGTTCCTGGACGACGTCTTCCACGTTGTTGATCAGCTTCTTCACAGCAACGATTCCTCCGGTTCAGGGTATCCCAGCAGTGCGGACAGATTACTCCAGCGCAAAACCATTGTCGATGGCAAAGTTCTGTTTTGTCTGGACTTCTTCGAACATTTGATCGTTTTATGTTCAAATGTTCGCCGTTGCGGCGGTCGTTGCAGAGGAAGGAGGCTGGCGCGGGGCGTTGTTACGGAGAGGCGTGGCACGGCGTGTCGTTGGCGTCGGATGACGCCCGGCAGGTAAGGGGAACACGTCCAGCCGTGGGAGCTTGGCGCGCTCGGTCAAGCGCCATCCCCATCCTTGAGCCGACGCAGCGCCTCTCCCCACCAATCCCCCCTTTAAACCATTCTTCAACTGGGGGGTCTGGGGGCCTCAGGCCCCCAGCCGCCGGAGGCATCTTTTTTTCTTTTCCCTCAACTAGTTACATCGTCGTCCAACCGCACGAAGGTCAGTTCGTGCTTGTTGGCGCTTAAGTGCAGCAGCCGGCTGCCGGGCACGTCGCGGAAGCGGTCGAGCAGCGCGGGATCGGTTTCGCCTTGGAGTTTGACCGTCAGCACGAAGCGGCGGCACTGGCCGAGCGTCAGCCAGCGCGACAGCCAGTCGTAGAGCCGGTCGGGGTAGCAGATGACGTCGGAAAAAAGCCAGTCCACGGCTCCGGCGTGGCGCGGGTCCAGACCGAAGGCGCTGCCCGGGCACCAGGAGACCAGCGGGTGTTTGTCCACGTTGTCGGCCAGGGGGGCCTTGTCGATGCAAAAGACCCGCGCCCCGAGCGAGGCCAGCACAAAGGACCAGCCGCCCGGGCTGCCGCCCATGTCCAGGCAGAGTTCCCCGGGCCGGGGGGCCGTGCCCAGGCGCGTGAAGAGTTCCCACAGCTTGAGGTAGGCCCGGCTGGGCGGGCCGGTCTTGTCTTCCTCGAAGCGGTAGACGCCGTCGGGCACGGGTTCGCTGGTGGTCGGCGAGGCGAGCAGCAGGTTTTCGTCCCACAGGGTGAAGGCCCCCAGGGGGGCGGTGGGCAGGGGCCGGCCAAAGGCCAGGGGCTTGGCCGACACCCGGGGGAGTTTCTGGGCAATGAGCGCCGCCCGGCGGAAAAGGCCAGAGGGGACGAGGCTCCAGTTGCGCTGCACGGCGGCCAGCTTGCGGGCGGCGTCGCCCACGGAGTCTATGGGGATGAAGGCCGGGTCGGCCCAGACGTTGGCGGCGAAGGCGCAGGGGCGCGGCGGTCCGTCGGCGACGACCAGGGGGTCGCGCACGGCGGTGACGGCCTCGCCGAGCTCGCGGACGAGTTCGGCCAAAAGCCCCGGCGGGGCGTGGTAGACGGCAAAGGGCATGGGTGGGTGCGCGGGGTTGGGGGTTGGCGCGTGGCGGCCGGCGGCCGCAAGCGGCTCCTTACGCCCATTGCGCCGGGGAAGTCAAAACTGTGGCGGCGGCGCGGTCGGCGGGGCGGCGCGTCAGGCTTTGGGCCGGATGAATTCCACGCCCAGAAGGCTCAGGTCGTCGCGGGGCGGGGCGGCCTGGCGGAAGTCGTCGGCGGCCCGGCGCAGGGCGGCCACCAGGGCGTCCACCGGCTCCCGGGCCTGGGCGGCGGCGATGGCGGCGATGCGCTCCTCGCCAAAGGATTCGCCGGCGGCGTCGCGGCTGTCGGCCAGGCCGTCGCTTATGGCCAGGAGCTTGTCGCCCGGAGCCAGGAGCAGTTCGCCGGGGGGGATGGGGGGCAAGCCGGCCAGGCCGATGATGGGGCCGCGCTCGGGCAGCTCGGCCATGGGACCGTCGGCCGGGATATGCCAGGGCGCGGGATGGCCGGCGTTGCCGTAGCGGGCGCGCCCGTCGCGCAGGTCGATGGTCATGTAGAAGATGGTGAAAAACTTCTGGAACTTGGTGAAGGGGAATTCGTCGTTGAGCCGGGAGAGCACGGTCTCGGGTGGCACCACATCGATGGTTCCGCCGGAGCGGTCGACCAGGGTCGAGCGCTGGTAGTGCATGAAGTTGTAGACCGAATGGGCGACCAGGGACGAGGCCACGCCGTGCCCGGAGACGTCGAGCATGTACAGGCCCACATGGTGGGGCCCCAGGGGGAAGACGTTGAAGATGTCGCCGCCGATATTGTGGCAGGGCACGAACTCCCAGGCGAAGCGCAGGGCGTCGGACATGGTGAAGCGCCGGGGCAGCAGGCTTTGCTGGATTTCGGCGGCGGCGTCGAGGTCTTTTTGGTGGCGGTTGTGCTTCTTGACCAGATCCTCTTTTTGCTTCTCGAAAAGGGTCATGTCCTGGATGTTGAGGATCAGATCGCCGGAGGGCATGGTGGAAAAGTGGATTTGGCAGACCCGGCGCTGGCCGTTTTTGTCGGCAAAGGGGTAGAGCCGCCGCCAGACGTGGCCCGGGGCCGGGCGCTGGTGGAAGATGTCGGCCAGGTCGTCCCGGGCGGCCAGGTCCGGGAAGACGATGTCCAGCCAGCGGTCGGCGGTGGTGTAGGTGTCGGCCGGCAGACCGAAGATGCGTTCCATGCCGGGGGAGACGAACGTGAAGCGGCCGTCCGGGCCGGCCACGGCGATGCCGTCATGGGAATATTCCAGGATGGCGGCGATGTATTCCTTTTCCGCCTTGATCTCGCGTTCGCGGGCCTTGCGGGCGTCGATGGCGGCCTTGAGGCGCAGGGCCGAGTCCACCCGGGCCAGCAGCTCGGGCTTTCGGGGCGGCTTTTGGATGTAGTCCATGGCCCCGGCGGCAAAGGCTTTGGAGAGGCTCACGTCGTCGTCGGACACCGTGACCATGATGACCGGAATGTCGGCCGTGGCCGGATCGGCCTTGAGGCGGCGGGTGGCTTCCAGGCCGTCCATGACCGGCATGATGAGGTCCATGAGCACGAGGTCCACGGGCGGCTGGGCCGGATCGGCCAGGGCGGCCAGGCAGTCGCCGGCCGTGTCGAAGGCGGACAGTTCTCCCCGGCCGGCCAGCAGGCCTTGAAGGTAGGCCCGGAAGGTCTCGGAGTCGTCGACGACGGCGATGCGCATGGCAGGCGTCAGCCCCCGGCCGGGCCGGTTTGCGGGGCGGCGAAATAGTCGGTCAGGCGCAGCATGGCCAGGAGCTTTTTGATCGGCGGCGTGGGATTGGCCAGGGACAGGGTCTTGCCGTGGTCCTGGCACAGCCGGCGCAGGCCGATGAGAAAGCCCACCCCGGAACTGTCCATGAAGGCCACGGCCGAAAGATCCACCACCACGGCCGGGGCGGCCGCGGCCAGGGCCAGACGTTCCACCTCGGCGCGGCATTCGGTCACCGCGTCCATGATGATCTCGCCGGAAAGGCGCACCACAAGGGCCGCATCCGTCTCCTCGCACGTCACCTGCATGGCAAGGCTCCTCCGGGCCGCGCGGGCCGCAGACTTCAATGGGAAAGCTAGCAGCCTTGGCGGAAAAAACCAACGTCTTCGGGGCGACAATCCCGCCTTCCCGGGCGTCCGGCGCGGGTCAGGGAGCCGGCTCGGGCCTGTCGCCGCCCTCGGCCAGCTCCCGGGCCAGCCGTCCCACGTCGGCCAGGGCCTGCTCGATGCGCGGCGTCCAGGCGTTGCCGTAGCTTAAGCGCAGGAAATGCTTGAACTGGTCGCAGCTCGAAAAGAGGTTGCCCGGAGCCAGGCCGATGCCGAGTTCCCGGGCGGCATAGAACAGCGCGATGGAATTGACGGCGTCGGGCATCTGCACCCAGACCACCGTGCCCCCCGTTGGTCGGGTCACCCGCGTGCCGTCGGGGAAATGGCGCAGCACCCGTTCCTCGATCATCCGGGCCTGGCGTTCCAGCACCCCCCGGGTTTTGCGCAGGTGGCGCTCGAACCCGCCCTGGGCCAGATACAGCGCGGCGGCGACCTGGGTCGGCGTGGCGCAGCAGACGTTGGTGGTGGCCTTGATCTCGAAGGCCTTGGCGGCGTGCCTGCCGGGCAGCAGATAGCCCAGGCGGTAGCCCGGGGCCAGGGTCTTGGAAAACGACGAACAGTGCAGGACGTTTCCCGCGGCGTCGTAGGACCGCAGGCAGCGGGGACGGCGCTCGGCGAAGTGCAGGTCGCCGTAGACGTCGTCCTCGATGACCGGCACGCCGCGCTCGGCCAGAAGCGCGGCCATCTCGGCCTTGGCCTCGTCGGGGATCATGGAGCCGTCGGGATTGTTGAAATTGGGGGTGAGGATGACCGCCTTGATGTCGTAGCGGTCCAGGGCCGAGCGCAGGTCGGCCGGGCGCACCCCCCCCTCGGGATAGGACGGCAGCTCCACGGCCCGCAGGCCGAAGTTCTCCAGCAGTTGCAGAAAACAGTAATAAGTCGGAGCCGGGATGGCCACGTTGTCGCCCGGCCGGGTCACCGAGCGCAGGGCCAGGTAGAGCGCCTCCATGGCCCCGGAAGTGATCATCACGTCGTCCGGGCCGGCCTCGATGTCGGCCTCGGCCAGCCGCCAGGCGATCTGGCGGCGCAGTTCCAGATTGCCTTGCACGCCTTCGTAGCCCGTCACCCGTTCGTCGCCGGCCGCCACTTTGGCCAGCAGTCGGGCGATCTCTTTAGCCGGCAACAGCGACGGATCGGTCAGGGCCACGCCCAGGGGCACGATGTCGCGCCGGCCCATGCCGTCGAGGACTTCGCGGATAAGCGCCCCGCGCGCCACCGTGGCCGGCCCGCGCGGCGGAGCCTCGCCCCGGCTGGGGGCCGGCCGTTTGATGGGCGTGCGGCGCACGAAAAATCCGGACTTGGGCCGCGCTTCGATGAGTCCCTGCTTTTCCAGCTCCAGATAGGCCTGGTTGACCGTGGACACGCTGACCCCAAGCCGGCCGCCCAGCCCCCGCAGGCTCGGCACGCGGTCGCCCACGCGCAGCTCCCCGGACTCCAGCAGCCGTAAAATATGTTTCTCCACGGCTATATAGCGGAATATGCCGGAATCGGTTTCAGGCAAGGTCATGGCGGCCTCCGGGCGTTGGCGCAGCACCTATCTGTTATGGATGTTTTTTCTCGAAACTGTGTCTGTGATGGTAACAGACAATGTGGTCCAAGGGAAGCGCGTCCGGGGCCGTCCCCGGGGCGACGCCCCGGCCCGCGAGACGGGCCGGGGTTCACGAGCCAACCAACGCTTCAGGCGTGCCGGGCGCGACGGATGCGGTCGCGGACACGCCCCAAGGAGGCTGCCATGTTTGTGGATCGTTTACGGGAAGACCGGCTGCTGGCCACGACGCGCACGGGAATCCTCGACGAGTGGCTGTCGCGCTGGCGCGACAGCCGGGTGCTGCGGGCCATGGCCGAGGCCGGAGCCAGGATCTTTACCCCGGGCCGCAGCCTGTCGGTGCGCCTGGGCCAGGGCAAGCATCTGGCGCTGACCGGCGTGCGCTACTGCCGGGTGACCTGCGCCAGGGGCGTGGTCTGGGTGACGGCGGCCGGCGACAAGCGCGACCTCGTGCTGACGCCGGGCCAGAGCGTGACCCTTGGCCGCTTTGGCAAGGTGGTGGTCACCGGCCGGGGCGAAGGCTCGGAAGTGAAGGTGCGCTGGGACTAGGCCGGCGGCCATGGGGCGCTTGGGGGCCTTCGCGGCTGGTCCCGGCGCGAAGGCCGGGCGGCGTTGGCCGGAGAGCAAGGCGACCGTGAGGGGCGACCGGGCGGCGAGGCCGGCCGGGCAGGGCCGGCGCGACGATTTCGCCCCCTCGTCGCCGGATCGTGTTGCCGGCTGGGGGGCAAGCTGGTAGTTAGGCGGCAAGGAGCGTGCCATGCAAGACTCTTGCCCCATTGCCCCGGCTGATACCGCCATCGCTTCCCTTGGGCCGGCCAAAATCCCGTCCCCTTTGCCGTATTGCCGTTTCGTGGACGACAATTTTCGGGTCACCATGGAACTCGACGCGGCCGATTTCGGCGGCGCGCCAGGCCCCTGCCGGGCCGACTTCGAAGTGGCCGGGCCGCGCGGCAACATCTACTACGACTCCTCCAAGGTCAAAGTCGCCATCGTCACCTGCGGCGGCCTGTGCCCGGGCTTAAACGACGTCATCCGGGCCATCGTCATGGAGTGCTGCCACAACTACCACGTGGCCGGCGTGCTCGGCATCCGCTTCGGGCTGCAAGGCTTCATCGAAGCCTACGGCTACGAGCCGGTGGCGCTGACCCCGGACGCCGTGTCGGACATCCACCAGTTCGGCGGCACGGTGCTGGGCTCCAGCCGGGGACCGCAAAAGCCCGAAGAGATCGTGGACGCCCTGGAACGCTTGAACGTCGGCATGCTCTTCGTCATCGGCGGCGACGGGTCCATGAAGGCGGCCAGGCGCATCCAGGAGGAAATCGCCCGGCGGCGCTCGAAAATCAGCGTCATCGGCGTGCCCAAGACCATCGACAACGACGTCAACCTCGTCACCAAGTCGTTCGGCTTCGACACGGCCGTGGAAAAAGCCACCGAGGCCATCCGCTGCGCCCATACCGAAGCCATCGCCGCCCTAAACGGCATCGGCCTGGTCAAGGTCATGGGCCGTGAATCCGGGTTCATCGCCGCCCAGGCCACCTTGGCGCTTAAGGAAGTCAACTACGTGCTGGTGCCGGAGTGCGATTTCGACCTGACCGGCCCGCGCGGGCTGCTGCCGTCCCTGGAAGAGCGCCTTCGCGCCCGGCGTCACGCCGTCATCGTGGTGGCCGAAGGGGCCGGGCAAAAGCTTCTGCCCGACACCGGCGCGCGCGACGCCTCGGGCAATCCGGTCCTGGGCGACATCGCCCAATACCTGTGCGGGGAGATCGAAGACTATTTTCGCGGCCGCGACATGCCCATCACGCTCAAATTCATCGACCCCAGCTACATTATCCGGTCCGTGCCGGCCAACGCCAACGACCGGGTGTATTGCGGGTTTCTGGGGCAAAACGCCGTGCACGCGGCCATGGCCGGCAAGACGGGCATGGTGGTGGCGCGGCTTTTCGACCGCTACGTCCACCTGCCGCTCGACCTCGTGACGCTGCGGCGTAAAAAACTCAACATCGCCTCGGACTACTGGCGCTCGGTGCTCGAATCCACCGGCCAGCACGCCGTCACCCCCTACACCGGCGACCCGTCGGTGTTCTGCCCGGTGTAAGAGGGAAGAGTGCCTCCGGCGGCCAGGAGAGGCGCTGCCTCTCCTGGACCTCTCCGCTGGGGGCCTGAGGCCCCCAGACCCCCCACCTGGGAAAGGGGTTTAAGGGAGGACGTCGGCTGACGGGGCAGTCGTCACGTATTGTCTTCCCCGCCGACCAAAGAGCTAAGCCTTTACCCAACCCCCTTTAAACATTTCTTCATTCGGGGGGTCCGGGGGCCTCAGGCCCCCGGCCGCCGGAGGCATCTTCTCTTTGCTTCTCTTCTCGCTTCTCTTCTTTAATAATCCCACTTCCAGTTGACGCCCACGCCCTGCTTGTTGTCGACGCCCACGCGGCTGTCCACGGTGATGTTGGGCGTGACCTGCACTTCCACGGACACCGCGCCGCTTTGCGCGCCCATGCCTTGTTCGACGCCCACGGTCACGCCCTTGAAGATTTCCTTGCCGGCCTTGAGCACGCTGCCGGCCATGCCGGACTTGCCGGTGACGATGGAGAGCTGGTCCAGGCCCAGGATGCGCCGGGTGCGGGCCAGGATGCTGGTGGGCGTGCCGCCGGCGTAGATGGAGGCGGCGGCCTGGGCCAGCTGGGCGGCCTGAATGGGCGAGAGCGAGCCGGCGTTTTGGCCGAAGAGCAGTCGCGAGAGGATTTCGTCGCGGGGCAGTTGCGGCGTGGAGGTCAGCGTGATGATCGGGGCGTCGGCGTCGCCGGTGATGGCGATGCCGGCGGTGACGTTGTCCTTGGTGGTCTCGGCCCGCACGTCGAAGGTGGGGGCTGGCGGCGTCCCGCCGCTGAACGTCAGCTCGCCCTTGGTGATTTCCAGCGTTGAGCCCAGGAGATCAAGGGTTCCCTTGTCCACGGCGTAGCGGCCGATGACGATGGGTGCGGCGGCCGTGCCGGTGACGGCAAGCGCGCCGGTCCAACGCGACTCCAGGCCCAGGCCGCGCACGTAGACGGCTTGGCCCAGGGAAATCTTGAGGTCGAGGTCCACGTGGCGGGCCATGGCCGGCGGCGCGGCCTTGGCGGCCGGTTTCTTGGGCGCGGCCGGATCGTTTATGTAGGTGACCGGGATGACGGCTACATCCGGCGGCAGGGAGGTGGGCAGGTTCACGTCGGCCGGCCCGATGACGATGTTGCCGCTGGCGCGCAGGCGCGAAAGCGTGCCGGTGACGGCTATCGTGCCGTCGGCGGCGGCGGTGGCGATGTCCAGCCCCACGACGCGCAGACGCGCCAGGGCGAGTTTCAGATCCACGGGGCCGTTTGCCGGATCGGCGATGCCGACCGTGCCGGAGAGCGTGAAGCGGCCGCCCCGGCCGTCCTCGCCCGAGGCATTGGCGATGGTGAGCCGGCCGCCCGAGGCGTCGGCCTTGAGCACGACGTTGGTGAGGACAAGTCCGGCGTCGGCGTTTTCCAGGCGGCTGGCGGCCAGG
The DNA here is from genome assembly GCA_002482565.1 of Solidesulfovibrio magneticus. Classification (GTDB taxonomy): domain Bacteria; phylum Desulfobacterota; class Desulfovibrionia; order Desulfovibrionales; family Desulfovibrionaceae; genus Solidesulfovibrio; species Solidesulfovibrio magneticus_B. The sequence goes on from DLGG01000190.1 coordinate 11,215, forward strand.
GCCAGGGCTCCGGTGGCGGCCGGGGCGCTGAGCGTGCCGCCCAGGGCCAGATCGGCGGTGAGGCGGCCGACGATGCGGGTGTTGACCCGGGCTAAAAGGCCGGCGAAATCGGCCAGATCGGCGTCGGCGGCGATCTGGCCGGACAGCGCGCCGCCGGGCGGCAGGTCCCAGGCAAAGGGGGCCAGGGACAGGCGCATGGGCAGGCCGGCCGTGACGGTGACGACGTCGGCGGCTTTGCCGGCCTTGGCTTCCTTGGCGTTTTTGCCGGCCAGCCCGGCCGTGACGTCCAGGCGCGCGCCGTTGCCGGTCGCCTTGGCCCACAGGGCGACCGACGGCAGGCCCTTGCCCTGTTCGGCGGCCAGCCGCAGCCCGGACACGCGGGTTTCGGCCGCGATTTGCGGCCGGGCCGGCGTGCCGGACAGGGTGGCGCTGGCTGTTGCCGTGCCGTCGATGCCGGCCAGGCCGAAAAGCCCGAGCAGCGGCAGGGGGAAGTTGTCCACCGTGGCCTTGCCGTTGGCTTCGTTTGGCCCAAGCGCCCCGGAAGCTGTGATTTTGGCCTTGTCAAAGGTCAGGTTGACGCCCTCGACGCGCAGGGCGTCGCCGCCCAGGGTGACGGCGGCCGGGCCGGCCAGGGCAAATTTGCGGCCCTCCAGGCTGCCGGCCAGGGCCTGCACGGTGATACGGCGCTTGCCGGCCTCGGCCGGGGGCAGGCTGGCCCGCAGGCTGGCCTCGACGGCGGTCTGGCCGGCGAGCTTGCCCTTGGCCTCGGCCGCAACGGCCATGGCCCGGCCGTCGCCGCTGGCGTTGGCCG
>DLGG01000040.1 GCA_002482565.1 Solidesulfovibrio magneticus
GCCGGGCGCGCTGCCCGGAGCCGTCGGGGCATAGCCCGGCGTTGTGGGCGCATACCCCGGCGTTGCGGGCGCGCCCCCCGGAGGCGTCGGCGTATAGCCCGGCGTCTGATAGCCCGGCGTCTGGGGTCCGTGGCCCGCCACTGGCGGCTGATAGCCCGGGGCAGGCTGTTGCGCCGGGGCATAGCCCGGCGGCGTCTGGGCCGATGTCTGGGGCGGCGTCTGGGCCGGAGCGCTCGGCTGGGGCTGATAGGTCGGTTGCGGCGACACGGCGGGCTGGCTCGGCTGAATCGACGCGGCCGGAGTCTGGGCGGCCGGAGCCGGTTGGACAGCCGGCTGGGCCGGAGCAGCGGGCGACGGCGCAGCGGCTGGAGCGGGAGAAGCCGGCGCGGACGTCGCCGGCTGTCCAGCCGGGTCCGCCACTTCCACAGCCACCGAAGCCGGGGCCTTTTCCGAGCGCAACGCGTCGTAGACAGCAATGGGCAGCACGTTGCTGGCCTTGGCGATCTCGGCCAGGGTCCAGGCCGGCTGGGCCTTGAATCCGGCTGTGGACAACCGGCCCAGCACCTGGGGCAGATCCAGGCCGTACTCCTCGCAGATGTCGGACAGCTTGCGCCGCCCAAGCCCTGGCGGCGGCTCCTTGGGCAGACCGGCGACCGTGGTCGTGCCGCCCGAGGGCTCCATGACCATCTTGAGGGCCTCGAACACCCCGCCCGGAGCCACCCGGTTTTGCCGGGCGATCTCGGCCAGGGTCAGGTCGCCGCTGTCGGCCTTGATGTTTTTTAGCCGCAACAAAGCCAGCGCCTTTTCCGTGTCCATGCCCATGCGCCGGGCGAAATCGGCCAAGGTGGAGCGCTCGGCCAGGGCATAGGGCGGCTCGCCGTAGGTGTCGGCGGCCCGCTCCTGGAGATGGTCGGCCAGCCGCGCCAGCTGGGCCATGGGCGGCGCGCCGGCCAGGGCGGCGGCAAACAGGCCGACCACCAGGATAAGGCCGGCGAAAAAGGGCTTGGTGAAAACGATCACCAGGCCGTCGTCGTCGCGCAGATGGTCGAGGAAAGCGTCGGCATGGAGCATGGCGTGGACCAGGCCGGCGGCGACCACGAGCAAGCCCATGGCCAGATGCGCCCCTTCCCAGGCCTGGCGCGACAAACCGAGAAAGCCCCAGTCGGCCCAGGAGGCCACCCGGGCCGGCGGAGCGGTGAACATCACCAGCCCCGAGACCAGGACGAAAAACAGGCCAAAAAACAAAACCAGCGTGACGGTTTTTTTCAGCATTCAGGAACTCCGTGGCCCGGCCATGAGCCGGTCCCGTCGTGTTGCCGGCCATCTAGCACGGCTTGGCCGCTTTGCCCATCCCCGCCGCGCCGCCCTCCCGGCCGCCCTTCTGTTGACGGGACCTTGCGCATACGCTACCTCCCGGCCCACCCGGCAACAGGTCACGCCTGGCCCGGGTCCCCCAAGACACCACGCCACACGCCGGCCGGGGCCTCCCCGCCCGGGCGTCCGGAGCCCCCATGAGCACCATCGTCACCCGCTTCGCCCCAAGCCCCACCGGCTACCTGCATATCGGCGGCGCGCGCACAGCCATCTTCAACTGGCTCTTGGCCCGCCACTTCGGCGGCACCTTTCTTTTGCGCATCGAGGACACCGATCTCCAGCGCTCCCAGTCCGACATGACCCAGTCGATCCTGGACGCCATGGAGTGGCTGGGCCTGGACCACGACGGCGAGATCACCTACCAGAGCCAGCGCTTCGACTTGTATAATGAATACATCGACAAGATGCTGGAGACCGGCCACGCCTACTGGTGTTCGTGCTCGCCCGAGGAAGTCGAGGCCATGCGCGAAGAGGCTCGGCAAAAGGGGCTGAAACCCAAGTATTCCGGCCGCTGCCGCGAGGCCGGCCTTGGCCCCGGCCCGGGCCGGGTGGTGCGGCTCAAGGCCCCGGTCACCGGGACCACCCTGGTCGACGACATGGTCAAGGGGCCGGTCTCCATCGACAACGCCGAACTCGACGACATGGTGCTGCGCCGGAGCGACGGCTCGCCCACCTACAACCTGGCCGTGGTGGTGGACGACGCCACCATGGGCGTCACCCACATCATCCGGGGCGACGACCATTTGAACAACACCCCGCGCCAGATCCTCATTTATAAGGCCTTGGGCTTCGCCCTGCCCCGCTTCGGCCACGTGCCCATGATCCTTGGGCCGGACAAGAAAAAGCTCTCCAAGCGCCACGGAGCCACGGCCGTCATGGAATACGAGGTCGAGGGATTCTTGCCCGAGGCCATGTTAAACGGTCTGGTGCGCCTGGGCTGGGCCCACGGCGATCAGGAGATCTTCTCCCGCGAGGAGCTGGTGTCGCTTTTCACCGCCGACAACCTCGGCTCCTCGGCCGCCGTCTTCGACAAGGCCAAGCTCATGTGGTTAAACGCCCACTACATCAAGGAAAGCCCGGCCTCGCGCCTGGCCGTGCTCTTAAACGCCTTCCTGGAGCGCCGAGGCTTCGACAACCTCGACCTGGACTACCTGGCCCGCATCGTGCCCCTGCTCCAGCCCCGGGCCCAGACCATGGCCGAGATGGCCGAGAAGGCCGAATGCTTTGTGGTGGCCGACGAAGCGCTGGCCTACGACATGGCGGCGGTCAAGAAATTCTTCACCGACGACGTGCGGGGCCATCTAGCCCATCTGCGCGAGCTGCTGGCCGGGCTGTGCTGCTTCAACCACGCCTCCATGGAGGCGGCGGTGGCCGGCTATCTGGAAGAGCGCGAACTGAAGTTCAAGTTGGTGGCCCAGCCCCTGCGCGTGGCCGTCACCGGCGTCACGGCCAGCCCCGGCCTGTTCGAGACCATCGAGGTGCTGGGCCGCGAACGCGCCCTGGCCCGCCTGGACCGGGCGCTGTCGCTGTAGGCTGCGGCCGATCCGACCGTGTAAAGCCCCTGCCGCGCGGATGCGCGGCAGGGGCTTTTTGCTGGCGGCCCGAGGTAATGCCTATTATAAAACATAACGAAAGTTATGTTTTATAAATATATAATCATATCACTATTTCATTTGGCATATACTTTCGCTTGAGCAACAAAATGGGAATAAGGCGCGGCGGCTGGCTCATGACCCGGGTCTGCCCGGCTGATTGATGCGCAGGATCACCCCGGCGACGGCAGCGCTGGCGGCCAGGCGGGGAAGATTGCTTCCAGGAAAAGCCGGGCTAGCATGGCGTTCGCAAATAACATTTATGTTTTTTGTGAATAAAAAAATGTTTACGGGTTATTATTGCACCCAACAGGATCATGGCATTTCCCGAACGCGACACTAGCCAGTGCAGGCGGCTTGCTGGTCGGTGAGCCCTGGCGCAACGGCAAGGCGCAATCCGACCGCCTTCAATACCGCCATCAGGGTTTTGAGCGTCGGGTTCCCCTTGGGCGAGAGGGCGCGATACAGGCTCTCCCGCTTGATGCCGGCGGCCTTGGCGACGTCGGCCATGCCGTAGGCTTCCGACACGTGGCGCAAGGCGATGAGCAGCACGGCCGGTTCCTCGGTATCTTCCATGGCGGCCTGGAGGTACTCCGCCGCATAGACCGGATCGGCGCGCAGTTCGCGCACCAGGGCGTCGTCGTGGCTGACGCTGGCGCGGTCGAGGTTTTTCATCATTGCACCCTCCTTTTGAAATCGGCCAGGTACTCGACGGCCTTGTCGATGTCGGCGTCCTGGGTCCGCTTGTCGCCGCCGCAAAGCAGCAAGACGACTTGGAGGCCCACCACGCCGAAATAGACGCGATACCCTGGCCCGTAGTCCACCCGCAGTTCCGAAACGCCGTCCCGAAGCGGCTTGCAGTCACCGAGGTTGCCGGCCTTGAGCCGATCCACCCGGGCGGCAATTCGCGCTTTCGCCCGCACGTCTCGGAGGTGGTCCAGCCATTCCGTGATGACCTCCCGGCCGTCCGCGGTTCGGTAGCGGCGCACGACGTTCATGTCCTCTATGTAATTTTTAAGTTACAAAGAGTCAAGGTGGAGAGAACGGAGAACGGGATATTGCTTGCCACGCACCGGACGGCCGGTCGTGGGCCAGCCCGTGCCACGCTGCCTGCCGTGTCGGCGGCGTTCTTTGGGGAAACGGCGCTTTTCGTCCCCAAGGGGCTTTTGCCTGGCGTCCCGGAAAAGGCGCGGCGGCCGGCCTTGACGCAACCCGGGGATGTACATAGCTATGATGGGTGTACACCAAGGAGCCGGCCATGATCGTTACCGCCACCGAACTGCGCAAAAACCTTTTCGCCATTTTCGACCAGGTGTCCCGGGGCGAAACCGTATTGGTCACGCGCGGCGGACGGCCCGTGGCCCGGGTCTGCCCGGCCGGCGACAACGCGGCCCAGGCCCCGGCCGATTGGC
>DLGG01000168.1 GCA_002482565.1 Solidesulfovibrio magneticus
CGGCGGCGGCCGTCTTGGCCGTGGCCGACGCCCCGCGCCCGGAAGCGGCCGCCGTGGCGGCGGCGCTCATGAAGCGCGGCTTGCAGGTGGTCATGCTGACCGGCGACCATGAAGCCACGGCCCGGGCCGTAGCCCAAAGCCTGGGGATCACCAACGTGATCGCCCGGGTGCTGCCCGAACGCAAGCAGGCCGAGGTCGCGGCCTTGCAGGCGGCCGGGCGCAAGGTGGCCATGGTCGGCGACGGCATAAACGACGCCCCGGCCCTGGCCCGGGCCGATCTCGGCGTGGCCATGGGCTCGGGCATCGACGTGGCCGTGGAGTCCTGCGACGTGGTGCTCATGCGCAACGACCTGGCCGGCGTGCCGGCGGCCCTGGAGCTGTCCCGGGCCGTCATCGCCAATATCAAGCAAAACCTCTTCTGGGCCTTTGCCTTCAACGTGATCGGCATCCCGGTGGCGGCCGGCGTGCTGCATGTTTTCGGCGGCCCGACGTTAAACCCCATGATCGCCGGCACGGCCATGGCGCTGAGTTCCTTTACGGTGGTCACCAACGCCCTGCGGCTGCGTTTTTTCACCCCCTCGCCCATTGGCTCTTGACCGAGGCCGGTTTTCGGGGGAATGGGACTTGCGTCCCCGGGACCGGTGGTCCCGGGGACCAAGCATTGCCTTCCTTGGATAACCCATGGCCCGCCCCAGCAAAAAAAATCTCCTCGAAAACGGCCGCCGCACGGTCATCGACTACGAGTCCGACACCGTGCGCCGCATCCTCGACGCCGCGGAATCCCTTTTTGCCGCCAACTGCTTCGCCGGCACGCGCATGGAGGAAATCGCCGCCGCCGCCGGGGTCAACAAGGCCACCATCTATTACCACATCGGCGACAAGGAAAAGCTCTACGACGTGGTGCTCACCCGCCACTTCGCCTATTTCGCCGACCGCCTGGAGCGCGAGCTGGCCGATTGCCGCGACCCCATCGAGGGGCTGCGCGGGGTCATCCGCATCCATGCCGAAGGGTTCTCCGGCAATGCCAACGCCCCGCGCACCATTGCCCATGAACTGGCCGGCGGCTCCCGGCGCACCTCGCCGGAACTGCTGGCCATCTATGCCCGCATCCACGGCGTCACCGACCGCTTCGTCCGCCAGGGCGTGGCCTCGGGACGCCTGCGCCCCGTGGACACGGCCGTGCTCCAGATGCTCCTGGCCGGCAGCCTGCTCGTCAGCACCATAAACGCCCCCTTCCGCACTCGGCTGGCCGAAACCCTGGACAAAGATCAGCCGCCCCCCATGCCGAGCGTCCTCGACATCGCGGCGTTTTTGGACAGTGTGGTGATTGCGGCCCTGGAGACCGAGCCAAGCGATGGCAATTCCCCTCCGCTTGCCCAACCCACGATGCAAAACGGATAGACACGAGACGGCCCGTCCGCCAAACGACCCAAGGCGCTGCCGGTCCACTTGTCCCGACGTCTGATGATCCGGCGGTAAGGAGCCGTAACAGGCCTATCCGTGCCTACTCCCTGGCTGCGGGGGGCAACAACGGCCGACAGCTGTCCAGGCGTTGGACGATGGAAGCCAGGATAGCCTTGTCAAGATTTACTGAGCCATCCCAGCCGACAACGGCGGTTTGTCCGAGAGCCTGCCACTCTGCACTGTTGCCCATGGCATACTCCACAATGGGAGCAAACGGTTGTGAAGTCGTCAACCCGAGTATGGCTCCGCAGTCGATGAGAGATACGGGCTTGACGCGCTCATATGCTGGCAGATTAAACGTCGCGAAAAGGACGTTCCAGAAGCGAGATTCTTTAAATGTTTGCTGGCCCAAGCCCAATCTGTCCCCGTGGTCAGAAAAAAGCACCAGTTTGCCGCCTTGCTCCAAAAAGCCGGTTTGCTCAATGACGCCGGCAACTGTTTCCTGAAGATGTCGCACTTTCCATTGGCGCACCAGCAACGCATCGTCAGGACGCACATAATCCTGCCAATCGAAACTTCGGTCCTGGACTCGTGACACCGCAGCAGTAAGAACGCGCCACAGTTCTCCATCGGACAGGCTAAACAGGCTCGGATAGCAGGGAATATGCAAATAGGTGGAGTGCCCAAACACCATCGTCTTTCCGCCATCAGACGACTGGGTAAAAATTTCGTTGAGTTCGCGCCTGAGGCTGTAGGCGAACGTACCGGCTTGGTTGGGCGGACCCGGCGACCAGGGCATTATCGGGAGCAACGGTCGTACAAGCGGCAACAACAGACTGTTGTTGGCATAAAGCGCTGTCGCCATCTGCCGCCACCCCCTGGGTCCGCTACGGTCCCTGTCGAACCGACAATCGCTTCCGGTCCAACAGGTAAACTGGTCTGAAAAAAAAGCTGCCGTAAAATATCCCTGTTCCTGAGCTGAATGAACCAGGATACATTGCTTCGGATCGTCTACACCTTGAAACGTATGAAAGATACCGTGCTCCCGTACAGGCTTTTGCATTACAAGACTTGACCACACGGCATTCGTCAACAACCCAGGACTCACGACATTGGTGTGCCATTCCCCTCCATTAGCGATTGTCCAGTCCCGAAGATAAGAAACGTCGTCACGAAGCGAAATAGAATCAAGCCCCAAAAGCACCACGGGGGGCGATGCGGAAAGAGACGGCATCGACAAATTGCGTACGAGAGTCAGGCCAGGGAGCACAAATCCGGCGGCCAGGACGCACAAACCGACCACGAGCCTTTTACCGGGCCTTCCCCGACAGGCGCTCAACACCGCGACAAGCAGCAACGCCAACAGCAGCAACGCCCAGACCGGCAAGGACTGCAACGGGACAAAAAGGCTGCCGGCCAGGGCGGACGGATAAAAAAGCACGACCGCAAACACCAAGGAACCAAGAAGCAAAACCAATTCCATTGCCAAAGCCTGTCTGGAATCCGACTCGGCCAATACTCCAAAAACCGATAACGTCGAAAACAACAACAGGCTTCCGGCCAGACACAGACAGGCCGCGACCAGCGAATCTCCGGCAAGCAGCACGCCGCCACCCAGAACGCCTGCGACTGCCTGGAAGAATGAAAGGCTGTAATATGGCAAATGCAACACTGAATTGACTGAAAAAATGATCGTCATCAGCGGCCAGACAACAAAGAAAAATGTAAAATATACGACTATTCTTTTTTTTGCGGCAACAAAAATGCGCGTCAATACATCGACTATACTCGTCCCATTCGCTGTCATACCCACCACCATCTGTATTCCCCCGGACAAAGGGGCACCGAATTCAGTCCCCGTGCGTCGATTGCACCTCCACCATAAGCCGCTATCTGCACACAGCCTATCGACGCAACACCCCGCGCGCTGACCAAGGACCACAAACACCGCTCCTTATCCACATCACTGTTCGACGTCGAGAAAAGAAAAACAGCATGGCGTCTGCTTCCCCGTCGGAGACGCGCCCGGTCCCGCCTCCCGGCCATTCCCATCGTCACCATCTCTTCTCTTGACGCTAACCAACCGGTTAGTGTTAATACCATTCCATACTCAAGCGCCCGTCTTTTGGCGGGACAACCCCGGCCCGCGCCGCAAGCCTTTGGAGTGCCGCCCATGACGCAACAACCCGCCGGTTACGACGATCTCGACGCCCAACTCGACAAACTGGCCGCCGCCGGCCTGCTCCACACCATCGACCGCCTCATCGACAAGGATCGGGAAATGCACCCGCTGGTGCGCTGGCAGTACCGGGGCGGCATCCCCGAACACCGGCGCAAGGCCTTTCTCTTCACCAATCCCACCGACGCCAAGGGCCGCCGCTATCCCGACGCCCGGGTGGCCATCGGCGTTTTCGCGGCCACCCCCGAGGTCTACGCCCTGGGCCTGGGCCGCAAGGTCGAGAACATCGGCCAGGCCTGGCTGGACGCCATGGCCCGCCCCGTCGCGCCCAAGGAAGTCGCCGACGCCCCTTGTCAGGAAGTGGTCACAACCGGCGACGAGCTTTTGGGCGAAGGCAAGGGCCTGGACGCCCTGCCTATCCCCATTTCCACCCCGGGCTACGACACCGCCCCGTACCTGACCGCCGCCCTGTGGGCCACCCGCGACCCGCAGTCCGGCATCCAGAACCTGGGCCTGTACCGGGGCAACCTCAAGGCCTCCAACCGGCTGGCCGTCATGATGGAACGCGCGACCTTGGCCGGCGGCGGCGTCCACTGGCGCAAATACAAGGCCAAGGGCGAGAAGATGCCCGTGGCCGTGGTCATCGGCGCGCCGCCGGTCGTGGCCTACACCGGGCCGCAGAAGCTGCCGCTGGACTGCGACGAATTGACCGTGGCCGGCGGGCTGGCCGGCTGCCCCATCGAGGTGGTGCGCTGCAAGACCGTCGATCTCCTCGTGCCCGCTGCGGCCCAGGTCATCATCGAGGGTTTCATCGACACCGACGCCCTGGAGCCCGAAGGCCCCTTTGGCGAATCCCACGGCTACATGGCCCTGGAAGAATACAACTTCTCCATGACCGTCACGGCCATCACCCGGCGCAAGCACTACACCGTCGCCTCCATCATCTCCCAAGTGACGCCCTGCGAATCGAGCGTGATCAAAAAGGTCGCCTACGAGCCGCTCTATTTGAACCACCTGCGCGATACGCTGAGCATCAAGGGCGTCACCCGGGTGACCATGCACGAGCCGCTGACCAACCTGCGGCGGTTTCTGTTTATCACCATCGCCAACGGCACGCCCAACACCGAGGTGTGGCGGGCGCTTAACGGCGCGGCCTCCTTCACCCCGGCCATCGGCAAATTCTGCGTGGCCATCGACGAGGACATCGACCCGCGAAACACCGATCAGGTGCTGTGGGCCATGGCCTACCGCTCCAACCCCGTGGCCGACGTCGTCATTATTCCCCATCGCGGCAAGGGCCACGGCCCGGAGCTGCCCGGCCATCAGGTCGATTCCACCATGCTCGTCGACGCCACGGCCAAGGGCGTATTCCCGCCGGTGGCCCTGCCCAAGGCCGAATTCATGGAACGGGCCAGGACCATATGGGAGGAGTTGAAACTCCCGGAACTGACCCCGGAGACGCCCTGGAGCGGCTACAGCCTGGGCGATTGGTGCGCCGAATGGGACGCCTGCGCCAAGCGCGCCACCGACGGCGACTGGCTGGCCAACGGCCGCCGCTCAGCCGCCAACCGCAGCGCCACGGCCGAACCGCAAGACCCGGCCCGGGGCATTGTCCTGACCGAAAAATAGCCGTTCCCCGGGCGCTTCCCCGTCGCGGGCGGCATCCGGCTATTATTTTAACCAACCAGTTAGCATAGGCAATTCCAACCCCCGGCGCGGTCCGCCGGGGCGATCACGGAGCGATCCATGCAAAAGGGTTTTCCGCGCCAGTACGACGACCTCAATGCCCATCTCGAAAAGCTCGACAAGGCCGGCCTGCTGTGGACCATAAACGATCCCATCAACAAGGATCGTCACCTCCATCCCTTCGTGCGCTGGGGCTATGTCGGCGACGTGGGCACGGTGGTGGCCAACAACCCCAAGCGTGCCTTCCTTTTCACCAACGTCACCGACAGCAAGGGCCATTCGTATCAGGGCGACTGCGACGTGATGGTGGGCGGCACGGCCGGTTCGCCGGCCATCTACGCGGCCTCGCTTGGCATTGATGACGCCGGCGACGATCTCACCGCCCTGTCCCAGAAGATCTTCGCCAAATGGGTCCAGGCCTTTGAGAAACCGGTTGCGGCCGTGGAGATTCCCTCCGAGGAAGCGCCGGTCCATGAAGTCGTCATCACCGGCGACGCCCTCAAGGGCGGCGAGGGCAAGGGCCTGGCCGGCCTGCCCGTGCCCAACAACACCCCGGGCTGGGATACGGCCCCGTATTTCTCGGCCGGGCTGTGGATCACCAAGGACCTGGACACGGGCGTGGAAAACATCAGCCAGAACCGATGCAGCCTCAAGGCCTCCGACCGCATGACCGCCATGTGGCTCATCCAGACCAACGGCGGGGCCCACAACAACTGGGTCAAATACAAGGAGCGCGGCGAGAAGATGCCGGTGGCGCTCATTGTCGGCGCGCCGCCCATGCTGCAGGTCATCGGCCCCCAGAAGACCCCCGAGCATCTAAACGACCTCGACGTGGCCGGCGGCCTGGCCGGCGTGCCCTACCGCAAGGTGGCCTGCAAGACCGTGCCGCTCATGGCCCCGGCCGACGCCCAGATCATCATCGAGGGCTGGATCGACCCGACAAAGCTCGAAATGGAAGCGCCCTTCGGCGAATCCTACGGCAACATGAGCGTGGAGGAATACAACCACTCCATCGAGGTCACGGCCATCACCCGGCGCAAGAAAGCGACCATCACCTCCATGATCTCGCAAATGGCCCCATCGGAATCCGGCGTCATCAAGCAGCTCAACTACAGCGCGGTGATGCTCAATCACCTCAAAAACACGCTCTACGTGCGCCAGGTCAAGGACGTGGCCCTGCACGGCCCCATGATCGGCGTCTCGCGCCTGACGGTCATCGTGCTGGAAAAAAACACCCCGCGCACCGAGGTCTGGCGGGCGCTCACCGGCGCCAGCGCGTTTATGCGCTCGGTGGGCAAGATCACCGTGGCGGTCGATGAGGACATCAACCCCAACAACGTCGAGGAAGTGCTGTGGGCCATCGCCTACCGCACCGACCTCATGAAGTCGGTGAAAATCGAGGACTACCAGGCCAACGGCCACGCCCCCAAGCTGCGCGACCGGGAATGGGAAGCCAAGATCATGATCGACGCCACCATGCACTACGCCATGCCGCCGGTGGCCCTGCCGACCAAGGAGATCATGGAAGAGGCCCGGGAGCTGTGGGAAAAGGCCGGGCTGCCCAAAATCGCCCCGCGCTGGAAGTGGTACGGCTACGACCTGGGCGACTGGTGCGAGGAATGGACCAAGTGCGCTGACCGGGCCGTGGCCGGCGACTGGCTTTTAAACGGCATCCGCACCGCCGTGCTGGTCGATACCGACACCGTGGGCGGCCCCACCGCCGGCGTGCCGCGCAAGGGCGTGGTGCGCTACAACGAGCAGACCGGCCAGGTGGAATATCCCGAAGGCTTCCCCCTGCGCGACAAGTTCAACACCGACGAATGATGCTTGGCGGGAGCGTCCCGGCAGCCGGCCGGGCGCTCCCGCCAAGGCCGGCGTCCTGCGGTCCGGAGCCCACCCGGGCCGCAGGCGACCGGATACCAGGCACAATAAGCCCCCACGCCCGGCCGCCCCGCGGCCGGCAACCGCAGCACGCGAAAAAGGGAACCGCCATGAAACGCCTCATCGTCGGCATTTCCGGAGCCAGCGGCGTCGTTTACGGCATCCGGCTCCTGGAAGTCCTGCGCCACGCCCCGGACGTCGAAACCCATCTTATCCTGAGCAAAGGCGCGGCCGTGACCCTGGCCCTGGAAACCAAGCACACCCCCGAATCCGTGGCCGCCCTGGCCGGCGTCAGCCACGCCCACGACAATCTGGCCGCCGCCATTTCCAGCGGCTCCTTCGCCACCGACGGCATGGTCGTGGCCCCCTGCTCCATGAAAAGCCTGGCCCAGATCGCCCTGTCCTTAAACGACAACCTGCTGACGCGCGCCGCCGACGTGACGCTCAAAGAGCGTCGCAAGCTCGTCATCGTGCCCCGCGAAACGCCCCTGCATCTGGGGCATCTGCGCCACATGGCCGCCCTGGCCGAAATGGGGGCGGTCATCCTGCCGCCGGCCCCGTCCTTCTACCACGGCCCGCAAACCATCATGGACGTGGTGGACCAGACGGTCGGCAAGATTCTCGATCAGTTCGCCATCCCCCACGATCTGTTCCGCCGTTGGTCCGGCAGCCAACACTGAAGCCCCGACGTCGCCACCTTTTCCCGCGCCGTCCTCTCCCGGCGGCGCGGTCGCGCCATGGAGACCGCCATGCCCCAGCAGGATCTCGCGTCTTTTGTCGCCGAACTGGAGTCCATCGGCCAGCTGGCCCGCATCACCGACGAAAAGCGGGTGGACGAGCTGCCCGCCATCATGGAGGCCCACCCGGACAAGGCCGTGCTGGTGGAAAAGGTCAAGGACTGCGAGTTTCAGTTCCTGGCCGGGGCCTACTGCACCCGCGAGCAGTACGCCCACGCCATGAAGTGCGACCCGCGAAAGCTCGGCCAGACCATCGCCGGCCTGACCATCCGCCGGGAAAAACCGGTCATGGTGGACACCGCGCCCTGCAAGGAAGTGATCCTTAAGGGCGACGACGTGGACATCACCCGGTTTCCGCTCTTTCTCTACCACCCCTACGACGGCCACGCCTTTATTCAGGACACCAACGTGGTCTCGCGCGACCCGGACACCGGGCTCATCAACTGGGGCATCTACCGGTTCATGTACCGGTCGAAAAACGAAACCAACGTGGACATGCGCAACGATTCCCACAACGGCCGCATCCTGGCCAAGAAATACCAGGCCCGCGGCCAGGACATGCCCGTGGCCGTGGTCATCGGCGGGCCGACGCTGGACAAGATCGCCTCCATGTACTCGTTCCCCAGCGTGGACGACTGGGATATTCTCGGCGGCTTTTACGGGGAGCCGGCCAAGGTGGTGCGCTGCGAAACAAACGACCTCACCGTGCCGGCCAACGCCGAGATCGTCATCGAGGGCCGCATGATGACGTCGGAAGGCTGGGTCTACGACGAAGGCCCCTACGGCGAATACACCGGCACCTACGGCTCGGGTCTGCCGGCCAACTGCCGTTTCGTGGTGGACTGCATCACCTATCGCAAGGGCGGCATCTACCAGTACGCCACCATCGGCGGCCTGCATCCCGGCCGCACCGACCTCATGATCTTCGACCCGACCATTGAAGCGGACATTTACACCGCCCTGGTCAACGCCGGCATCCAGGTCCTCGACGTCCACGCCCCCTACGGCGGCAGCCACAACATCGTCTACGCCCGCATCAAGGTGCGCGGCGGCGGCGACGCCAAGCAGACCCTCGGGCTCATGCTCACCTGCTCGCGCCAGTGGTTCCCCAAGCTGGCCTACGTCTTTGACGAGGACATCGACATCTTCGACGACGATCAGGTCAAATGGGCCCAAGCCTGGCGCTACAATCCGCAAGTGGACACGGTCGTCATCCCGGACCTCAACATCCTGCCGCTCGACCCGCTCGCCCAGACCAACCATCCGCCCGTGCACACGCCCAAGGCGGGCTTTGACTGCACCATCCCCATCGTCGGCAACATCGACCTGTTCAGTTTCGAGAAATGCGCCGTGTCCGACCCCCTGGGCGACCCCGGCCCGGTCGCGCCCCTGAGCGAGGAGGCGCTCACCGAGGCCATGGCCGCCTATATCAAGGAAGCGCCGCGCATGTGGCGTGACATCCTCAAACACTTCCACGGCCAGCCCTATCCGCTCATTTACCGGGCCTTCGGCAACCTGCGCCCCAAACTCGGCCGGGTGGCCGACCGCCGGCCGGACTATCCCTACACCTTTGCCGACGCCTGCTTCGTCTACGAAAAGGGCAAGGACGGGAAGTAGCCCTCGCCCGGCCGGGCGCAAACGTGGCCGCAACGTCTAGTGTCGCGTCCCTTAAAAAATACGATAGTATTTTTTAAGAAAATAAATGGTTTTAGCTCGTTGACTACAAAACACCATACGCGCTTTTCGCAGACGCGACACTAGCCGGGCCGCCTCCCAGACCGCAGATCGCGGCGGGAGAGCGGCCCGTCGCCGCGACAGTAAAGCCTCGCGGCGTATCCCGCGCCAGTTCCTCAGTCTTGTGCATCCGGCCCGCGCCCCGTAAGGAAACACCATGAAACGCATCATCATCGGCATTTCCGGGGCCAGCGGCGTTATCTACGGCGTCCGCCTGCTCGAAGTCCTGGGCGGCGTCGCGGACGTGGAGACCCATCTCATCCTCTCGGCCGGCGCGGCCGTCACCCTGGGCCTGGAAACGGACAAGACCCCGGCTGACCTGGCCGCCCTGGCCGACGTCAACCACGATCCGGCCGATCTGGCCGCCGCCGTGTCCAGCGGCTCCTTTGGGGCCGAGGGCATGGTCGTGGCCCCCTGCTCCATGAAAAGCCTGGCCCAGATCGCCTTGTCCTTAAACGACAATCTGCTGACCCGCGCCGCCGACGTGACCCTCAAGGAGCGCCGCAAGCTCGTCGTCGTTCCCCGCGAAACGCCCCTGCACCTGGGGCATCTGCGCCACATGGCTGCCCTGGCCGAGACGGGGGCGGTCATCCTGCCGCCCATGCCGTCGTTTTACCACGCCCCGCAAACCATCATGGACGTGGTGGATCAGACGGTGGGCAAGATCCTCGACCAGTTCGCCATCCCCCACGACCTGTTCCGGCGCTGGGGCGGGCGGTGACCCCCGAGGCTTTCAAGGCCGCCGTTCGGGCGCTTTTCGCCGAAGTGGCGGCCATGACCCTGGCCACCTGCGCGCAGGGCCGCCCCTGGGCCAGCGACGTCTATTTCGTCGCCGACGGCTGGAAGCTTCTCTTTTTCTCGTCGCCAGGGAGCCGCCATTGCCGCAACCTGGCCGCCAACCCGGCCTGCGCCGCGACCATCCATCCAGTGGTCGCCTCCTGGCGCGACATCCACGGACTGCAACTGGAAGGGCGGGTCGAACCCGTCGAAGGCGTCATAGCCATGGCCCGGGCCGCGGCCGTCTACTGCGCCAAATTCCCCTTTGCCAAGGCCCTGCTGGAAACGCCCGGCGAGAGCGCCGCCAAAATGGCCCGCGTGCGGCCCCATGCCTTCATCCCCCAGGTCGTGCGCCTGACCGACAACCGGCAAGGCTTCGGCGCGCGTTTTATCCTGCGCCTGGAAGAAGGCCGCCCCCTGGGGCCGCTGGAGCGGGAAGCGGGCAATTGATAAATGCCGGACATATGCCAGGCAAGGCCAGTCTAGAAAAAATAGAACCAAGCCCCCAAACGCCCTCTGCCCCCCGCCCATCAGGAAATCTTGCCAAGGCAACCCTTCCCCCCATTGCTGCCTCGCGCGGATTGGCTTATGTTGGAAGCGGAGTTGTCAAAAACGACACCATCAGCAATGCAATACGAATCCGTCCTGACGTTTTCGCCCGAAAGGGCCGCTTTGGACCATTGGTCCGCCACCACAACAGGCAAACAGCTCCTGGCGGTTCGCTCGTGACAACTCCTCTGCCCTCCAGGCGCGACACGGCCAAGCTCCGCTTCGGTCTGCCGACGCTCCTCGTATTGCTGTGCGCCCTGCTGCTGCCTTCTGCCGGCGGGGAGTCCAAAGCCGCCCAGGCCGACACTCAGACCCAGGCCAAAGCCATCACCGTAGTCCTGGATCAGGATTATCCGCCCTACGCCATCACCACGCCCGAGGGAGAAACCACGGGTATCCTCATTGATTACTGGAAGCTTTGGGAAAAGGTGACGGGCGTGCCCGTCAATCTGCGCCCCATGGGCTGGAACGCCGCCCAGAATGAAATGCTGCAAGGCCGCGCCGATGTCATCGACACCTTGTTCCGCAATCCCGAGCGCGAAAAAATCTACAGTTTCTCCAAGCCCTACGCTACCATAGAAGTGCCGATCTTCGTCCATAAGGACTTAAGCGGCATCAAGGACCTCGACACGTTGCGGGGATTTACCGTGGGCGTCAAACGCGGCGACGCCAGCGTGGACTACCTGTCCAGCCGGGGCGTCCTGCCCCTGGCCGCCTTCGACGGCTACGAAGGCGTGGTCCAGGCCGCCCGCGACGCCCGGGTCAAGGTCTTTTGCGTCGATAAGCCCCCGGCCCTGTACTACCTCTACAAGTACGGCCTGGAAAACGACTTCCGCTTGGCCTTTACCCTCTACCAGGGCGAGTTCCACCGGGCCGTGCGCAAGGGCAACGAAGCCCTGCTCCAGCTCGTGGAAGACGGTTTTGCCCGCATCACCCCGGAGCAATACGAGGAAATTGATCGTAAATGGCGCGGGTCGGCGCTTTTTCCCTCCTCCACCATGCGCTACGCCCTGTGGGCCCTGGCCGTGGTGGCGGCGGCCGTGGCCGTGCTCGTGGCCATTAACGCCGTGCTGCGGCGCACCGTGCGCCGCCAGTCCTCGCGCCTGGATCAGCTGTTGATGGCCGTGGGACAAAGCGAGGAACGCCACCGCGAACTCGTTCAGAGCGCCGCCAGCGTCATCCTGCGCCTGGATCACCAGGGCCGGGTGGCCTTTTGCAATGCCTTCGGTCTGGAGTTCTTCGGGTTTTCCCTGGAGGAAATGATCGGCCGGGAAATCGGCGCCCTCATCGACGTGGCCGACGCCCCCGGGGCCGACGACAGCGACGACGCCGCCTCCTGGCCGCACACCCTGACCGCCCTGGCCCAATCCCCGGAAAACGCGGTGTCCCTGACCCGCCAGCACAGGCGCAAAAGCGGCGAACTCGCCTGGATCGCCTGGTCATTGCGGGGCCTGCGCGCCGCCACGGGCGGCGTGAGCGAAATCCTGTGCATCGGCAACGACATCACCGAGCGCAAGCGCATCGAGGAAGCCCTGCGCGCCAGCGAGGCCCGCTACACCCTGGTCGCCAAAGGAGCCAACGACGGCATATGGGACTGGGATCTGCGCACCAACATCGTCTACTATTCTCCACGGTATCTCGAAATTCTCGGCTACAACGCCGACGAGGTGCAAAACCTCCTCGATGAATGGACCAAACGCATCCATCCCGACGACGCCGAAAACGTCATCCGCGCCAACAAACGTTGCGCCGACGGCGAGGTGGACAATTTCGCCGTGGAATACCGCATGCGCCACAAGGACGGCGCCTACCGCTGGATTCTCGGCCGGGGAGCCAGCCTCAAGGACGAACGCGGCGTGGTCATCCGCATGGCCGGCACCCACACCGACGTCACCCGCCGCAAGCGCGACGAGGAGGCCCTGCGCGAAAGCCAGGACCAGCTCGCCAAAATCTTCCGTTTCACCCCCGTGGGCATCTCCATCACCACCCGGCGCGACGGCCGCATCGTGGACGTCAACGAGACCGGAGCCCGCATGTTCGGCCACGTCAAATCCGAAGTCATCGGCCGCACCGCCCACGAAGTCGGCCTGTGGCGGCGAGCCGAGGAACGCGAGGCGCTGCTGGCCGAAATGGCCCGGGCCGGTTCCATCTTCGGCAAGGAACTCGAACTGCGCCACAAAAACGGCTCCACCGTCACCGTGCTCTATTCCGCCGTGGCCAACCACGCCTACGGCGAACCCTGCATTCTGTCCGTGCTCGTGGACATCACCGAACGCAAGGCCATGGAACAGGCCCTGCGACGCTCCAAGGAAGCCGCCGAATCCGCCAACAGGGCCAAGAGCGAATTCCTCTCCACCATGAGCCACGAAATCCGCACGCCCATGAACACCATCCTCGGCATGGTCGACGTGCTCGCCGGCACCTCGCTCACCAGCGACCAGACCCATGCCGTCAAGTCCATCGAACTGGCCGGGGCCGGCCTGCTCGGCCTGCTCAACGATATCCTCGACCTGTCCCAGATCGAGGCCGGCGGCATGGTCATCGAGGAAAAATCCTGCGACATCGTCGAGCTGGCCACCCAGCTCGCCGACATGATGCGCCCCGACGCCGACCGCAAGGGCCTGGAGCTGCGCCTGGAAATCCAAAGCGATCTGCCGCCGCGCCTGTTCTGCTGCCCGGACCGCATCCGGCAAATCCTCGTCAACCTCCTGGGCAACGCCATCAAGTTCACCCAGCAGGGCCACGTGGTCCTGGAAGTCGCCAGCACCCCTTCCCTCGCGGACGGCCCGCGCCTGCGTCTGGCCGTGCGCGACACCGGCATCGGCATCCCCGCCGACAAGCAGGCCGTCATTTTCGACCGCTTCACCCAAATAAACGCCTCGGCCAACCGCCAGTTCGGCGGCGTGGGCCTTGGGCTGGCCATCTGCAAAAAACTCGCCGAACTCATGGGCGGCCGCATCGCGGTGGAAAGCGCTCCCGGCCAAGGCTCCACCTTCACCCTCAGCCTGCCCCTGCGTCCCGCGCCCCTGCCGCGCGACTCCGCCCACAAATCCGCCATCCCGGTCAACCATTCCGGCGGCGGTTCGGTGCTCCTCGTCGAGGACAGCGCCACCAACGCCGAAGTCATGCGGCTCATGCTCGAAGACACGCCCTTTCGCCTCACCTGGGCCCCCAGCGGCCAGGCCGCCCTGGCCGCCCTGGCCGACGCGCCTTTCGACGTCATCCTCATGGACGTCGAAATGCCCGGCATGGACGGCTACCAGACCACCGAAGCCCTGCGCCAACAGGAAAAGGAACTCGGCCGGCCGCGCACTCCGGTGGTGGCACTGACCGCCCACGCCTTTGAGGAACACCGCCTGCGCAGCTTCCAGGCCGGCTGCGACGACTTCCAGGTCAAGCCCATCCCCAAATCGCGCCTTGTAAGCACCCTGGAAACCTGGCTCGCCCTGCGCCCCTAGTATCGCCCGCCCACTCTCAGGGCAGCGCGCCCGGAGCGCCGCCGCCGACCGGATGCGTGGCCGCATACCACAGCGCCCACAGCCCAAAAGCCGTCACCAGCCCGCCAAACACCTTGCGGATGGCCGTCAGACGATCCAACAACCGGCGACGCAGCATTTTGCCGCCAAGAGCAATGACCACCCACCAGGCCATGGAGCCGCAAAACACCCCGGCCGTCACCGCCGCCGCGTCCCCGACCCCGGCCTCGGCCCGGCCCAGCCCGAAACCGGCGAAAATGGCGGCAAAGCCGGCCAGGGTCATGGGATTGGCCAGGGTGAGCGCAAACATCGAGACAAACGCCCGGACATGGCCGCCCCCGGCCCGGTCCTCGGGGCGCGCCGCCGGAGCCGAGCGCAAAAGCCGCCACCCCATGGCGACCAGAAATAGTCCGCCCACCCCCTGGCACCACACGGCATGGGCAGACAGAAAATCCGACACCGCCGTCAACCCATAGGCGGCCACGGCCCCGTACAAGGCGTCCGCCGCCGCCGCCCCCGACCCCGAAGCCAGCCCGGCCCGCAAGCCCCGCGACATGGCCCGCCCCAGACACAACATGCCCACAGGCCCAAACGGCATGGCGATGATCGCGCCAATGGTCGCTCCCTGAAAAAACAGTGCCCACATAGGCTGTCCCAATACCCCGCCCGGACGTGAGCCAGACGGCGACAACGCGTCGATTGCGCGTCAGGGGGAGGTAAGGGAAGAAAGGGATGAGGCGAAAGAGGAGAAAGAGGGAAGATGCCTCCGGCGGCCGGGGGCCTGAGGCCCCCGGACCCCCCGAATGGGGAAAGGTTTAAAGGGGTTCGGCGGGGGGCCCTTTGTCGGCTGGAAAGCCAAAGAGACCGTCTGGATGGCGTTTGCTCCGGCGGCCAAAGGGGCCGCGCCCTTTTGAACACCCCGCCTGGGTAACGGGTAAGGCGCTAGAGCAAATTGGCGTAGGCGCTGGTCTCGCGCTCGAAGCCCAGCAGGTCGATGTCGGCCGCCTTGATGCCGTGGCTGCCGAGCAGGCCGTGGATCTGACCCCGGTGGTGGGTCTGGTGGTTGAAGAAATGGTCGATGCAAAGCGCCAGGGGCAAGGCCATGGGCGTGCCGTCGGTGGTGCGGTAGGCCAGCGCCGATCCCATACGCTGGGGGTCGAGCCGCTGAACAAAGGCGATGGCCCGGTCCTCTTCCACATGGCGCGCGGCGGTTAAAGCCGCAAGGGTCGCATAGGGCACGGCGTCCACCGAGGCCACCGGCTCGCCCTGGCCGGTGAAGCGATTAAGCCACAGCCGGTCGGCCAGGAGCAAATGGTTGGCGATGGCCAGGATGGAGCCGAAATTGACGGCGCTAACGGCCGTCAGCTGCTCGGGCGAAAGCTTGGCCATGTCGGCGGCTAGGCGGGCATTGGCCCAACGATTGTAGAGAGCTTTGACGAGGAAGAGCTTGGTCATGGGCGGGCCTCCTTCATGGAACGGATCGGGTGGGACAAGCAAGCCGGCCCTGTTTTGGCTCCTGCCCCGGCCGATGTCCAGACCGCGCGCAAAAGCGCCGCCGCCCGGAGTCCCCTTTTCCGGGCGGCGGCGCGGCAGACATGGAGGAACAATCCCTTTACGCCGTCCGCTTCTCCCAATCCTCGGGCTTGCCGTCCTCGGCGTCTTCCCAGCCCGTGCACATGGCCTTCACATGGGCCAGGGGCGTGTGCCCGGTGGTCGTCATGTACACATGCACCACCAGGAAGGCCAAAATGGCGAACGCCCCCAGCAGATGGGCCACGGCCACGGCCGACAGGCTCAAGCCCCCCAGGCCCAGGGCGGCCCAATCGTTATACAGCCAATACAGCAGGCCCGTGAGCATCATAAACGGCAGCAAGGCCGCCGCCAGCGCCAGATAGGTCAGGCGCTGGAGCGGATTGTGCTTGGCGTCGGGCGTCTTGGGGCAGGGATGGGGCTGGCCCTGGAAGATGCCGTAGCCGTAGTAGCGCATGACCTCGAACATCTTCCTGGTGGTGGGCACGTACTGCTTCCACTCGCCCGTGGTGGCCACCCAGAAGACGAAGAAGGCGAACGCCACCAGCCAAGTGATGCCCAGGGCCGAATGAACAGTGACGGCTCGCTTGTAGCCAAGCAGCGTGAAGCTGCCGTGGACCTCGAAGCCGGTGGCGGCCAGGGCGATGATCAGCGCCGCCTGCAGCCAGTGCCAGAATCGCTCGTAGCGGGTGTAGAGATAGAACTTGCCGTTGCCTTGCGCGCTCATTGTCCCTTCCTCCTGGAGCTTGAAACCATGCGGCCCACGCCATGGGCGACCACGGCCAGAACAGCCGCCGCCACCGCGCCCCAGCCGACCATGGTGACGCCGGCATGGACGTCGCGGCCCGGCACGTACACGCCCGGCAGGCCCTTGAGGCGTCCCTCGGCGTTGTGGCACTCGCCGCAGGCCACCACCCGCTCCTTGGGCGCGACCATGTGGGTGATGGGGAAGAAGTATTCCGTCTCCACGAAGCCGACGTCGCCCGAGAACGGCAGATCCACGTACTTCATGCCCGAAGCCACGGCCCGCTTCCAATCGAAGCTCGCCCAGTAGGCGTCGGAATCCTTGGGACCAAACAGATGCGGGATAACGAAGGTGGCGTTGACCGGATCAAAGGGCTGCTTTCCGGTGTGGCGCTTAAAGGGCATGATGCGCGACTTGCCGTCGGACGGCGAACCGGCCGGATGATTGACGCTGACGATCTTGGTCGGATCGACCTTGTCGGTGACGAGCATGTTGCTCATGGCCCCGTTGAACCAGTAATAGACCGGCTCCACGTTCTTTTCCCAGGTGAAATCGCCCTTCTTGGAATCGTAGACCGGCTTGCCGTAGGGGCCTTCCTTCTTAAACGGCTTGCCTTCGGCGTTCATCTGCCCGGCCGTGGACCAGTCCCAGGTCATCTTGGTGGGCAGCACCCGGGCGAATTCCGGAATGTGGCAGGACTGGCAGGCCACCTTGTCCACATGGTCGTTGGCCTTGGCGTCGTTCTTGTGGGGCTTTTGGCCGTGGCAGGATTCGCAGGCGATCTTGGAGGCCAGATCGGCCTCGGTGAGGCTGATGCGCTCGGGCGCGGCCGGCGAAGTGTAGAGCCGCCCGGCGATCTGGTGGTCCTTGGTGGTGTGGCAACGCTGGCAGCTGAAGTTGAGGCCCTCGGCGTCCATGTGCACGTCCAGCGACTTTTTCGGCATCCCCATGGAGCTGTCGAGGTCGCCGTGCTTCACGCCGTCGCCGCCGCCGCCGTAGAAGTGGCAGGCGCCGCAATTGAGCCGGTCGGGCCGACCGACCTTGGCCGTGATCTTCTTGTAGTCGGGCGGCAGATAGGTCTTGCCGTCCTCGGGGAACAGCGTCGGCTCGGTCACGGGATAGCCGGCCTTGGTCGGGAACTTCTGGTAAGTGTGGGTGGTGTCGTGGCATACCAGACAGTCAATGCGGTTTTTGTCGGCGAAATCGAACTTCTTGTCCTTCCAGCCGTAGCCGATGTGGCAGGAGGTGCATCGCGGCTCGTTGGACGGAACGGCGATGCAGAAGTTGTTGATGGTCTTGCCGTACTTGCCCATGGACTTGCCGTCGCCGCAGTCCGGGCAGATCCAGGTCCAGTGGATGGTGTGCTGGATCTGGTCGCCGGCCATCTGGTGGCAGGACAGGCAAGCGGCCGTGACCTCCTCGGGCTTGGCGAAGTCCTTTTGCAACGCCTCGTACTTGGAATGGTCCGAGGTGGTCCAGCGCGCCCCCGGGGCGGTCACCGCGCTGCGAGCGAGCTGCCGGCCCGGCGCGGCGTCGGCGTTTTTGTCGCTCGGAGCCGCGCCGAGCAGCCTTGGCCCGGCAATCAAGAAAACAGCGGCCACGACGGCCAACCCCCCCCAAATACGCAGTGGTCGCTTGCACAGTCGCATGTTCCTCCTCCTTCCCGGCCCGGTGACGCAGGGCCGGGCGGACGGGCCGTCCGCGAACGACGGCGCATCCTGGTTTCGTGACGAAAAGCAGGGAACGTGCCAGAACGACGAGTTCCAACAGCATTAGCATACCACTGATTTTTAGGGAATATTTTCTGCCGTCAGCCGAGGAATATATTTTCGGAACAGGAACAGGGAAAATAATTGCGCAGACGTTTAGGCAGGTGCACAATTGTCGCCTAACGCCTGCGCAAAACAAAACCGGCGGCCCAGGGCCGCCGGTCGATAACCACGAATGGCCGCAACGCGGTCTAATAGCCGCGCTGTTCCTGCTGGTGGCCGATAAGGCCGCCGGCAATGCCGCCGAGCGCGCCGCCGATGCCCGCGCCGATGCCGGCATTGCCGCCGGCAATGGCGCTTATGGCCGCGCCCGCGCCGGCTCCGAGGGCCGCGCCGGACAGCGCTCCCTGCTGGGTTTTCGTCATATTGGTGCAGCCAAGGCTGCCGACAAGGGCCAACACCGCGCACGCGGCATAGACACGCTTCATTTCATGCCCCCTGCGGGTTAGGATTTTCCGGCCTTGCCCTTGGCCAGTTCATACCACATCACTTCCACCACCGGCCGGGTGACCTTGTCCGGGTTGGCGGCATACCATTGGTCGATGGCCGTGACCATCTGGTCGAAGGAGTAGGGAGCCAAGCCCTTGCACCAGACGTCGATGGTGGTTTTCTTGGGCGGAGTGTCGCCTTGCACTTCCTGCTCAAGCTCAATGATGGTGGCCGCGCCCACCAGAAACGCTTTGCGCTCCTGGGGCGTGGACTTCATCCAATGCTCGCCGGTCACCACCGGCACCTCGTACTCCACCGCCAGGGCCGGCACGGCCAAAAGCAGCGTCAAGACCAGGCCGCCAAGCAAACGCAACAACGATTTTCGATGCATCGAAAGCCTCCTTTCCACTTCCGGACTGACGACGCCCCATGCGTGCGCCGGCCATGGGCCGATTCCGGAGCCTGAAACTAGTTTCTGTTGGAAATGACGCCAAAAAGCAAGATGGTCGCGCCAAAAATCCTCCCGCGCCACCCCTTGCCCAAACCGTCGGCCGGGGCTATTTCCGTCTCCCGAGGTAGACTATGCCCCAATTTTCCGCCTTTGCCGACGACATCGCCGCCCCTCTGCTTGCCGGGGGATTTCTCGCCGACGCCCTGCGGGAGCGTCTGCTTGTCGAACTGCCCGCTGCTCAGGGAGCCGCCCTCGACGCCCTGGCCCGGGCCGCCAACAGTGTGCGCCGCGCCCGCGTCGGCAACCGGGCTTCGCTTTGCGCCATCATAAGCGCCAAATCCGGCCGCTGCGGCGAGAACTGCGCCTTTTGCGCCCAGTCCGGCCACCACGTTTCCCAAAGCGCCGTCCACCCCTTCCTGCCGCCGGCCGACATCGCCGCCGCCGCCGCCGCCATGCAGGCTGCCGGCGTGGCCCGTTTCGGCATCGTCGCCTCGGGCAAGGCCCTGCCCGAAGCCGAAATCGAAGCCGCCGCCCAGGCCGTCGCGGCCATCGCCGCCACCGGCATGGCTGCCGACGCCTCCTTCGGCGTCCTTGACGCCGAAGCCCTGGAGCGCTTGCAGTCCGCCGGACTGGCCGCCTACCACCACAACCTCGAAACCTCGCGCCGCCACTATCCGAACATCTGCACCACCCGCACCTTCGACGACAATCTGGCCGTGCTGGCCGACTGCCGCCGCCTGGGCATCCCCATCTGCTCCGGCGGGCTTTTCGGCCTGGGCGAAACCTGGGAAGACCGGGCCGATCTGGCGCTGACCCTGCTCGAAGCCGGCGCATTTTCGATCCCCGTCAATTTCCTCTCGCCCATCCCGGGCACGCCCCTGGAAGCGCAACCCGTGCTCTCCCGCGACGAAGCCCGCCGCATCGTCATCCTGCTGCGCTGCCTGCTGCCCGACCGGCACATCCGCATCTGCGGCGGCCGGCCCACGGTCTTCGGGCCGACCCGGGACAACCTCGCCCCCCTGCGCTGCGGCGCGGACGGCCTCATGGTCGGCGACTACCTGACCACCGCCGGCGCGTCCCTGAACAACGACAAAGCGGGGCTGGCCAACATCGGGTTTGACGTGGGGCAAAGCGAATAAAGGCCAAAGAGCGGGCTCTGCCCGCGCCCGCCAGGGGCCTGAGGCCCCTGGACCCCCACATGCTCTAATATCGCTCTCGCTCCAGACATGCGAAACGGGCTGATTTTAGCGCGAAGCTTTGATCGCGCCAAAATCAGCCCGTTTCGCTGGCGAGTTGGGGGCTGGGATTTTCGGGTATCCCCGGGCGGCTTCCGCCTGGGGATACCCGAAGATTCCAGCCCCCATATTCTCTCGGGCCTGTCGCCCGCCGACGCCGCACCACCCGACCGCCCGCCCCCCATACAAGGGGTCCGGGGGGCTTAGCCCCCCGGCNNCCGGCCGCCGGAGGCATCCCCCTCTTCACTCCCACTCCATCCCCTCTCCCTCACCCTCTCCCTACCCTCTCTCCACTCCCCTCACCTCCCCCCTACGCCTTCTCCCCGGCGGCGAAGCCCGAGGCGTAGGCCCAGTGGAGGTTGTAGCCGCCCAGGCGGCCGGTGACGTCGAGGAGTTCGCCGATGACGTACAGGCCCGGCACGGACGCGGCTTCGAGGGTTTTGGAGGAGATGGCGGCGGTATCGACGCCGCCGATGGTGACTTCGGCCTTGGCGTAGCCTTCGGCCCGGGCCGGGGTGAAGGGGAAGGCGGCGAGCTTGTCGGCCAGGGCGCGGCGCGCTTTGGGCGAAAGCCCGGCCACGGGACCGGTGAGCGAGAGCATGTCGGCCAGGGCGAAGGCCAGACGCTTGGGCAGCAGCCGGGCGAGGGCGTTTTTCACGTCCAGGCGCGGGTTCTCGGCCAGGGCGGCCTCGACATCACACCCGGGCAGAAAATCGATGGACAGCGTCCCCTCGCGCCAGAACATGGAAGCGTCGAGAACAGCCGGGCCGGAGACGCCCTTGTGGGTGAAAAGCAGGCTCCCGGCCGCCTCGCCCGCGCCGCGTATGGTCACGGGCAGGGACACGCCGGACAGGTCGCGGCACAGCGCCGCCAGGTCCGGGCCGGCCAGAAGCGGCGTCAGGCCCGGCAAAAGCGGCGTGATCGAAAGGCCGAAGCGCCGGGCCAGGGTGTAGCCGAAGTCCGTGGCCCCGATGCCCGGCCAGGATTTGCCGCCAAGGGCCAGGACCAGCGAGGCGGCGCGCACCGGTCCGGCCCTGGTTTCGACCACGAACACGTCGCCGTCCTTGCGCGCTTCGCGGATGGTCGCGCCGGTGACGAACCGCGCCCCAACCTGCCTGGCTTCGGCTTCAAGGAAGCGCACGAGACGGATCGCGCCGTCGACGCAAAAATGCTTGCCGTTGTCCTCTTCCTGGGTGGCCACGCCGCCGCCGTGAATCCAGTCGAGGAATTCCCAGGGCGAGAGCCGGGCCAGGGCGGACTTGACGAAATGCGGATTGCCGCAAACATAGTCCGAAGGCCGTATGTCGATGTTGGTGCAATTGGCCCGGCCGCCGCCGGCCGCCAACACCTTGCGGGCGATCTTGTTGCCGTGGTCGACAAGGACCACGGAGCGTCCGCGCCGGCCGCAGCCGATGGCGCAGCACAGCCCCGACGCTCCGGCTCCCAGGATGGCGACATCAATTTGCATATATTATCCACCAATTCTCATTGACTGATTTATTAATATTTATTAACCTCTTGTTCAGAAAAAAAACGATCTCGTCAAAAAAATCAATATCTCCAGCATGATAACGGAGCCACCGCTGTGCAAGACGACTTCGATCCTGACAAATTCCACTCAACTGGTGTCCAGCTAAAGGTTACTCAATCAAAATGCACATTCGAGGTTTACCGAAACGGGTATAAAATACTACTAAACGGCATACTCCGGCAACCAGCACCAGGTACATTTACCTTTGGGAGGGGGCCGTGGCCAGAAGGCACCATCGACAGTTCGTTTCTATATTACGATTCTGGCGTCAATGTCGTGCTCACGAGTGACTCCAAAGCAAGATCATCTGGCTTTATGCATATTTCAAAGACAGGGACCTTTAACCACATATACCTATCAATATTCGGAGTATGTTCTCAGTGCGGCGAAGAGGAGTATCATGTTCCATTTCTAACAATATCAGAAAAAAATGCTAATTCCCCATCACTACCCGGAAGATATATAGTAAACAGCCCTATTATAGAAACGCAACAGATAGCATCACCTCCAACACCCAAACAGTGAGGCAGCCATGACAATTTCTTTCGACCACGGAACAGAGGTAATGCTTGGTAATTACTACAATTCACCAGGATCATGTTTTGTAAATCAAGACATATCATCACTTGGTCACAGTATAGCTGAGTACTTCAACAAAAAAAAAGAAACTATCTGTGACAAAATAATTGAAGCACTCAAGAGCGAGCAATTCGAGGAGATCCTTGAAGTCAAAATCGACGACTGTACAAGGCAATGTTTCATTAAGGAATCCGACGTTGAATTCAACAAAACATACAAATATATAAAATTTCCATACTTCAATATCCCTGCTCTGGACGGATTTCAAATCGGGATCGACATCAACCCTTGCATCGGATCTCAAGACAGCAGGACAAAAATTTATGGCATTTTTAGATACTACGACACCCCGTGCACAATAGACTTTATCAAAAAGTTCTCAAAAAAATCAATGGTCCTGTGTAACTCAATTGTCAGAATTATTGCCAAGCAATACTTCGAATATATAAATACAAATTTTGTCAATACAAACATAACACTCGACAACTACTATTCAATATATAGCATTGGGATCGGATCAACTGACACCGTTGTTCAAAAATATATAGATTTATCAAACGACAACGAAAAATTCGAAGCTCTATACACAAGCAACAGAGACGCCCAAACAATAAGCACAACATTATTAGATCTATGCGAACTAGCAAGCAACAACTCACGAGCAATGTATTGGTGGACAAAGAATACATTCATTTACGACGAAAGCGACGACGATTTACAAACTGAAGAATACGCTAAATCAACAAGAAAAACAACTGCATTTATTGGAAGGTATGGCGAAGAAACAAAAGCTTTTTTTATTGCCTTAGTCAACAACAAACCAAAATTTGCCTTACGCCCGCTTAACATTGGGCTTATAAACAAACACTAAAGGATTCGTCTGTGAAAGAAGATTTTGCAAACCCAAAAATTGAACAAATTCTAGCATCAAATCCCAAGAAAGGCTTAACTATCCCAGAAGTCTTGAATACATATGCCGTCTCAATTCGCTCTTTCTACCGAGTGCTACTTGGCCTCGGCGGCTTTATTCTGTTTTCCGTTTCAGCAATATTAGCAATGCTCTATTCAATATTCAAAATATGTAAGGATTTTATCAGCCTCATTTCCCCAAACAAAGGACACATTACATGCTTCGGAGCCATATTGCACTTCGGCGATGGCTTACTCGTGTCCTTTTCTTTTGCCTTTTTAGCCTATAAAGTACTCAGTGAAATACTGATTGACCCAGACCATCCGCGTTCAGCGAAGATCAGTTTCGTCGACACAACAATGATCTGCATGATTGTTTTAGCACTATCATTCACCTATCTGGCAGTGCTTATTGGATATGAAACATCTAACCACTTTCCTCCAGAACAATTCCTGGCTCTTTCCGCCGGTTTAGGAATCATCTTTATTTCTCTGGCATACTTCATTAGCTCCTCAGTAAAGGCCCATCACATTGAGTCTTGCGGAAATTTCGCCCAGGAAAAAACCCATAATGCCAAGGACTCCAGAAGATAAAGCCATCCTGGCCGCCGGCGTCGCCGCCTTCAACGACGGCCGCTATTTCGAGTGCCACGAAATCCTCGAAGCCCTGTGGCTGCCCGACGTCTCCCCGGAGCGAGACCTCTTCAAAGGCCTCATTCAGGTCGCCGCCGGCCTGCATCACCAAAAAAACGGCAACTTGCGGGGTTGCCGCAAGCTCCTCCTCCGGGCTACGCAACTCCTGACACCCTACTCCCCGGCCGGAACGGACCTCGACATCGCCGGGCTTCTGGGCGAGGTCGCCGTGGCCTTGGCGTTTTGCCAAACCGCCGCGCCCGGCGACCCGCTGCCCCCGGCCCTTGTCCCGCGCCTGCGACCGGCCGGCCAAGACCCAAGGAGCGATTGATGGCCATTCGTTACGTCCACACCAATCTTATCGCCCGCGACTGGCGCGCCCTGGCCGCCTTCTACGTGCGCCTGTTCGACTGCAAACCCGTGCCCCCCGAACGCGACCTCTCCGGCGACTGGCTCGATGCCGCGACCGACGTCAAGGACTCCCACATCACCGGCGTCCACCTGCGCCTGCCCGGACACGGCGACACCGGCCCCACCCTGGAGATATTTGCCTACGACGCCGTCACCGACCGTCCCGACGTCGCCGCCAACACCCCAGGCTTCGCCCACATCGCCTTCCTCGTGGACGACGTGGCGGCCATGGCCGAGGAAGTGCTGGCCGCCGGCGGCTCGGCCGTGGGCGAACTGGCCCGCCGTGACGTGCCGGGCGTGGGACGCCTGGAATTCCGGTACATGCGCGACCCCGAAGGCAACATGGTCGAGTTGTTGTGCTGGAAGTAGGGAAAGAAGGAAAGAGAAGAGGCCTCCGGCGGCTGGGGGCCTGAGGCCCCCAGACCCCCCAACGGGAAAACCAAAATTACAAAGCCGCGTAGAATTCGACGGGGGCGAGTTCGGTGGACTCGAACCAGCCGCGCTGGGTCAGATGGCGACGGATGTCCTGGCACAGTTCGCATTTGTTGACGTAGCCGTCGGGGAGAGGCTGATACTCCTCCAGGGCGGCGGCGTACTCGTAGAAGCCGCTGATGCCGGACTCGGCCAGGGTGGTGAGGATGGGATAGCGCTCCGGATCAAGGGGCGCGCCCAGGTCGTCCGCCCGGCAGGCCAGGCCCGAACACAGCCCGGGCACGTAGTCGCCGTAAAGGTCCATGTGGAAATGGCTGGCGTCGGCCAGCTCCCGCCGGCAGTCGGCCGAAGCCTCGGCCAGGATGGCCTCCACGGGTTTGCGCCCAAGGACCGGCGCGAAGAGATCAAATGCCCGGCCGCCCAGGTGTATCCAGGTGCGGCGCAGGATCTCGGCCGGATAGTCCAGGCCGAAGCGGTCGAGATAGGCGGCGAACGGATGGGTCGCCTCGGGATCGAAGGCCTGCACGTCGGCCAGAAAATGCTCCTGCCAGGGAAAGACCGCCACCCCGGCCGCCCGGGCCGCTTCGATGACGCCCAGGGTCTTTCGCAGCGGCACAAAGCCGTTGTGCATGGGGCTTAGGGACACGAGCAGCGAGGACAGGCCCATGGAGCGCAACTCCGTGAGCAGCTCCACGGCTTCGTCGGCGTCGTCGTACCACGAGGCGCTGGTCTCCACGTATTCCAGATGCATTCCCGTCTCGGCCGCCGCCGCCAGCACCCCGGCCAGCCCCAGGGGATCGGCCAGGGGTTCGCCGCCGCCCACGTGCATGGACGCGCAGCCCAGGGACAACGCCTTGGCGAAACAGGCCGCCGCCATCTCCTGGCTCACGTAATCCGGCGACCGCCCGGGGCCGCCGCGATACAGGCAGTGCGGGCAGGCGCTTTGACACTGGTAGGTGGCGATAAGCCCCCCCGAGCGCAGGCGATCGACGTGAAGCGTCATGGAAGCGGCCTAGCTCCCGGCCAGTTCGGCCAGGGCGGCCAGCACCGTTTCGGCATGGCCGGCGGCCTTGGCCACCTGGCCCCAGGATTTGCGGACCACGCCCTTGGGATCGATAAGGAAGGTGGAGCGCACCGTGCCGATGCAGGCCTTGCCGCAGACTTTCTTCTCGCGCCAAGCCCCGTAGGCGGCCAGCGTCGTGGTCTCCGGGTCGGAAAGCAAGGTCACGGTCAGCTCATGCTTGTCGATGAACTTGCGGTGGCTGGCCGGCTTGTCGCGGCTCACGCCCACCACGTCCGCGCCAAGGGCCAGGAACCGGGGCAAAAGCCCGGAGAATTCCACGGCCTCGGTGGTGCAGCCGCTGGTGGAGTCCTTGGGATAAAAATAGAGCACCAACCACCGGCCGGAATAGTCGGCCAGGGTGTGGACGCGGCCATCGGCGTCGGCCAGGGAAAAGTCCGGGGCCGGGCTGCCCTCGACGGGCCAGGGGGCGTCGCTCATGGCTTCTCCGTCTTGGCCGACGACGCGTCGCCGGCGGCCAGTTTCTGGTGGATCACGCCGATCCCCTCGTCGGGGTAACGCAGGCGCAGCATGAAATAGCGGTCCACGACTTTGAGGACATAGTCCTTGGTTTCGTCGTAAGGCGGCACGCCGCCGTGCTTGGCCACCGCGCCCGGGCCGGCGTTGTAGGCGGCCAGGGCCATGACTTCGGTCTGAAACTTGTCGAGCATGGCACGAAGATATTGCGTTCCGGCGGCGATGTTGCGCTCGGGATTAAATGGTTCGGTAAGCCCGAGCAGCTTTTGGGTGTCGGGCATGATCTGCATGAGGCCCTGGGCGCCCTTGGGCGAGACGGCGCACGCGTTGAACCGCGATTCCTGCTCGATGAGCGCATAGACCAGCCGGGGGTCCAGGCTGTGTTTTTTGCTGTAGCTGTTGACCCAGCCAAGCAATTTCGCGTCGGCGATGACTTCCGGGTATTTGCAGCCAACGGATTTTTTATCGGAAAATTTGTGCCCGGCCTGACGCAAGGCGGCGTCGCGCCGACCGGCGGCCACGGGATCGGGCAGACCGATGCCGTGGATCTCGGTAGACGCGGCCATGGGCGCGGTGACGATCCGAGGCGCGGCGGCGGCCAAGGCCATGCCGCCCCAAAGGGCTCCAAGCGCCAGGGCCAGGACGGCCCCAAAGAAAAAAGGTCTCGCTGGACGCATCGTCTGCTCCCTACCCCGGAAGCCGGGGTTTTACAAGGAAGGCGATCAGCGAACCTGCCGCCGCCACCGGTCCAGGGTGTCGGCGATAAACCCCTTGTCGTTACACGGCGCGCTCCAGACCTCGGAAAAACGGGCCGTGTCGCTTTGCGGCCGTTCTTCGGCGGTCAGGTCGCGCAGCCGGATGCGCATGGGCACGGGCACGCCCTCGCCCACGGCCACGGCTTCCTGGGTGCGTAGGGCCGGCAGGGCCGCCAGCAGGCCGGCGGCGTTTTCCGGCATGGCCCGGCGCACGAAGAGCTGGTCCTGCTCGTTGCTCATGCGCAGGGCGAAAAGCGTGTTGACCTGGGACAGCACGGTTTCGGAGATCTCCGAGGGCCGCTGGGTGACCAGCCCCAGGGACACGCCGTACTTGCGGCCCTCCTTGGCGATGCGCGACAGCGCCCGGCGGGTGGGGGCAAAGGCGGTCGCGCCGTCGCGGGGCACGTAGCGATGGGCCTCCTCGCACACGAGCAGCACCGGCACGCCCTGGCCGCGCCGGGTCCACAGGGCGAAGTCGAAGATGAGCCGGCACAGCACCGAGACGACCACGTCCACGATCTCGGCCGGCACGCCGGCCAGGTTGAAGATGGTCATGGGCCGGCCGCCGCCCGGCAGGCGCAAGTAGCGTGAGAGCAGCTCGCCCATGACGTCCTCGATGGTCAGCTGGCCGAACATGAAGGCGAACCGCCGGTCCCGGCGCAGGGCGTCGATGCGGGTGGTCAGGCGCAGATAGGGAATGGAGCTTTCGGGTTTGTCGAGCTTGCCCATGCCGACCTTGAGCAGTTCGGCCACCCGGGCCAGGCGGTAGGGAACCGGCGTGTCGATGGTCAGCCCGGCCTCGTCCCCGCCGCTGCCTGGGCCGGCCCCGGCCCCGCCGCGCAGATATTCGGCCTTGGCCGTCATCACGCAGTCCTTGAGGATGTTGGCCTCGACCTCGCGGTAGGGCTGGCCGGCGCTGCAAAAGACCTGGGTCAGCTCCTCGAAGTCCAGCAGCCAGTACGGCAGCGACAGGGTGTCCGGGGTGACGAGCTCGGCCATGTCGCCAAAGGCGGCGGCGTATTCGTCGTGGGGGTCCAAAAGCACGATATGGCCGTCGCGGTGGGCGGTCAGCACCGAGCGCAACAGCACGGCCACGGTGCAGGACTTGCCCGAGCCGGTGGTGCCCAGGACGGCGAAATGCTTGCCGAGAAAATCGTCCACCACCACATAGGCCGGCACGTCCGGGTCCTGGTGCAAGGCCCCCACGGCCACGCTCGACTTGGTCGGCTTGGCGTAGATGCGGGCCAGATCGGCGCTCTCGGCCAGACGCACCGCGGCGCCCAGGCGCGGGCTGTGGGACACGCCGCGCTGGAAGCTGAACGCCTCGGTCTCCGGCCCGGGGCTTTCGCCGAGCAGGGCCAATTGGGCCAGATGGCGGTCATGGGGCGAGGCCGCCTCTCCCGGGGCCGGGGTGGAGAGACTTTGCACCAGCCCAAAGACCATGGAGCGCGGCGAAGGGATGACGGCCATGGCCCCCACGGCCACGTCGCCGTAGGCTTCGGGGGAAAGCACCACCGTGGCCTGCGCCCCTTCCACGGCCGACACGTAGCCGATGGCCCGTCGTTCCATAATGATCTCCCTTGCCCCATTGCGCGAGGGTCCGGGAGGGGGTCACCCCCTCCCGGCCGTCGAAGCAACGGTGTTTCCCGTCAAACTTCATTGACGGCTTTCCGGCCGACAAAGAGCCAACTCTCGCCGAAGCCCCTTTCAACCGTTCTCCAAGTGGGGGGTCTGGGGGCCTCAGGCCCCCAGCCGCCGGAGGCCTCCCCCTCTTTTCATCTCACCTAACTCACCCCGGCAGGGTGCAGGCTTCCATGGCGTGGCGGGCCAGGCCGGCTCCGGCGCGTTCGTACATGTTGAAGACGGCGCACACCCCAAGGGCGGCCAGCTCCTCGACTTCCTCGGGGTAGCGGGCCACGGCGGCCACGTGGCCGGTGAAGCCCAGGTTTCGCAGTTGGCGGGCGGCGAACATGTTGCCGTGGTGGTTGGGCATGGCCAGGATGACCATTTCGCAGGCGTGGCCGTTGCGCAGTTTGAGCCAGAATTCGGTGTCGCAGGCGTCGCCCACGATGACGTTGCGCCCTTGTTCCCGGTTGCGGTCGGCCCGGGCCGGCACGTGTTCCACGCCCAGGACCGAATCGCCGTAGCTCTGGCGCAGTTCGTCGTAGGCTCCCATGCCGATGCGGCCCATGCCGAGGATGACGGCCCGGGTGGCGCCGAGGTCGATGGCGACTTCGTGGGGATGGGGTTTTCGGGGTTCGAAGCGGCGCAGCCAGCCGACCATGGCCCGGTAGACGGCCTCGGACCGGGCGCTAAGGGGCGCGCCGATAAGGAAGCTTAGGCTCACGGCCATGGCGATGACCAGGAGCCAGTCCGGGGACAGCGCGCCTTTGCGGGAAGCGATGGCCGCGACGATGAGGCCGAATTCCGAATAGTTGGTCAGGGTCAGGGCGGTAAAGAGGCTGGTGCGCGGCCGCAGGCCGAAGCGGCTGACGACCAGATGGTAGATGCCGGTCTTAAAGGGCAGCAGCAGGCACAGGAACAGGGCGGCGGCCAGCATTTCGCCGTTTGGCAGGCCCTTCATGCCCACGGACAGGAAAAAGCCCACCAGCATGAGTTCCTTGAAGCCGAACAGCGCCTTGGACAGTTCCGAGGCCCGGGGATGGCCGGCCACCAAAACGCCCATGACCAGCGCGCCGAGGTCGGGCTTCAAGTGCACGAGGTTAAATCCTTCCGCGCCCACGCCCAGGGCGTAGAACAGGCCGCACAGGATGAAGAGTTCGCCCCGGCCGGACTTGTCCATGAGCCAGAAAAAGGCCGGCCGTAAAAAAGGCAGGGCCAGCACGGCCACGGCCCAGACCGACGGGATCTTGCCTTCGGAGATGGCCAGGTAGAGCACGGCAAACAGGTCCTGCATGATGAGGATGCCGATGGCCACCACGCCGTAGAAGGCCGACATGTCGCCTTTTTCTTCCAGGGCCTTGACCGCGAAGACGGTGCTTGAAAACGACAGGGCAAAGCCGAGCATGAGCAGGATGGGCCAGTCCAGGGCCAAAAGCGGGCTGACGCCGAGCTGTTTGACGGCCAGGAGCATGGCGAAGGTGAAGCTCGTGGACAGGACCATCTGGGCGGTGGAGCTGGCCCAGATGATGGGCTTGAGCAGTCCCCGGACGTCGAGTTTGAGGCCGATGGAAAAAAGCAGCAACGTGATGCCGAGGTCGGCCGCCGCGTCGAGTCCGGGCGGGCGGGTCAGGCCCAGGAAGTTGTAGGCGAATCCGGCGGCCAGGAAGCCGACCATGGGCGGCAGGCCGACCCGGGACAGGACCATGCCGAAGGCAAAGGCGAAGCTAACGAGAATGACCAGCATCCGAGACGTCCCCGTGTGTTGCGGTTGCGGCGGCGCGTGCGGCGGGGCCGAGGCGACCCTGGCTGTGAGGCGCGCCATGGCGAAAGAGGGCTTTTCTTTCTTTTTTGAAAGGAAAGATCAAGCCCCGGGGACGCTAGGGCCTGGTCGGCCTCGGGCTCAGGCGACGTGGTCCGTCGTGTCCCAGGGCGGCCCCTGGCCGGCCTCGGGGTCGGCCTCGGGATCGGCCCAATCCCCCAGGCCCTGGCGGGGGAAGTCGCCCAAGTGGGTGGAAAAGGCCGCGTCCAGAAAGGCGTCCACCCATTGGAAGATGTCGTGGCGGCGGATGATGGCCCGAATGGCCCGCATCCGCCGCCGCCGTTGGCCCGGGGCCATGGCCGCGCCGTCGCGGATGGCCTCGGCCACGCCCACGACGTCGAAGGGATTGACCATGACCGCGTGGCGGTGCAGCTCCATGGCCGCGCCGGCGAATTCGCTCAGGCACAGGATGCCGGTCTCGGCCACGTTGCAGGCGGCGTATTCCTTGGCCACCAGGTTCATGCCGTCGCGAAGCGGCGTGACCAGGGCCATGTCGCTGGCCGCGTAATAGGCGATCAGTTCGTCGTGGGGCAGGTTGCGGTAGACAAAATGCACCGGAGCCCAGCCCGGCTGGGACCAGCGGCCGTTTATTTCGCCCACCATCCGCTCGATGTCCTCCTTCATGGCCCGGTACTGGGGCACTTCCTCGCGGCTGGGGACCAGCACCTGGATCAGGCAGACCTTGCCGCGCAGTTCCGGGTAGCTGGTGAGCGCCGTTTGCAAGGCGTCCAGGCGTTGGGGCACGCCCTTGGTGTAGTCGAGCCGATCGGCCCCAAAAAGCAGGAAGCGATTGTCGAAGGCCTGGCGGATGTCCTTGGCCGTTTGCCGCACGCCCGGGTCGCGGGCCCGGTCGGCAAAGGCGGCGAAGTCGATGCTGATGGGGAAAACGCCCAGCCGGGTGGTTTCGCCGGCCAGGGTGAGGGTGACGATCTCGCCGCGTCCCTTGCGCGCCGCGCCCGGATGCAGGCGTTTGACGACGTCGAAGAAGTTGCGCCGGTCGCGCAGGGTCTGAAAGCCGATGAGGTCGTAGTCGAGCAGGGCGTCGACGAGCTCGCGCCGCCAGGGAATCTTGAGGAAGATGTCGGCCGGCGGGAAGGGGATGTGCAGGAAAAAGCCCAGGCGCGGGGAGCGGCCCTTGGCCTTGAGCAGGCGGGCCACGAGCATGAGGTGGTAGTCGTGGACCCAGACGAGGTCGTTGTCCGAGGCGGCGGCGGCCGCCGCCTCGGCGAAGGTGGCGTTGGCCGTGCGGTAGGCTTCCCAATAGGCGGGCAGGAAGTTGCAGGGCATCTGGAATTCGTGGAACAGCGGCCAGAGGATCTCGTTGGAAAAGCCCCGGTAAAATCCCTCCACCTCGGCCTCGGTCAGGGAGACCGGACGCAGGAAGTAGCCGGCCTGGCGGGAAAAGCTCCGGCAAAGGCCGGCCACGCCCTTTTCGGTGGAGCCCGGCCAGCCGATCCAGGCCCCGCCCCGGTTGCCCAGCACCGGGGCCAGGGCCGTCACCAGCCCGCCGGCCCCCTGGCTGGCGGTGAGTTCGCCGTCCGGGCCGCGCCCGATGGCGATGGGCAGGCGGTTGGACAAGACGATGAACCGGCGTTTCTTGTTACTCGTCATGGTTGCTCCCGGGTTGCGGTTGTCGAGGCGCGGCCGCCCCGGCCCAGGCGGCAAGGAACCGCAGCAGTTCCTCGGGCGGGGTGAGCGCGTAACGCGCGGCGCTTGGCCGGTCGTGACGGCCGGCCAGCACGCCGACGCCGCCTGGGCCAAGGGCCTGGAAGGCGTCCTCGTCGGTCAGATCGTCGCCGACATAAACCAGGGTCGAATGGGGATTGTCCCGGGCCATGGCCGTCACGGCCAGTCCCTTGTGGAAACCGGGCAGGCGCAGTTCCAGGCCGCCGTCAAAGGGATGCAGGGCCAAGCCCGACTGCCGGGCCAGCTCGGCCCAGGCCGGGCCGACGCGTGCTTCCAAAGCCTGGCGGGCCTGGGCAGGCAGCCCCCGCCAATGCAGGGCCAGACCGGCGGGCTTGGACTCCAACGCCTCCCCCCCGGCCGCCGACAGGGCCAGGGCCATGGCCCGGTCCAGGGCGGCCAGCGTCTCCGGGGCCGTCGCCGGGCCCAGGGGGGAAGGCTGGCCGGGCACGAGCCGCTCGGCTCCGTGGCAGCCCCAGACCGCCGAG
>DLGG01000077.1 GCA_002482565.1 Solidesulfovibrio magneticus
GGGACAACCTGCCCGTGGTTTCGCTGCACGGCCGCAGCGACGTGACGCCCCTTTTCGCCGCCCTGGCCCGCCACGGCGCGGCCGCCGTCTACACCGACGCGGCCAACAGCCCGGCCGCCATCGCCGCGGCCCTGCTCGCGCGCGGCGGCGACACCTTCGCCATGACCATCTGCGAAAACCTCGGCCTGCCCGGCGAACGCCTCCGCCGGCTGCCGCTTGCCGAAGCGGCGAAGGTGCAAACCGCCGCCCTGTCCCTGGCGCTTATTGAACGCACGGCCCCGCCCGATGTGCCGCTGCACCTCGGCCTGGCCGACGACGCCCTTTCCCGCGACGACGCCGTGTTCACCAAGGCCCCGGCCCGGGCCGTGTCCCTGGCCGCCCTGGCCGCCCGGCCCGGCCAGGTGGTCTGGGACATCGGAGCCGGAACCGGGGCCGTGGCCCTGGAAGCGTCGCTGTTATGCGCCCCCGGACCGGTCTTTGCCGTGGAGCGCGACCCGGCCCGCCATGCCCATCTTGTCGCCAACATCCAGCGCACCGGCGCGCTCACCGTCTGCCCGGTCCTGGCCGCCGCGCCCGACGGGCTGGAAGCGCTTCCCGACCCGGACCGCGTTTTTGTCGGCGGCGGCCTGTCCGGCAACCCGAGCCTGCTCCCCGAGCTGTGCCGCCGGCTGGCCCCGGGCGGACGGCTGGTGGTCAACGCCGTGCTGCTGGGGTCGCTCACAAGCGCCCTGGACGTCCTGGCCGCACACGGCCTGGAAACCGCCGTCACCCAGCTCCAGGCCGCCCGGGCCATGCCCATCGCCCAGGACCTGCGGCTGGCCGCCGACAATCCCGTTTTCATCGTCGCCGCCATCAAGGAGGCCGCCCATGGCTGACCCGTCCGATCCCCGCGTCTATTTCATCGGGGCCGGCCCCGGCGACCCGGAGCTGCTCACCGTCAAGGCCAACCGGATCATCGCCGCCGCCGACCTCGTGCTCTACGCCGGCTCCCTGGTCTCGCCGGCCATCGTCGCCCTGGCCAAGGCCGACGCGCGGGTGGTCGATTCCGCCCCGCTGGCCCTGGACGAAACCCACGCCCTGCTACGCGACTGCGCCGCCGCCAGCGGCCTGGCCGCCCGGGTCCACACCGGCGATCCCGCCCTCTACGGAGCCATCGCCGAACAGATGGCGCTACTCGCCGCCGAGAACATCCCCTACGCCGTCATCCCGGGCGTCACCTCGGCCTCGGCCGCCGCCGCCGCCTTCGCCGCCTCGTTCACCGCCCCGGAAGTCACCCAGACGCTGATTCTCACCCGGCTGGCCGGCCGCACGCCCATGCCGCCCGGCGAAGACCTGGCCGATCTGGCCCGCCACCAAGCCGCCATGGCCGTCTACCTCTCGGCCGGCGACCCCGAAGGCGTGGCCGCAAAGCTCCTCGCCGGCGGCTACCCGCCCGAAACGCCGGTGGCCCTGGCCCACCGCCTGGGCTGGCCCGGCGAAAAACGCCTCTGGACCACCGTCGGCGAGCTGGCCGCGACAGTGCGCGCCGCAGGCGTCGACCGCCAGACCGTGTTCCTCGTCCTGCCCGGCCAGGGCAGCCGCATTGCCTCGAAACTCTACGATCCCGACTTCAGCCACGGCTGCCGCCCGGCCCGAAGCGACCCTTAAAAAGCGAAGGTTTTGCAAAAATAGTCGGTTTTGAAGCCTTCGGCGACCAAAGGGCTGAGCCATTTGGAAACCCATAACGAATACAGCCTGTTATGACCCGCACTGGTTTCGGGTCGTGGTCGAAATCGATTTTTGCAAAAACCTCAAGCGATAATATTTTTTAAGAAGATTAACGGTTTTAGGCTGTTGCCCACGAAACGCCATAGGCGCTTTTCGGGGACGCGACACGTAAAGGAGCCGCCCCATGGAAACCCTGGAACTGCGCACGCCGCGCCGCGAAGCCCTGGTGCGCATCACCCCGGCGCTTATCGAACTTATCGCCGCCAAAGGCTGGCAGGACGGGGCCGTGGTGGTCTTTTGCCCCCACACCACGGCCGGACTGACCGTCAACGAAGACGCCGACCCCGACGTGGCCACGGACATGGTGATGGCGATGAACCGACTCATCCCCCGCGACGCCGGCTACCGCCACGCCGAAGGCAACAGCGACGCCCACGTCAAAACCACCCTGGTCGGGCCATCGCTCACGCTCATCATCTCGGGCGGCCGCCTGCAACTGGGCACATGGCAAGGCGTCTACCTCTGCGAATGGGACGGCCCCAGGACACGCAAAGTGTGGGTGCAATGGTTAAGAGGGTAAGAGGGCAAGAGAGGAAGATGCCTCCGGCGGCTGGGGGCCTGAGGCCCCCAGACCCCCCGCATGGAGAACGGTAACATGACGCATGACACTGTGCCGGCGCTGGTTGTCGCCGGCGTCAAAAGCGGTTGCGGCAAGACCTCGGTGGCCCTGGGCCTCATGCGCGCCCTGGCCCGGCGGGGGCGCATCGTCGCGCCGTTCAAGGTTGGGCCGGATTTCATCGATCCCGGCCACCACGCCCTGGCCGCCGGCCGGACCAGCCACAACCTCGACGCCTGGATGTGCGGCGCGTCCGGCGTTGCCGACATCTACGAGCGCCAAGCGGCCGGGGCCGACGCCGTGGTGGTCGAGGGCGTCATGGGGCTTTTCGACGGTTTTTCCGCCGTGGACGAGACCGGCAGCACGGCCGAGCTGGCCAAGTTCCTCGATCTGCCGGTGCTGTTGGTCATCGACGCCGCCTCCATGGCCCGGTCGGTGGCCGCCCTGGCCCAGGGCTTTGTCCGCTTCGACCCAGGGCTGCGTTTTTG
The DNA here is from genome assembly GCA_002482565.1 of Solidesulfovibrio magneticus. GTDB lineage: Bacteria > Desulfobacterota > Desulfovibrionia > Desulfovibrionales > Desulfovibrionaceae > Solidesulfovibrio > Solidesulfovibrio magneticus_B. The sequence continues at coordinate 2,812 of DLGG01000077.1, forward strand.
CGGCGTGGCGCTGAACAACGCCGGCAGCCCCTCCCACGCGGCGCTGCTGGCCGAGGCCTTTCGGGCCGCCCTGCCTGATGTCCCGCTGTGGGGCGTGCTGCCGCGCCACGAGGCCATAGCCGTCCCATCGCGGCATCTGGGCTTGGTCACGGCCGAGGACACCCCCGACCTCCTCCCCCGCCTCGACGCCCTGGCTGACTGGCTCGAAGCCTCCCTCGATTTCTCTTTCTTTAACGATCTCCAGCCCTACACCCACCAGCCCGACCCTACCCCCAATCCAGGGGGTCCGGGGGGGATGATCCCCCCCGGCGG
>DLGG01000073.1:0-2649 GCA_002482565.1 Solidesulfovibrio magneticus
TGCCGGTCTTGTCGAAAACCACCGTGTCCACGGTTCCTGCCGCCTGCAGGGCCGCCCCGGACTTGACCAGGATGCCCAGGCGCGCCCCGCGCCCCGTGCCCACCATGATGGAGGTGGGCACGGCCAGCCCCATGGCGCAGGGGCAGGCGATGACCATGACCGCGACGAAAATCCGCAGCGAAAAGGACAGATCGGCTCCGCCGAGGAAAAACCAGGCCAGCCCGGAAACCAGGGCCACGGCCATGACCGTGGGCACGAAATAAAAGCTCACCGTGTCGGCCAGATTGGCGATGGGGGCCTTGGAGCCCTGGGCGCGGCGCACGAGTTCGACAATGCGCGACAGCGTGGTGTCCTGCCCCACCCGGGTGGCCCGGACAAGCACCGCGCCGGCGGTGTTTTGCGTGCCGGCCGAGACGGCGTCCCCCAGGCCCTTGGCCACGGGCATGGGTTCGCCGGTCAGCATGGACTCGTCCACCCGGGTGGCCCCGTCGACGACCACGCCGTCGACCGGGATACGCTCGCCGGGCCGCGCCAGGACCACGTCGCCGGGCTCGACTTCGGCCAGGGGCACGACTTCCTCCCGGCCCTCGCGCATCAAGGTGGCCGTGTCCGGGGCCAGGCGCAACAGCGCCGCGATGGCCCCGGACGTTTTGAACTTGGCCGAGGCTTCGAGGTATTTGCCCAGGCTGATCATGGCCAAAAGCACCCCGGCCGATTCGTAGTAGAGGTCCATGGCCCGGGCGGCCGGGTCCGAGCCGAGAAGAATCAGGGCCGTGCCGGCCAGGCTGTAGGCCAGGGCCGCGCCGGTGCCGATGGCCACCAGGCTGTCCATGTTGGGGCCGCCGCGCAAAAGCGCCGGGACGCCGTCGGCGTAAAAGCGCCGGCCGATCCAGACGATGGGGGCGCAAAGGGCCAGTTGGACCAGGGCGAAGGCGGCGGGCGAGGCGTCGGGGTGCAGGAAGTGGGGCAGGGGCAGGCCCAGCATGTGGCCCATGGAGATGACCAAAAGCGCCCCGGCCAGGCCAAGGGCCGGGACGAGTTCGCGGCGTTTGGCGGCCAGCTCCTCCTGGGCCTTGGCCTGGCGCTGGGCCAGCCGGTCCGGGCCGGCGGCCAGGGGGGCGGCGACGAAGCCCAGCTCGGCGATGGCCTGACGGATCTGGCGGCGGGTGAGCGTGGCCGGGTCGAAAGCGAAGCGGCCCGTGCCCTCGGCCAGATTGACCGACGCTTCGACGATGCCCGGCAGCTTGCCCACGACCCGTTCGATGCGCGAGGAGCAGGCGGCGCAGTGCATCCCGGTGATGGCCGTGTCGTAGACGGCGTGCTCCGGCGGCGGCGGGCCGAGGGAAAAGCCCAGGTCGGCCACCCGGGCGGCGATGGCGTCCAGATTGACGATTTCGGGATCATAGGTCAGGCGCAAGGACGCGTCGGCCAGATTGACCGAGGCTTCTGCAACGCCGGACTGGCCGCCCAGCACGCGTTCGATGCGGGAGGAACAGGCGGCGCAGTGCATGCCGCCGACCGGGAACGTCACTGTTTTGCGGAGTGGTTGCGTCATGCCCCATAGTAAAGCCGGAGCCGGAAAGTGCAAGTGTGAACGTCTTGAAAGATGGTTCCCGACACTGGCAATTGCCGCCGGGCCGGGCTATAGGAAGGGATCACACGCCAAAGGAGCCCAGGACATGCAGGGAGATCCCCTGGCCCCCGGCTGGGACGGCCAGCATCGCGAACCCGACCGGTGGGACCGGTTGCGCGATATTTATGAAAAACTGCGGCTCGTCCTGGACATGCCGGGCCTGGCCCCGACCGGGGTGGACGATCTCATCGAGCAGTTGGAGCAACGTCTGGACGAAGCCGGGGCGCTGTTTCCCGAACCGGATTGGCTTGGGGACAGCCAGGCCGACGCCGGGGAAGCGGCGGAGCGCAGCTGCGCCAATCATATGGGCGCGTTGCTGGATATCTTGTCTCGGGCCGTGGCCGCCCTGGCCGAGCAGCGGGCCCGGGAATTGGCTTCGGGCCAATGCGGCCGGCGGGAAGAGGCGTGAAGGAACGGGCGCGTTGCCGGCGCGGCGGAATGTCACAAGAAAAAGGGGTTACGGCAACTTTGCCGCAACCCCTTGGACTGTCTGGTCGGGATGAGAGGATTCGAACCTCCGGCTTCTGCGTCCCGAACGCAGCGCNNTAGCCAGACTGAGCCACATCCCGTCGTGAGAAGAAGGCTTTTAGAGCATCCCGCGGTGTTTGGCAAGCACAAAGTTTGTTGTCATATCGCGAAGAGTCATCTAATCAGGTTCAAGGGGACGCGCCGTCCGGTTTTCGGGCCGGCCGGCCCCGGGCGAAAGCCCCGATATGCCGCCCTCAGGAGAGATGCGTGATCAAGGTAGTGGTCATCGACGATTCGGCTTTCATGCGCAAGGCGCTGGCCGCCATGCTGTCCAAGGACCCCGAGATTGAGGTCGTGGGCGCGGCCCGCGACGGCGAGGAAGGCCTGGAGATGATCCGTCGGCATCAGCCCGACGTGGTCACCCTGGATATTGAAATGCCCCGCATGGACGGACTGACCGCCCTGCGCCATATTATGATGGAAATGCCCCGGCCCGTGCTCATGGTGAGTTCCCTGACCACCGAGGGGGCCGAGGCGACGCTCAAGGC
>DLGG01000073.1:2673-2814 GCA_002482565.1 Solidesulfovibrio magneticus
GACATCGTCAAGATCGAGGACGATTTGCGGGCCAAGGTCAAGCTTATTGCCAAGCGGCGCATGAGCCATTTGTCCCGTTCGTCCCTGACCGCCCGGGTACGGGCCGCCGGCGCGGCGGGCGCGGCTCAGGCGGGCGCGGCT
>DLGG01000198.1 GCA_002482565.1 Solidesulfovibrio magneticus
GGCCCGCCTGGGCGTCGCCCCCGAGACCCTGCCTTTCCACCTCGGCCGGCCCCTGGCCCAGGCCCTGCCGGCCCTGCGCGCCGCCGCCGCCCCGGCCGCCCTTTACAAGCGCCGGCCATAGGCCTACATCCCGCTTGACCCGGAAAGGCCGGCGACGTCCGGCCACGGGGAGGATGTGCCATGCGAAAAGCCCTGTTCCTCTGTCTTTGCCTCGTGTTGTTGTCCTCGACCCTGCCGGCTTCGGCCGCTTCCAGCCGCCACGTCTTCGGCAAGTACGCCTTTGGCGAGTCCTGCCAAAAGCTCTTCTCCGGCCCGTCGTTCGCCGAGGAAAAGGCCCGGCCCATCTGGGACCCCAAATACCAGATGTTCGGCCTGGTCCACGACCCGGAACTCACGGCCAAAAGCCGCTTCACCCTGTACTACGACCGCGACGCCAAGCCCAACTTCGAGGGCGTGCCCCTGGGCCGGGTCTACTACGGCTGCGACAAGGCCACCGGCCGGTTCTCCCTGGTCGTCATGTCCCACGACCTGCTGGCCGTGCCCGGACTGGTGCGCAAGGCCACCGAAAGCTTCGGTCCGCCGACCATGACCACCATGATCCAGACCATCTGGAATCTGCCCGATCTCTACGTCCAGATCGATCAGGTCTACATGATCATCTACGACTCCCGGGCCGGCAAGCCCGGCGGCGCTTCCTGACCGTGACGCGCCCCCGCGACCTGCGCTTCCTGGAAGCCGCCCGCACCCTGGCCATGGCCGTGGTGGTCTGGTCCCATGCCAGCAACACGGTCTTTTTCCGGGAAGGCGACTTTTCGGCCACGCCGCTTTTCACCTCCTGTCTGGTCACCTTCGCCGTGCCCACGTTTTTTTGCATCTCGGGCTATTTGCTGGCCCTTTTCGCCCCGGCCGGCGGCGGCCAGGCCGCCCGGCCCCTGCGCCAGATCAAAAAAATCCTGCCGCTGTTCCTGGCCTGGAACGCCCTGACGCTTATCGTCCTGCGCCTGGCCTACGGCCTGCCGCTTGTTTCCCTTTCCGCCCTGGCCGATCTGGCCACCGGCCCGGCCCAGCTCTATTATCTGTTCGCCCTGCTCCAGCTCCTGGCGCTGACCGCCCTGGCCGCGCCCTTCGCCTCCCCCGCCCGGGAACGCGTCTGGACCGCGGCCGGCGCGGCCATGACCCTGGGCTTTTACCTCGCCTCCACCCTGGCCCTGCACCTGTCCCCGCCGGCCAGCCACGCCTTCGAGCTCGTCGCCATCAAGATCGGCCCGGTCTGGTTGGGTTTTTTCGGCCTGGGCGGCTGGCTGGCCCGGGACGCGCGGCGACTCGACGCCATTACCCGGCGCTGGCCACTTCTCGCCGCCCTGGCCGTATGCGCCTTTATCATTTACTGGGCCGACGTGGACGCCCAGGCCCGCTCCCTGGGGGCCAACTACCGCCAATACTTCCTGCTCTCCGGGCTGGCCTTCCAACTCGCCGGCTGCCTGGCCCTGCTCGGCGGCTGCCGGGCGGCCGAAGCCCGCGCCGGCCGCCTCTTCACCCTCCTGGCCCAGACCGGCCGCGACACCTTGGGCATCTATCTCGCCCACTACGTCCTCGTACTGCTCTTTTACGCCGCCGTCCCGGCCCCGGTGGCCCCGGCCCATCGCCTGCCCCTGGGCGCGGCGGCCATGGCCGTGTCCTTCGGCGGCTCCCTGGCGCTCACCCGCCTGGCCCGCCGCCACAGCGGCGCGGTTTGGGCCAGGGTGTTGTTCGGGGTGTAGACAAGACAGAAGATGCCTCCGGCGANNGCCCCCAGACCCCCCGAATGGAGGAAAAGTTAAATGGGGCCTGCCGGGGCAAGACGCTCGTGCCTTGCGCTCGCTGCTGTCGCCAGCTTCCATTTCCCCGACACGTTCCCGTTTTCCAGACGGTCTTCGGACGGGTATCGGCCAGGAGGCCGATATTTTTTTGCCGACTTAATTGACAATGATTTTCAATTTCGCCTAAAAGGGGTGCAACGGCCACGCGGACGGCCGGGGAGCACACCACATGCAGCGCAAGACTTTGAATGACAACGCCGAATTCGCCTGCCCCATCGTGGGGACCTGCCTGACCATCGCCGAACTGCGGCGCATCTGCCGCAAATTTGGCGACGCTGTGCCCGAGGCCGCCTCGGATTACGAAGCCCACGTCTTCCTCGTCGGCCAGGCCAAGATCACGGCCAGCCCGGCCTCGAAGTATCTCCAGAAGTACCTGGACAAAAAATACCGCAAGGAATTGCGGACCTTTTGGAAAACCGAGGATGAAGCCGAACTGCGCCGGCTGTGGCGCGAGCGGGCCGACGCCGGCGACGTGCCCGGCCCGTTTTGGGCGCTGATGTCCCATCCCACCGCCTCCAACGAATTGCTGCGCGACGTCTACGGCGAGGTCCACATGCTCTCCCACCGGGTGGGCGCGGCCAACCGGGCCGATCTGGCCAAGCTCTCTCGCCTGGAGGACAAGCTCACGGAAACCGCCGCCGCCCTGGAGGACAGCAAGCTCGTGCTGCGCCAGGCCGTGTCGGTCTGGAAAACCCGCTGCCGCCAGGCCATGGAAGAACTCGCCGCCGAACGGGCCAAACGCCAAGCCGCCGAACGTGAACGCATCTCCCTGCGCGAGGCCATCGAAAATTCCGCCGTGGCCGCCGTGCGCCGCGACCGCGACATCCTGCGCGACCAGCTCATGGAACTGGCTGAGCGCATGCAAACCACCGAAGCCGAAGCCGGACGCCAGGCCATGCTCCTGGAGCGGATGCACGCCGACCTGGCCAAGACCCGCCAGGAACTGGCCGACCGCGACAGCGAAGTGGCCGCCCTGGAAGCCTCGCTCTTTTCCGCCCTGGGCGAGGCCGCTGCCGCCCATGCCGCTCACGCCGAACACCATATCGACGATCCCGAAAGCCTTGTCGCCCACCACGGCGAGGCCTGCGTCGGCGACTGCGCCGGCGATTGCCCCTGCCCGGCCGGCGGCTGCCGCCGCGATCCAGCCGCGGCCGGCTCAAGCCTCCACCTCGTCGGCGGGGGGCTGGCCGGCAAACGCGTGCTCTACGTCGGCGGCCGGTCGTCCCTGGTCTCCCACTACAAAGTCCTGGCCGAAAAATTCGGCTGCGAACTCATCCACCATGACGGCGGCCGGGAACAGTCCTCCCACCGCCTCTGGGAACTGCTCGGCTGCGCCGACGCCGTGGTCTGCCCCGTGGACTGCGTCAGCCACGAGGCCTGCTCCCTGGTCAAACAAGCCTGCAAAGGCTGTCTCAAACCCCTTATCCTCGCCCGTTCCTCGGGGCTTTCCAGCCTCGCCCGCTCCCTGGCCGAACTCGGCGCGCCGGCGCAGTAGGCCACCCACCTCCCTTTCCGGGCCACGGTTGCGTCCGTCCGCCCGACCGGCTATTCCTTTCGGGAAGCGCTCCGCACCAGGAGCGCTCCCCAAAGGAGATTGCCCATGACCCCTCGCCGCAACATTTCCTCCGGCTCCAAATGGGAACCCCTGCTCGGCTACTCCCGGGCCGTGGTCGCCGGCAACACCGTCTACGTGTCCGGCACCGTCGGGGCCAATGCCGATGGGACCATCCCCGAAGGCGCTTACGCCCAGACCAAACGCGCCCTGGAAATCATCCGCGACGCCCTGGCCCAGGCCGGAGCCGACCTGACCAACGTCGTGCGCACGCGCCTGTTTATGGCCGACATGGGCGACTTCGACGCCGTGGCCAAGGCCCATGGCGAAGTCTTCGGCGACATCCGCCCGGCCACCACCATCGTCGAGGTGTCCAAACTCGTGGACGCCGCATTTGTGGTGGAAGTCGAAGCGCTGGCGGTGATTTAGAAGAGGGAAGATGCCTCCGGCGGCCGGGGGCCTGAGGCCCCCGGACCCCCCAAATGGGGAAAGGGGGCCTTGCCGAATGGGGCAGCATGACCATATGTGCGGAGCTGAGGGAATACCCGCCCCGAGTGGCGATTTCGCAACATATTGCGGGAATAGTGCTTGATCAGCGCAATTTTTGCGGGTAATTTGTGAAAAAAGTGACGAACGAGGCCCGCGCCCATGAAACATGAAATCGTCATCTGCATGGGCAGCTCGTGCTTTGCCAGAGGCAACCGCAAGCATCTGCTCATGATCGAGCAGTATCTGGCCGACCACGGGCTCAGCGAATCCGTGGTGCTCACCGGCTCGCGCTGCGAGGACCAGTGCCGCTGCGGCCCCAACATCCGCATCGACGGCCAACTCTACGGCGACATCAACGGCGAACGCCTCCTCGAACTTTTAAGCCGCCATCTGGCCGGCTGATCCCGCCCGCGCCAAACCCCGCCGCCTTGCGATCCCGCCCGTCCGGGCGTACCCAGAACGCAACCCCCAGGCCCCTACGACGGAGACGGCATGCTTTCCCATTATCCGATTTATACCATCGAAGCCGAGTGCCAGGACTGCTACCGCTGCCTGCGCCAATGCCCGGTCAAGGCCATCCAGGTGGAAAACGGCCGGGCTACCGTGGTGCCCGAGCTGTGCATCGCCTGCGGCCAGTGCGTGGCGGCCTGCCCGTCCCAGGCCAAGCAGGTGCGCAGCGACCTTTTCGGCGTCTACAAGCTGTTGCGCTCGGACAAGCTGGCCTACGTCTCCCTGGCCCCGTCCTGGGTGACGGAATTTCCCGACATCTCCCCCGAGGCCATGATCGCCGCCCTGCGCAAGCTCGGGTTTTCCGGCGTTTCCGAGACGGCCTTGGGCGCTCAGGAAGTTTCGGCCGCCGTGGCCGGCATCCTGGCCCAGGGCGGCCCCAGGCTCCTGTTATCCACCGCCTGCCCGGCCGCCGTGGATTTCATCCGGGGCTACATGCCCGAGCTTGTGCCCAACCTCACCCCGCTGCTCTCGCCGCTTCTGTCCCACTGCCGGATGCTGCGCCGCAACTACGGCCAGGATATCGGCGTGGTCTTTTTCGGCCCCTGCGTGGCCAAGAAATCCGAGGCCGACAACCATCCGGCCCTGCTCGACGCGGCCATGACGTTCACCGACCTCAAAGCCATGCTGCGCGAGGAAAACATCCGCCCCGAGGATCTCATCCCCGGCCCGGCCGACCGCTTCATGCCCCACCCGGCCAAGGAAGGGGCGCTGTATCCCGTCGAAGGCGGCATGTCCGACACCATCAAGGCCTACGCCGGCAACGACAAGGTCTGCTTCACCACGCTCTCGGGCATCGCCACCATCGAATCGGCCTTGCAGGGCGTCCACAACCACGTCCTGCCCCGGCCGGTCTTCATCGAGATGCTGGCCTGCGTGGGCGGCTGCGTGCGCGGGCCCTGCGTGTCCAGCCGCCGGCCCCGGCTCCTCGACCAGCTCGACGTGTTCGCCCGGGCCGCCCAGCCCGGCGACGATCTGCCCGTGCGCCAGCCGGCCGTGTCCATCGCCGAACGCAAGAACCCCTCGCCGGTGGACCTGCCCGTCTACAGCGAGGACCAGTACACCCGGGTGCTGCGGCTTATCGGCAAGTTCGCGCCCGAAGACGAAGTCAACTGCGGCGGCTGCGGCCACGAGTCCTGCCGGGGACTGGCCCGGGCCATGCTCGAAGGCCTGGCCGAACCGTCGATGTGCGTGCATTTCCTGCGAAAGCGGGCCACGCGCAAGGCCAACGCCTTGCTGCGCTGCATTCCGGCCGGCGTGGTCATCGCCAACAGCAAGCTCCAGATCATTGAGTGCAACGAGCACTTCGCCCGGCTTTTCGGCGAGGAGACGGTCATGGCCTACGAGGCCAGCCCCGGCATGGAAGGAGCGGCCCTGGACAAGATCGTGCCCTTTATCAGCCTGTTTCGCCGGTCGCTGGACACCGAGACCGACATCCACCGCGACGCCCTGCGCTTCGACGACCGGGTTTTCAGCGTCACCATCTTCACCATCGAACCGCGCAACGTCATCGGCGGCATCGTCTTTGACGTCACCGGCTCGGAGCTGCGGCGCGACGAAATCGCCAACCGCGCCCGGGAGATCATCCGCAAAAACCTCGAAACCGTGCAGGAAATCGCCTGCCGCCTGGGCGAAAACATGGCCGACACGGAAATCCTGCTGCGCTCCCTGGCCGAAGGCTTCTCCAGCGGAGCCAAGCCCATCGGCGACAAGGACATGCGGGGGCGGCGGCCGTGACCGAGGAAGTCTTTATCGAGGTGGACGCCGCCCAGCGCAACCGGTTCGGCGAGGACATCTGCGGCGACGCCTTCAAGACCCTGCGCGTCCAGGATGAAGGCCGGGTCATTGCCGTGCTCTCCGACGGCCTGGGGCACGGCGTCAAGGCCAGCATCCTGTCGCTGATGACCGCCACCATGGCGCTGAAGTACACGGCCACCGACGCCGACGTGGTGCGCGCCGCCGAAGTCATCATGGACGCCCTGCCCGTGTGCCAGGTGCGCAAGATCAGCTACGCCACCTTCACCGTGGTGGACATCCACCCCGACGGGGCCACCCGTGTCGTGGAGATGGACAATCCGCCGGTGATTCTCCTGCGCGCCGGCAAAGCCCAGCACATGGACTTCGAGGAGGTTTCCTCGCCGCGCTACAATGATCGCCTCATCCGGGTCTACGACCTGAACATGCAGCCCGGCGACCGGCTCATCTTCACCTCCGACGGCATCACCCAGGCCGGCCTTGGCTCGGAGCGCATGCGCCTGGGCTGGCGCATCAAGGGCTGCCGGGAGTTCGTAGAGGAGGTCGTGGCCAAGGACCCGTCCATCTCGGCCCGCAACCTGTCCCAAAAAATCCTGTCCCAGGCCCTGCGCCAGGAACCCTTCCAGCGGGCCTATGACGACATGACCGCCGCCGTCATCTACTTCCGCCGCCCGCGCCGCTCCATCGTGCTCACCGGCCCGCCCTACGCCGCCCATCGCGACAAGGAATTCGCCCAGATGCTGGCCGAATTCCCCGGCCGCAAGATCATCTGCGGCGGCACCACGGCCAACATCGTGGCCCGGGAGCTCGGCCGCGCCATCCGCGACAGCCTGCAGGTCGGGGCGGTCAGCGACATCCCGCCGGCCGCCGAGATGGACGACGTGGATCTCGTCACCGAAGGCATCCTGACGCTCACCCGGGTGGCCCGGCTCCTGGAACAGGACGAAGCGCCGCGCGAAAAAAACCCGGCCGTGCAGCTCTACGACATCCTGCTTGACAGCGACTCCATCGAATTCATCGTGGGCGCGCGCATCAACGAAGCCCACCAGGACCCCAACCTGCCCATCGACCTGGAAATCCGCCGCAACATCATCCGGCGCATCTGCAAGGTGCTGGAGGAGAAATACTTGAAAGAAACGAGGATGAGCGTTTTTTAAAGAAAGAAAGGAAGGAAGATAAGATGCCTCCGGCGGCCGGGGGCTAAGCCCCCCGGCCCCCCTGAAAGGGGTAAAGGGGAGGCTTTTTTTTGCGGGCGGAAGGCAATCTACGTTGCGGGGCCTTGGCGGCACACCCACGGCTTTTACCTTGCGCAAAGCAATGGGCGTAGCAACGCGTGCGCGGCCGGGAGGAAATGCTGCCGCTTGGCGCAGCAAGGGGCGGCGTGTGATGCGCCCGGCCGAAAGACCCGGGCATCACCGAAAAAAGACCGCAAAAAGGGCCGCGTCCTGCCGGAAACCGCCAAGCCAGGCAGGACGCGGCCCCGCGCCGGAAGGGAGACGTTACTCCCCGACGGCGCACGCCAGGTCGGGAATCGCCCGAGCCGGCAAGGCCGCGGCGAAATGCCCGAGGATCGTCTGGTAGAGCTTGCTGCCGCAACCGGCCCGTCCCCGGGCCAGGGCCAAGGCTTTTTCGAATTCTTCGGCCGCCTCGTCATGGCGTCCCGCCTTGTGCAGGGTCAGGGCCAGACGATAGGAGGCGTTGGCCGTCACCACGTCCAGGCCGGCCTCGTTTTCGGCCAGCGTCACCGACTGGCGCAACAGCGTCTCGGCCTGATCCAGGTCGCCGGCGTCCATGGCGTCCATACCCGCCTCGCGAAGCCGCCGCACCTGGCTCGTCAACATGCATTTTCCGCCTACGCAAGCCATGGTGTCACTCCTTTGCCGCCCACGCATCGGGCGGCGTATGCGGCTTCGCCCCCAAGGCGGACCAAGCCGGAAAGGCGTCGCTTGTCCGGGCCGCAGTCCTGCGACAAACTGCCTTGTTCACTCGCTACTCCCCCACCTCTTCAAGCGCGGGGGCCGGAAGCCTCAGGCCGCCGGAGCCATTTCACCCCCCCTAACCCTTTTCTCCATCTGGGGGGTCTGGGGGCCTCAGGCCCCCAGCCGCCGGAGGCCTCTTTTCTTCCCTCTTCTCCCTATTTTCCCTTCATAAATATCTCACGCGCGGCCACGGCGGTGTCGGGGAAATCGGCAAACACGCCGTCGACGCCGAGTTCGTAGAACTGGAGGTATTCCTTGATGGGGTCGTTGCCGTAGTCCTTGGCCAGGTAGCGGTCCTCGTTGCGGAAGGTGTAGGGATGCACGGTCAGCCCGGCGGCGTGGGCGTCGGCCACCACGGTATTGGGCGCGGCCAGGGTCTTGTCCGGGTTTTCCTTGATAATAAGCCGCTTCCAGGGACCGATGCCGTTGGCGAAGGCGGCGATCTCCTGGAGATTGGCCGGGGAGAGCAGTTCGGCGAAGGTGCGTTTGTCGCCGGAGACCACGAAATCATAGGGACGCATGTCCGGCTCGTCGTAAAGGAAGACCAGCTTGACCGGCGTCATCTGGCGCAGGTCCTTCAAATTGCCGATCTCGAAGGACTGGATGAATACCGGAGAGTCAGCCTTGTCGTAGCCGTTTTTGGCGAGAATCTCCACGAGCTTGGCTTCGAGCGGCAGGCCGACGCCGTGGAAGTACGTCGGATGCTTGGTTTCGGGATAGATGCCGATGGTGCGGCCGGTTTCCTTTTCCTTGCGTTTGACCAGTTCGATGACCTCTTCAAAGGTTGGCACGGCGAACTGGCCGTCGCGGCTGTGGTCGCGGAAGTCGAGACGTTCCTTGGCCCGCAGGGTCTTGATCTCGGCCAGGGTGAAGTCTTCGGTGAAGTACCCTTCGATCTCGGTTCCGTCGATGGTCTTTTTGGTTTTGCGGTCCGGAAACTTGGCGGCCACGTCGGTGGTGCCGCTGATGTCGTTTTCGTGGCGGGCGATAAGCACGCCGTCCTTGGTGGAGACCAGGTCCGGCTCGACGTAATCGGCCCCCATGTCGATGGCCAATTCGTAGGAGGCCAGGGTGTGTTCGGGGCGATGGCCGCAGGCGCCCCGGTGGCCGATGACCAGGGGGGCGGGGCGGGACTGGGCCAGGGCCTCGCCGGCCAGACCGCTGGCGGCGGCCAGGGTCAGGGCCAGGGCGGCGAGTCGAAGGGTCGTTTTACGCATGGGATGCTCCTCGGAAGCTTTGTGGGATGGGCCAAAGCTGCGCCCGATCCGTGTCCGCCGGATAACCAACAGGTAACTGACGCGCGACAATTGCGCGAGCCCGCGTCGCGGTTATTTGACAGCCGTCCTCGCCGGTCCTACAAGGCCCAAATGCAGGCTTCCACAGCTTTCGCTCCGACCTCCGGGCCGGCCGGCCCCCTGGAACTGGCGGCCAGACTCATTCCCAACCCCTCCGTCCTCTCTGACCGGGGATTGGCTGCCCTGGTCGAGACGGCTTACCGAGCCAGCCTCAAGCGGGAAGAGGGGCGCTATCCGTCGTTTCAGCTGTTTTCGCCCCTGGCCGGCGGGGCCGAACCCGTGCTTGACCTGCGGTTTTCCCCGCCCCAACCCTGTACGTTGCCGACCTTGCACCGGCTCTCGCCGGGCATCCCGCCCGGCCCCTATGCCTTCGTGGCCAAGGAAGGGCCGGAGGGGCTGCGGCTGGAAGGCGTGTCCAAGGTCGAGTATTCCGGCTTTGCCGCCCTGCGCGGCCGTATCGACTACCATGGCGGCACCCAGTTCCCGGGCCTTTCTTTAAGCGTCTCGGCCCCGGGAAAGCTGCGGGCGTCGCTGGTCTGCCCGGACCAGCCGGCGCTGTATCTGGAATTGCGGGAAGGCCGGCTTTCGGTGTGCCACGACAACGCCTTTTCGCCGGTATTCCTGCCCCTGTGCCGTCAGGCCGCTCAGACCTTGACCCACGGGGCCGAGGATTCCGGGGCCTTGGCCAGCCTGGTCAAGGCAACCCTGGCCCGGGTGTTCGCCCTGGCCGTGGCCGCCGGCCATGGGGGCATGTTCGTGTTTCTGCCGCCCGGCCGGGCCGAGGCCGCCGCCGCCAGGACGCTGTTGTCGCCCGGTGTCGGCGTGGCCTGGCCCAACCTCGGCCGGGTGGCTCAGAATCTGGCCGGCGCGGGCGGCGGCCAGGCCGTGCACCTGGAACAATGGGACACGGCCACCAGGGTGACGGCCCAGGCTTCGTGCGTGGACGGGGCGGTGATCCTGGACGCCGCCTTGTCGGTGCAGGCCTTCCGGGTGGAACTGCTCGCCCGCGACGAGGACGCCTTGCCGCTTTGCCTGTCGCTGTCGCCCCAGTCCACGGAGCTTGTGCCCACGGCTTCTCTGGACATCGCCGGTTTTGGCACCCGCCACCGCAGCGCCGCCCGCTATGTGGCCAGGGCGTCGGGAGCCGTGGCGGTGGTGGTGTCCCAGGACGGCGAGATGCGGGAATTCGTCAGGTTGCCCGATGGTCGGGTGGGCGTTTGCGGGCCGCTGGCCCCCATGTCCGTGTCGGCTCCGGCGGCCTGATGCCCGCATTGGCGCTTTCTAAAACGCTGCGAACCGGCTATGCTTGCCTTCGGCGAGCCAACGTCAAAGTGGATGCCGGCCGCGCCGCGCGTGCATGAAGTGAGGGAAAGGCATGGGAGACAACAAGAGACGCCGCAGCCGGGTCTGCGCCCAGTTCGACGCGTACGTGTACATCGATGGGGAAAAGATCCCGGTCAGCACCCAGAATCTGAGCCTCAAGGGGGCGCTTTTCTGCCCTGAGCCGCGTCTGGCCCCGAGCCGGGACTGCACGGTGGTCTTTGAACTGGCCAAGGACATCAAGGTGCGGCTCAAGGCCACGGTCGTGCGCTCCAATGACGAGGGCGTGGCCATCGATTTCGACAGCATGGACGAGTCCGCCTTTTTTCATCTGCGCAACATGGTGCGCTATTCCTCGCAGGACGCCGACCGCATCGACGACGAACTGCATGTGCCGGCCTTTGACGTGGACCGCGAAGGGGGCGGGTCTTGAAGATTTCGCGACTGCTGGCCGCCTGTGCGCTGTGCCTGCCGGCCTGCCTGGGCAACCCGGCCCTGGCCGGCGGTCTTGATCAGGCCAAATCGGCCCTGGCCGCCCTGGACGCCAAGGAATATCCGTCGGCCATAGCCCAGCTTACCGAGGCCATGGATTCCAACGAACTGCCGGCCGAGCAGGCCCACCTGTTCCTGGCCGCCCGAGGCTATGCCCGGGCAGCCATAGGCGACTACAACGCCGCCATTGAGGACTACTCCAAGGCCGTCCAGTTGGACGCCGGCTACGTGGCGGCCATCTACAACCGGGGCAACGCCCATTTCGCCCTGCGCCAGTACGACCAGGCCATCGACGACTACTCCCTGGCCCTGGAAACCGACGTCAACGACGCCAAGCTCCTCAACAACCGGGGTTCGGCCTGGTTTAAAAAGGGCAACCTGCAAAGTGCGATGGCCAATTTTTCCCTGGCCATCGAAGCCTCGCCCGACGACCCCGACCTCTACCTCAATCGCGGCAAGGTCTACGAGGCCCTGGGTGAGCCGGACAAGGCCCGTGAGGATTTTTTGCAGGTCAAAAAGCTCGATTCTTCGGCCAAGACGCCCCTCGATTAGGCTCGTTTTTTCTCCAGTGTCGCGTCTTTCAACAAGACGACAGCATTGTTGCAGAACAACGCACGGTTTTTGTCTGGGGCTTGCGAAATGCTCTCTGGGTTTTTCGTGGACGCGGCACAAGCCCACTCATTCGGCGGCGAGGCCCGGCGGCTGCCTTACCCCGCCACAATCCTCGCGGCCAGAGCCAGAAAAAACGATCCCATGACGCGGTTTCTCGCACGCCCTATCCTCGTCGAAAGTCTGAAATGCCGCGACAGGCCGCTGGCGGTCACGACGTAGGCGACATCGAACAGACAGCCCGTGAGCACGAGAAAAACTCCTAGCCAAGCGAATTGAGGAAGCAAGGGGCCTTGCTCGTGCGAAACGAATTGCGGCAGCAGCAACCCGCAAAAGAGCAAGGCCTTGGGGTTGAGCAAGTTCGTGAGGAAGCCGCGCAGGGTCGCTGCCCAGGGCGAGGCTGTCCGCGCCTCCTGGCGTTCTTCGCCCGGGGCGACTCTCCACAGCTTCCAGCCAAGCCAGGCCAGATAGCCCCCTCCAGTCCAGCACACCGCCCGAAGGAGCCCGGGCTGGGATGACAAGAGCGCCGCCATCCCCAACCCGGAAGCCATGACATGCAGAAACCGCGCGGCGGCAATGCCGCCCGTGCAGCATAGGCCGGCGCGGGTTCCATTGACCGCAGACATGCCCATGACCAGCGCCATGTCAGGCCCAGGGAGCACATACACAGCGGCCAGGGCGGCGAAATAGGCAGCCGGGATGCTTGCTTCGAACATGGTGAGCCTCCTGAAGTTCTATGGACAGAATATCCCGTTCAAGCGGAAATTGCCTTGCTTTCTTCTCGCCTACAGCCCATCTTTAAGAAAGAAAATTTCATTTGGAGTAGCGGATGCGAAAGGATCTTGTTGATTGCAGCTTGGACGACACGGACCGCAGCATCCTGCGCTTGGTGCAAACGGACGGCCGCATCTCCAACGCGCGCCTGGCCGAAACGCTTTCCCTGAGTGAGACGCCTTGCTGGCGGCGATTGAAAAGACTGGAGTCGCAAGGGTATGTCGAGGGATATCAGGCCGTCTTGAACCGACGCCGCATGGGCTTTGGCGTGCTTGCCCTGGTGCAGCTTTCCTTTGCCAACCATACGGGGGATGCCCCGGCGAAATTCGAGGAAGCCATCCAGGGCATCCCCGAAATCCTCTCCTGCCACAACGTCACCGGGGAGGCAGACTATTTCCTCCAAATCGTGGCCCCGGACCTGGACGCTTACGGAGACTTTCTGACCAATGTGCTGCGCAAGCTGCCGGGGGTCACATCCATTCGCTCCAGTTTATCGCTTCGGGAGGTCAAAGACTCCTCGCGGCTGCCGGTCTAGCCGTCGCCTCGGTCGCTTCTTCCCGGCGCGTTATCTTTGGCCGCACTCGGGGCAGACAAATCGTCCTTGACCGGGAAGCCCGGCCATGCTTGAGTCGGCAATAGGGACCAGTTCCCGGAGGAGGCCCTATGGGTATGCGGAATCGTTTTCTGGCGGCCGCCGTGGCCGGCGCGTTGTGTTTTCTGGTCCAGGTTGGGCCGACGCCCGTCGCTCAGGCCGGCGATCAGGGGATGGTGGTGGCCCAGTGGCAACAGCCGCAGCAACAGGGCGGCCAGCGGCCCCAAGGCCAGCAAGGCGGACAACGCCAGCAAGGCCAACCGCAACAGCAAGGCTTGCCCCAGCAGCAGGGCGGCCCGGCCAACAATTCCTGCGTGCAGAGCTACCAGCGCTGCGTCATGATGTGCGCCGGTGTGGGCAACTGCGTCAACAACTGCAACATCGGCTACGCCGTCTGCCAGCAACAGCAAGGCGGCGGCAGTTAGGCAGGGGAGCAGGAGAAGAATGCCTCCGGCGGCTGGGGGCCTGAGGCCCCCAGACCCCCCATATGGAGAAAAGTGTAAAGGGTTTTCGACGTGTGCGCGTTTGATTGGCGGGTCATGTGTCGAAGCGTAGAAACGCCAAAGGGCCGCGTACGCGGCCCTTTGGCGTTGTGAAGCGCGTCCGCGAGCCCTAGTCGATGCGGTAATGGCAGCCCAGCGACCGGCGGTTTTGCATGGCCGCGATGGTGATGGTGTAGGCCGCCTGACAGCCGTGGAACAGATCCACAATGGCCTTGCTGATGGGCGTTTCGCGGTAGAAGTCGTGGATGTGCTTGTTGAGCTCGCGCAGATCCTCGAAAGCCCGCTTGAGCCGGGAACTCGACCGGTTGATGCCGACATAGTTCCACATGGTGTTGCGGATGGTTGCCCAGTCCTGGGCAATAAGCGCCGGGTCCTCGTTGCGGTTTGAGCCGGGGCTGACCCAGTCCGGGATGCTGTCCAGCAGCCGCCGGCCGATGGCCGCCTTGGACCCGGCTCGCTTGGCCACGTCCTGGCCGGCGCTGTGGCCCCACAGCACGCATTCCAGAAGCGACGTGCTGGCCAGACGGTTGGCCCCGTGAATGCCGGTGCAGGCGCATTCGCCGGCGGCGTAGAGTCGCTCCAGAGTGGTGCGCCCGGCGCTGTCGGTGAGCACGCCGCCGCAGAAGTAGTGGGCCGCCGGCACCACCGGGATAGGCTGCTTGGTGACGTCGATGCCGAGCTGCAGGCAGCCCTTGTGGACGGTGGGGAAGTGCTCTTCCAGATTTTTTACGTAGCTGGCCACGTCGAGGTAGACGCAGTCCTGGTCGGTCTTGAGCATCTCGGCCAGGATGGCCCGGGTGACGATGTCGCGCGGGGCCAGGTCGGCCCGGGGATCGTAACGTTGCATGAAGGGTTCGCCGGCCGCGTTGACAAGGCGCGCCCCCTCGCCGCGAAGGGCCTCGGTGATGAGCAGGCGGCGCTCGGCCCGGTGAAACAGCGTGGTCGGATGGAACTGCACGTATTCCACGTTCATGACCTTGGCAAAGGCGCGCGAGGCCATGGCCAGGGCCGAGCCGATGGAGGAACGGGTGTTGGAGGTGTGCAGGAAAAGCCTCCCGCAGCCGCCCGTGGCCAACACGGTGAAGTCGGCCAGAATGGTTTCCACCTGCCCCGAGACTTCGTTTAGGACGTAGGCCCCCAGGCACTGATTGAGGAGCTGGTACTTGAATTCCAGCAGCGTGGCGTGGTGGTTGGAGGTGAGCAGGTCCACGGCCGTGCGGCGGGTGAGGATCTTGATGTTGGGCTTGGCTTTGACCGCCGCCATCAGGCCCTCCATGATGGCCCGGCCGGTGCGGTCGGCCATGTGGAGGATGCGGGCCACGCTGTGGCCGCCTTCCTTGCCCAGGTGGTAGTCGCTGCCGCCGCCTTTGTGGTCAAAGGGCAGCTGCAATTTGTCGATGAGCAGTTCCTGCACCACCTGCGGCCCGCGCCGGGCCAGGTACTTGACGGCGCGCACGGAATTGTGCCGCCAGCCGCAGGTGAGCATGTCGCGCTCCAGAAGCTGGGGCGAGTCGTCCGGGCCGCGATAGACGATGCCGCCCTGGGCCAGGGCGCTGTTGCCGTCGTCGAGATCCTCGCCGGAAGTCAGCAGAATCACTTCCAGGCCGGCCTCGGCCATGGTCAGGGCGGCGGTGAGGCCGGCCAGGCCCGAGCCGATGACCAGGGCGTTGGCATGCATACGGTAGACCATGGGCTGCTTCCTCCTCGGGCGCTCGGATAAGCGGGGCGTCCTCGAAAACGGTCAGATAAACGGCAAAATACCCTCTGGCACGATCACGGCCGGACCAAACGCCAGGCCCGGCCGTTGCCCTTGGCCGCGCGGCGTCAGGCCGAGGCTTCGAGCATCCGCGTGACGGCCAGGGCGGCCGGGGCGCGCACGGCCTCGTCCACGCGCACCGGCTCGGCCGCGTCAAGATTTTCCAGCGTCGTCAGCAGATTGGCCTCGGTGCCCTTGGCCATGTTGGAACAGGCGCTCAGCGCCAGGGGCCGGATGGTCTTTTTTCCCTGGTACTGCTTGGCCAGCCGCTTGACCAGATTGATCTCCGTGCCGATGACGATCTCGGAACCCTCTGGAGCCTCGGCCACGTACTTGATGATAAACGAGGTCGAGCCGGCCGCGTCGGCGGCGGACACGGTCTCGGGCGAACACTCGGGATGGACCACGATGCGGGCCTCGGGGGTCTGCACGCGGATGGCGGCGATGTCCCGGGCCTTGAACCGGGCGTGGATGACGCACTGACCGGGCCACAAAAGCACCTCGGCCTTGGCCGCCGCCGCAAGGTCGATCTGCGACCCGCCGCCGCGCACGTCCAGGATGTGGCGGGCGCTTTCCGCCACGCCCAGGGTGTTGCAGGTGTTTTGCCCGAGCATCTTGTCCGGCAAAAAGAGCACGCCGCGCCCGTGGTCCAGGGCCCATTTGAGCATTTTCGGCGCGTTGGCCGAGGTGCATACCGCGCCGCCGCAGGCTCCGACCACGGCTTTGACCGCCGCCGAGGAGTTGACGTAGGTCAGCGGCAACACGTCGCGACCGGCCTGGCGCAGGCGCGTCAGCACGGCCTCGACCAGGGGAGCCGGGGCCATCTCGGACATGACGCAGGCCGCGTCCGGGGCCGGGATATGAATGCGTTGGCCGGGCGCGGCCAGCATGGCCGCGGTCTCGGCCATGAAATACACGCCGCAAAACACAATGTCCCTGGCCGAAAGCGCGGCGATCTTGCGCGACAGCTCCAGGGAGTCGCCAAGGATGTCGGCATGGGCCACCACGTCGTCGGTCTGGTAGTGGTGGGCCAGGATAGCCAGGTCGCTGCCGCGTTCCCGGCGGATCGCGTTGATGGTGCGGGCGGTTTCGGCGGTCATCATGCGGTCGTCTCCTTGAGCAGCATGCTTAAGTCGGCGCTTTTGGCGGAATGGGTGATGCGGCCCACGGACACGAAATCCGGGCCGAGCGCGCCAATGCCGGCCAGGGCGTCCAAGTCCACGCCGCCGCTGACTTCCGTTTCGATGCCGGCCGGCACCATGGCCAGGGCCTGGCGCATGGTCGGCTCGTCCATGTTGTCGAGCATGATGCGCTTGGGGGCTTCGGCTATGGCCTGGGCCACTTCGGCCAGGGTCCGACATTCGATTTCCACGGGCGGCATGAATTCCATACGACCTTGGTAGGATTTACGCAAGGCGGCCATGGCTTGGGGGATGCCGCCAGCCCGGTCGATATGGTTGTCCTTGAACATGAGCATTTCGGCCAGATCGAGGCGATGGTTGACGCCGCCGCCGCACACCACGGCGTATTTTTCGGGATAGCGCAGGCCGGGCAAAGTTTTTCGGGTGTCGAGGAGGCGGGTCTTCGTGCCGGCCAGGGTGGCCACGGCCTTGGCGACCATGGTGGCGATGCCCGAGAGGTGGCAGATATAGTTGAGGATGACGCGCTCGGCTTTGAGCAGCGTAACGGCCGGCCCCACGATCTCGGCCACCACCGTGCGGTTGGCCACGCGCTGGCCGTCGGCGGCGAACAGCGTGACCGAGCAAGCCTCGGCTTGGCCCATGCGTTCAAGGACCAGGGGGGCGATGGGCAAGCCGGCCATGACGGCCTCTTCCTTGGCCACGATGGCGGCGGTCAGCCGGTCCTCGGGGGCGAAAACGGCCATGGCGGTCAGGTCCGGCCCGTCTTCCTCCAGGGCGAGGTCGATGGAGCGGAAAAGGTAGTCCCGGGCCTTGCCGGAAAAATAGCCTTCGAAGCGTAAGTCGGTCATGGCGCACCGCGTCGGGTAGGGGGCGGCGTGGGGGAAATCGCCTGCGCGCGCCCGGGTGGTTAAAGACGGCGGGCAAGAACCGCGCCGACGCGGCCGCAAGCCCTTGCCCTAGGCAAAAAGCCGCGCCGCCGCGAAAAAAATAGCTTTTTTCGGTCCCTGCCACAAGACCGGGGCGTGGCGACTTTTGACCGAATCGCGGTTGGGCCGTGTCCCAGAAGTTCCCAGGCGGCCCCGGGGAACATCTCGGCGGCCGCCTGCCAAGAACTCGCGCTTGGCGTTTGCTTGACAATGCGGGCGAGTCCATGTGCCGGACGGTTGCAGCGTTGGCCGTAAGGGCACGGCCCTAGTGTCGCGTCCGCGAAATGCGCATATGGCGTTTCGTTGTCAAAAAACTAAAACCAATGGTTTTTATTAGGGTCTGTTCACATTTAAGAG
>DLGG01000015.1:0-17532 GCA_002482565.1 Solidesulfovibrio magneticus
AAAAAGGGGTTTCCTCCCCCCACATTCCTCCCTTCCACCCCGCAAGGAGCTTCCATGCTGCGCAGAGCCAGCGGCGTGCTCATGCACGTCACCTCGCTTCCCTCCCGCTTCGGCATCGGCGATTTCGGCCCCGGCGCGCGGCGCTTCGCCCGGTTCTTGCGCCAGGCGTCGCAGTCCTATTGGCAGATCCTGCCTCTGTCGCCGACGTCGACCTTTATCGGCAACTCGCCCTACAGCAGCGACTCGGCCTTTGCCGTAAGTCCGTTGCTCATAAGCCCCGAGGCCATGGTCGAGGACGGCTGGCTGGACGCGGCGGCCATCGAGGCGGCCGTGGTGGAAGGCGATCCGGCCGTGGCGGATTTCGAGCAGGCCCAAGCCAAAAAAGAAGCGCTTTTTCGCGCGGCCTTCGCCGCTGGCCGCCAGCGGCTGGCCGGTGACCCCGATTATACGGTTTTTTGCCGCGAGACGGCCGGCTGGCTGGACGATTACGCCCTGTTCCGGGCGGCCAAGCGCGAGCAGCACGAGGCCGGGTTTGCCTCATGGCCGGCCGGGCTGCGCGACCGCGATCCGGCTGCCTTGGACGCGCTCAAGATCCGCATGGCCGAGGAGATCGAATACACGCGGTTCGTGCAATACTTGGCCCACGGCCAATGGAAGGCCCTGCGGACGCAGCTGCGCCAGTCCGACATCCAGGTCATCGGCGACATGCCCATCTACGTCACCGAGGACAGCGCCGACGTCTGGGCCAACCCGGGCCTGTTCAAGCTCGGGCCGGACAAACGGCCGATCTGGGTGGCCGGAGTGCCGCCGGACTATTTCAGCGCAACCGGCCAGCGCTGGGGCAATCCGGTCTACGACTGGCCGGC
Source organism: Solidesulfovibrio magneticus (assembly GCA_002482565.1). Taxonomy (GTDB): domain Bacteria; phylum Desulfobacterota; class Desulfovibrionia; order Desulfovibrionales; family Desulfovibrionaceae; genus Solidesulfovibrio; species Solidesulfovibrio magneticus_B. The sequence goes on from DLGG01000015.1 coordinate 867, forward strand.
CCACGAGGCCGAGGGCTTCGCCTGGTGGCTACGGCGCATGGAACGGACGCTGGCCCTCTACGACATCGTGCGCCTGGACCATTTCCGGGGCTTCGAGGCCTACTGGGAAATCGCGGCCAGCGAAAAAACGGCCGTCAACGGCACCTGGGTCAAGGCTCCGGGACACGCCCTCTTCAAGACGCTTACCCGACGCTTCCCGGCCCTGCCCATCATCGCCGAGGATTTGGGCGTCATCACCGCCGAAGTGCGCGAACTCATGGCCGCTTTCAACTTCCCCGGCATGCGCGTGCTCCAGTTCGCCTTCGGCCCGGGCATCGCCGAGAACCGCGACGCGCCCCACAACTACGAACACAACCATGTGGCCTACACCGGCACCCACGACAACAACACCACCCTGGGCTGGGCGCGCAGCGAATCCGGCGGCGAAGCCTTGGAAGCGCTCTACGCCTACCTCGGCCGGCGCGTGCCCCACGAAGAGGTTCCCTGGGAGCTGCTGCGCCTGATCATGCAAAGCGCCGCCTCCAAGGTCATCGCGCCCATGCAGGACATCCTGTGCCTGGGCGAAGGCGCGCGCATGAACATGCCGTCCGTGGCCAAGGGCAACTGGTCTTGGCGCGCCGTGGACGACCACTTCGACGCGGCCCTGGCCGCGCGCTTGCGGGGGATGACCGAGATATTTGGTCGGAATCATTAAGAGAACAAGAGAAGTAAAGAGAAGATGCCTCCGGCGGCCGGGGGCCTTAGGCCCCCGGACCCCCAACCGGGTTTCAAGGGCCGGCGGCGTTACGGGGCGAACCGTTTACGGACGGGAGGCTGGCATGACGAAATCCTATCTGCTCTTCAAATGCGGGGCGACGGGGCGCACGCCGCTGGCGACGTTCACCGCCGACAACGTGGACGAGGCCCGGGAAGCGCCCACCTGGCTTAGGCGCAAGCACCCGGACATGGCCGCGTTGCGTCTGGCCGAGGGCGAATTTTTCGAGATCATCGAAAAAGACGTCTGCGACCCGGCCGATTGGGACGCGGCCGTGGCGGCCATGGCCGCGCCCCAGTCGGTCGGCGGGTAATCCGTAGTCCTAAACGAGGAACGCCGCGACGGCTTCCAGATAGCGCGCCGGCTGCTCCAGGTGGTGGCTGTGGCTGGCGTCCTCGATGACGGTGAGCCGCGCGCCCGGGATGCGGGCGGCGAAGTCCGCCGTGGTCTCGGGCGTGGCTTCGTCATAGCGGCCGCAGGTCAATAGCGTCGGCACGGTGATCGTCCCCAGCTCCGGCCTGGCGTCGTAGCCGGCCAGGGTTCCGGTCAGGGTGAATTCGCTGGGCCCCCACATGTGCAGGTAGCAGGGCAGCCCCAGGCCCTCGATGGCGCGCCTGAGGCAGGCCGGCCAGGGATCAAGGCGGCAGACGTGTTTGGCGTAAAACGCGCCCACAGCCGCCTGATAGGCGGCGCTGTCGAAATCGCCGGCCGCTTCGGCGGCGGCCACGGCGTCCTGCACCGCTTGGGGCATGGCGGCCAGATGCGCCCGTTGGTCGGCGGCGAACCGGTCGGCGCTCAGGCACGGCCCGGAGAGCACCAGTCGTTCGACGCCTTCCTGGCCGCGCCGCAGCAGATATTCCACGCCGAGCAGCGCGCCAAAGGATTGGCCAAGAAGCGCCAGACGCGACAGGCCCAAGGCCCGGCGTACGGCGTCGAGTTCTTCCACGAAACGCGGCAGGGCAAAAAGCGACAGCTCGTCTGGCCGGTCGGAGCGGCCGCAGCCGAGCTGGTCGTAGAAGACCACTGGCCGGGCGTTGGCCAGGGCTTCCAGAGGCTCCAGGTAGTCGTGGGGCAGGCCCGGGCCGCCGTGGACGACAAGAAGCGGCGTGCCGGGCGCGTCCTGGCCGACGATGCGGTAGAACACCCGGCCGCCGGGCACGTCGATCCACCCCTCGGAAACACGGTCTTGGGTCGGCATCAAAAGCCTCCATGCAAAAGCATCGCACTTCCACCGACGCCATCCGGCCGTCGTCGTTGCCCAAATGGTCGGACCTGGGAGCGTTCGGCCCGGTCCCAGGCCGCCCCGCCCTTCTGGCCGTTTCCTACTCGCCGAGGGCGTCGGCCACGGGATTGCGCAGCACGCCGTAGCTTTCCAGTTCAATCTCGCAGACGTCGCCGGGCTTGAGGTAGCATGGCGGTTTGCGGGCAAAACCCACGCCCGACGGGGTGCCGGTGACGATGACGTCGCCGGGCACAAGCGTCATGGCCTCGGACAAGGCGGCAATAAGCGCCGGCACGGGAAACAACATGTCCGAGGTGGCGGCTTCCTGGACCAGTTCACCGTTGACGCGGGTGCACAAAAGCAGGCCGTTGGCTCCAGGCGGCAGTTCATCAGGCGTGCACAGTTCCGGGCCGAACGCGCCGGTAGCATCGAAATTTTTGCCGAGAAACCACTGGGAGGTGCGGAACTGGTAGTCGCGCACGGAACCTTCGTTAAAAAGCGCATAGCCGCCCACATGGGCCAGAGCTTGGCTTTTGGGGATCAGGCGGCCGGGCTTGCCGATGATGACGGCCAGTTCGCCCTCGAAATCGAGTTTGGTCGAAACCGCCGGCCGCAGAAGCGGCTCGTCGTGGGCGACCAGGGTCGAGGCCAGGCGGGCGAAAAAGGTCGGGTGATCAGGCAGGTTACGGGGGCTTATTTCCACGGCGTGGTCCACGTAATTGAGGCCTACGCAGACGATCTTGCCGGGACGTGGCACGACGGGCAGCAATTTGGCCGACGAAAAGCGCATTTGGGCCGACGAAGGCGCATTTTCAACGGCCGTCCGTACAGCGTCGAACGCGTCTTGGCCGCCGGCCAGGAAGGCGATCATGTCGCGCGGGAGGCTGTCGTCCACCTGGGAAAGGTCGATGAGCACGTCGCCCAGGCGTACGCCCAGGCGAGGTCCGTCGTTTTGGGCGAAGGAAACGAGACGCATGGGCACTCCTTGGTTGCTACGACGACAACCCTAGGAGCACAGGCGCTTTATCGTCAAGACGCCAAAGCGCAGCGGCCATGACGGTTTTCTCATGCACGTGAGGAAGCAAAGGCAGGACGAAGGGAAACCGAAGGCGGCAGGACCGCCGGTGCGGGAATCAACGAAGTTCGGGCAGGCTCTGACGGCCTTCCAGGGCGTCGGCCAGGGCGGCAAGCGCGGCCGCGCCGCGCGGATCGACCAGGGGCAGGGAGGAGGACAGTTTCTCGAAGAAACTGTTCTTTTTCTTGGGCCCCTTGAAAAGCGGCACGTCGCCCTTGAGGCCAAGCTCTTTTTTGAGGTAGCCCACGGCCTCTTCCTGGCCGCCGAGTTCGTCCACAAGGCCGATGGCCTGGGCGCGCGCGCCGGTCATGGCCCGGCCGTCGGCGATAAGCGCCACGGCTTCGGGCGTAAGCTTGCGCTCCTTGGCCACGTCGCCGCTGAACTGGGCGTTGAGGTCGTTAATGAGCCCTTCAAGGTAGGCGCGCTGCTCGTCGGAGAGCTGCTTGAAGGGGCTGCCGGCGTCCTTGAGCTTGCCGGTGGTGAGCGAATCCATGCTCAACCCAAGCTTTTGCATGAGCTCCCGGGCGTTGGCCAGCTGGGTGATGACGCCGATGCTGCCGGTGATGGAGCCGGGGTTGGAAAAGATGCGGTCGGCTGCGCAGGCGGCGTAATACCCGCCCGAGGCGGCCACGGCGGAAAAGGAGGCCACGACAGGCTTTTTGGCCCGCAGCCGTTTGACGGCCATGTACATTTCCTGGGACGGCCCAAAAGCGCCGCCAGGGGAATTGACCCGGAGGATGACGCCCTTGACGGTGTCGTCCTCGCGCAGTTTGCGGATAAAGGCCACGACCTCCTCGGCGTCGTTTATCGGGCCTTCGACGCGCACCACGCCGATGCGGGCCTCGGCCAGCCCAAGCAGGGATTCGCCCTCCTCGTCATGGCCGAAAACGCCAAACGCGGCCGCGATCCCGAAAACCAGGATCACGGCCGCGACGGCAATCAGGCATCCGAACAGGGCCGGACGTCTGACAGAGAGCGGTTGATTAGCGCTGGGCATCCTCTTCCAGTTTCTGGCGCAGGAGCTCGCCCAGATTGCTTCCAGTGTCGGAAGGACCGGCGGTGCGGAATTCCTTGGCCTTTTTCTTGTCCTCTTCGTCCTTGATGGACTTGATGGACAGGCCCAGGCGGCGCTCGTCGGCGGAGACGTGGATGACCTTGGCTTCGATCTCGTCGCCTTCCTTGTAGATCTCGGCAGGCGTCTTGACCTTCTTGCGGCTGATCTCGGAGACGTGGACCAGGCCTTCGATGCCTTCTTCCACTTCCACGAACAGGCCGAAGTCGGTGATGTTGGTCACCGTGCCCTTGACCATGGCGCCGACCGGGTAGGTGTCGGGCACGCGGGTCCAGGGATCTTCGGAGAGCTGCTTGATGCCCAGGGTGAACTTCTCGTTCTCTTTGTCGACGGTGAGGACCTTGGCCATGACGATGTCGCCGCTCTTGAACATCTCGCCGGGGTGGCGGACCTTTTTGGTCCAGGAGATGTCGGAGACGTGGATCAGGCCGTCAATGCCGTCCTCGATGCCGATGAAGATGCCGAACTCGGTGATGTTTTTGACCGAACCCTCAAGGATGGTGCCCTCGGGGTACTTCTCGGCCACGATATCCCACGGATTCGGGCGAACCTGCTTCATGCCCAGCGAAATGCGCTTCTTGTCCGGATCAACGGACAGCACGACCACTTCGACTTCGTCGCCGACGTGGACCATCTGGCTCGGGTGGCGCAGCTTGCGGGTCCAGGACATCTCGGAGATGTGGACCAGTCCTTCGACGCCGGGCTCCAGCTCAACAAACGCGCCGTAGTCGACCAGGTTGGTGACCTTGCCGGACATGCGGGTGTCTTCGGGGTACTTGCCGGCGATGTTTTCCCAGGGATCGGCGATGAGCTGCTTCATGCCAAGCGACACTTTCTGCTTGTCCTGGTCGAAGGAAAGAACCTTCAGTTCCAGTTCGTCGCCCAGATGCACCAGCTCTTTGGGATGCTTGATGCGCTTCCAGGACATGTCGGTGATGTGCATGAGGCCGTCGAGGCCGCCGAGATCGACGAAGACGCCGTACTCGGTGATGTTCTTGACCCGACCGGTGACGGTCTGGCCCTCTTCGAGGGTCTTGAGGAGGTCTTTGCGCATGGAATCCCGGCGCTCTTCCAGGAGCACGCGGCGGGAAACGATGACGTTGCTGCGGCGACGGTTGATCTTGAGCACGCGGAATTCGAATTCCTGGCCGACCAGGGCGTCCATGTCGGGCACGGGCCGCAGATCGACATGGGAACCGGGCAGAAAGGCTTCGACGCCGCCGAGATCGACCGTGTAGCCGCCTTTGATGCGACGCACGATCTTACCGCTGATGACGTCATCTTTTTCCTGGATTTCCTCGAGCTTATCAAAAAGCTGCATCCTCTTGGCCCGCTCGCGGGACATGATGATGGTGCCTTCGGATTCGTTCTTGGAGACGACGTACACGTCGATCTGGTCGCCGACTTTGACTTCCAGCTCGCCGAGCGCGTCCATGAATTCGCTGACGGGAATCTGGCCTTCGGACTTGAAGTTGACGTCCACCAGGACGTGCTCCTTGCCGATTCGGACCACGACGCCCGGGGTAATGGAGCCTTCTTCCAGGTCGCCGAAATCCTCATTGAGGTAGTTTTCCAGCGCGTCTTCGAAGTTGACTTCCATATCCATGTTAGAATTGTTCTGCATTTCCTGAGTTTTGTCCATGAGTTGACCTCCAACGCGATCTATCCCTTCGAAAAGGATTTGTGCTAATAGCAGAAAGCCCGCGAACACACAACCCAAAAGGGCGCCGCCCTCCGGCTTATGCCAAGCCGACCAGATCGTAATCCTTGGAGTCTTCGATGGTGGCCGTGACCATGTTGCCCGGCGCGACGCCCGGGCCGCTGACATACGTCACGCCGTCGATCTCCGGGGCCTGGAACCAGGTGCGACCGACATGCAGCCCCGGCCATTCGGGATGGACGCTGTCCACCAGCACTTCCGTGTCCCGGCCGACCCACTCTTCCAGCAAATCGGCGCTGATCTCGCGCTGGGCGGCCATCACCGCCTCCACCCGCCGGGCCTTGACGTCGCCGCGCACCTGTCCGGGCATGGCCGCCGCCGGGGTGCCGTCCTCGCGGTGGTAGGGAAACACGCCGACATGGTTGAGCTTGGCCGTATTCACAAACTTGAGCAGCGTCTCGAAATGTTCTTTCTTCTCGCCGGGAAGGCCCACGATGAAGGTCGAGCGCAGGGCGGCGTCCGGGAAGTGCCGGCGCACCCGCTCCACGACGGTCTCGGCCGAGGCCGCCTTGGGCCGGCCCATGGCGGTCAGCATGTCCGGGTGGACGTGCTGGAACGGGATGTCGAAATACGGCACGAAGGGCCGGCCGGCCCCGGCCAAAAAGGTCAGCAGATCGTCCGTCACCCCGGACGGATAGAGATAGAGCAGCCGCAGCCACTTGAGTCCCGAAAGGGGCAAAAGCTTGTCCAGCAGGACCTTGAGGCCCTCCTTCATGCCCAGATCGCGGCCGTAGGCGGCCACGTCCTGGGCCACCACCACCAGCTCGGACGCGCCCTTGCCAAGAAGGCTTTTGGACTCCTCCACCAGGGCGTCCAGGGGTTTGCTGACAAGCGGCCCGCGTATCGACGGGATGGTGCAGTAGCGGCAGGCGTGGTCGCAGCCTTCGGCGATTTTAAGGTAGGCATAGGACGGCGGCGTGCTGGCCAGGCGGCCGGTGGGCGCGGCCGATTCGGCCGCCAGCGCCTTGGCCAGCCGGCCCGGGATGAGGTCCAGCTCCGAGGGCAGTCCCCAGATGTCGACCTCGGGCAGGCCGTCGCGCAGTTCCTGGCCAAAGCGCGAGGGCAGGCAGCCGAGCACGGCCAAGACCGGGCGCGGCGTGAGTTCCCGGATGGCCTCGGAGACTTCCAGAATGGCGGCCACGGACTCCTCCACGGCCGGAGCAATGAACGAGCAGGTGTTGACGACGACCAGATCGGCCGCCTCGGGCGTGGCCGCCGGGGTGGTGGCAAAGGGCAGACCGCCCAGGACGTTTTCGGTGTCCACCCGGTTTTTCGGGCAGCCAAGGCTGATGGTGTGGACGCGGTATATCTTGGACATGGGTTTCGTTCCATCCTTGCAGGCAATGTGGGGCCGGGCTACCATGGCTTGCCCCGGATGGCAAAAACCGGCCGGGGCGGCGAAAAGCCTCAGGAGTCCCGATGGATACCCAGTTAAAGCAAGACGGCCTCAAGGTCGTGCTGGCCACCCGCAACGCCGGGAAGATCAAGGAATTAAACGCCCTGCTGGCCGGACTTGGCGTCACCGTGGTCGGGCTCGGGGAATTTCCGGAAATCGGCGAGATCCCCGAAACCGGAACGACGTTTCTGGAAAACGCCCGCCTCAAGGCCTGGGCCGTGGCCAAGGCCACGGGGCTGGTGAGCCTGGCCGACGATTCCGGGCTGTGCGTGGACGCCCTGTCCGGCGCGCCCGGCGTCTATTCCGCCCGCTACGCCGGCGAAAACGCTACTGATGCCGCCAACAACGACAAGCTCTTGGCCGTTATGGCCCACGTGCCCGAGAGCGACCGCACCTGCCGGTTCGTCTCGGTGGTGGTGGCGGCCGATCCCGACGGCCGGGAACTCACGGCCGAAGGCTCCTGGGAAGGCCGGGTGGCTTTCGCGCCCGCCGGCGACGGCGGTTTCGGCTACGATCCGCTCTTTTTCGACGCGCTTGCCGGCAAGACCGCCGCCGAACTCACGCCAGCCGAAAAAAACGCCCGCAGCCATCGCGGCAAGGCGTTGGCGCAATTGGTGGAGAAATGGGAAGATTGGCGGGAAAAAAAGCAAGAATAAGACGAAGATGCCTCCGGCGGCCGGGAGGGGCTAAGCCCCTCCCGGACCCTCCCTATCTGGTGATGCGTTTTTCGGTTCGGNNCCGAACCGAAAAACGCATCACCAAACAGGAAGGAGACCGGCGAAAGCACCGCTGGCCGCAGACCATGTCGGGGGTCCGGGGGGCTGAGCCCCCCGGCCGCCGGAGGCCTCCTAAAAAAACGGCTTCGGCGAGTCTTCCACCAGTGGCCCGTCGTAGGGCGGTTTTTCCTGGGCTGGCGGCGGGGCTGGCTGGGGCGCGGGCGTGGTGGGAGGCTGTTTGACGGAGGGCTTTGGCGGTTCGCCCTGGATGACGATCTTTTCCTTGCGCACGGGCTTTTTGGCCGGGGCCTTGGCCGGCTGGGCTTGGGGCTGCGCCTTGAAACTCGGCCCCACCGGCTCGCCGTGGAACTCCCGGATGCGCCACAGATAATTTTCATCGCGCACCAGGCCGAAATAGCAGCTCATCACGGCATCCCTGGGCTTGCCGCCCTCGTTCCAGCGCAGGTCGGCCACGGCCCGCACGCTGGCCCGTTCGCCCTTGACCTGGATGTTCATGGGTTCACGCCACTGCATGGCGAGTCCCATGCGGCGCTGTTCGGCCAGGGAGGCGGGAAGCTGGCGCTCCAGTTCGCCGCCCCCCCGGATAGGCCGCACGTCCTTGCCCAAAAGCGGCACATAGCGGGCGTCTTCGGTGAAAAGACGCAGCATGGCTCCGACGTCGCCGCTTGCGGCCGTATCCGGAAAGCGGACGATAAATTCGTGGATGTTTTTCGCATCGGCCGAGGCGAACCCCGAGGGTTTGGCCGGCTCGGCCTTGGGCTTTTTGCCGCCGCAGCCGGCCAGCAGACACAGAGCCGCCACAAGCGCGAGGCAAAACACCGCCGTCTTCGGCCTACCCCTTTTTCTCTCGACCGCACATGCGCCGTGGACCATACATCATCCTCCACAACGCCCCCGCCGACCGCCACCCCAAGTGGGATTCCAAAGGGCTCAGCCCTTTGGCCGCCGGAGGCATTCTTCCTCTTCGTTTATCACATCACCCCATCATCCCAATAAATTCCCCACTAACTCCCCGACATCGGCTGCCAGATAATCCGGTCCGTGGCGGGCCAGTTCGTCGCGGCCGACGTGGCCGCTGGCGACTCCGGCCGTACGCGTGCCGGCGGCCTTGCCCACGGCCAGGTCCATGGGGTGGTCGCCGACCATAAGCGACCGGGCCGGCGCGGCGCCCAGGGCCTGGAGCGCGGCCAGCAGATGCTCGGGGTCGGGCTTGACGCGCGGCGTGTCGTCGCGGGCCAGGAGCACGCCGACGAAATCGTGCAGATCGGGAAAGACCGTCAACACGGCCCGGCGGCAGTTGCGGGTGATGACGCCGACCTTGATGCCGCGCCCGGCCAGGGCGGCAAGAGCGGCCCGGGTTTCGGGGAAAAGGCTGGCCCGGGCGGCCCCGTCGGTTTCCATGGCCTCGATGCCCTGGGCGGCCTGGGCGGCGAAGCGCCGGGAAGCCTCGGGATCGGTCCGGGCTATGGCGGCGGCGAGATTCGCGGCGTATTCCAGGGCCGGCAGGCCGTTGGCCGGCGGCACGGCGGGCAAAAACGCGGCGGCTTGCCGGGCCACGAGCTGTTTCATGGCCGTGAAATCCAGGACCAGCTCGGCCAGGGTGCCGTCGAAGTCGAAGACGGCGGCATCGAAAATGGTGTCGGGCATGGGGATTTTGCCTTGCCGGCGGATTGCCCGCCGGGCGTGTCGCGGGTATGCTCCGCCCGGTTTTACGCCCGGGCGGCGTCCCTTGGCAACCCGGCGGCGGGATTGCCGGGCGCGCCCCAACCTTTTGCCTGCGATCCACCATGACTCCAACACACGACGTCGTCATCGTCGGCGCGGGGCCGGCCGGCTCCACCGCCGCCCAGGTGCTGGCTTCCCGGGGCGCAAGCGTCCTGGTCCTCGATAAGGCCGAATTTCCCCGCGACAAGCTGTGCGCCGGGCTGCTCACCTGGAAGGCCGTGGACGTGCTGGAGCGCGTTTTCGGCGACGCGCCCGAGGGCCTGCTGGCCTCGGGCGTGTTCAACGCCGCCCCGGCCGGCTACTGCATCCGGTTCCGCGACCATGTCATCGCCCAGGGCGAGATGTTTTATCCGTTCCATCTGACCAAGCGGCGGGTGTTCGACAAGCATCTGGCCGACCGGGCGGTCAAGGCCGGGGCCGACGTGCGTCTGGGCGTGGCCGTCGCGTCCGTCGAGCCGGAGACGGGCGTGGTGCGCACGGCCGACGGGCGGGAGTTTCGCGGCCTGTATGTGCTGGGCTGCGACGGCGTGGCCAGCGTGGTCCGGCGGGCCTGTCCCTTTGACGGAGCCAACTGGAAGGCCGGCATGGGCGGGGCGTTGGAATTTTACATCGACCGCGACGACCCGCGTCTGGCCGCGCCGGCCCATGCCGATCTGCGGGCCGCGCATCCCACGGTCTACGCCGGATTTTTACGCGCCGGCTACGGCTGGGTGTTTCCCCATGCCGACCGGCTGGCCATCGGCATCGGCGGCCACAGCGCCCGGCATGGCCGGGAGTTTCGGGCCAAGTTCCGGGAGTTCGTGGAATTCTTGGGCCTGCCGCCGCAGCTTGCCGACGCGGCCAAGGGGCATGGGCTGCCGTACGGCAACTTCATTGAAAAACCGTGGCATGGCCGGGTGATGCTGGCCGGCGACGCGGCCGGTCTTGTGGAGACGCTTTTCGGCGAGGGCATCTACTACGCCCTGCGCAGCGGGGAGCTGGCCGCCGAGGCGGTCCTGGCGGCGCTGACCCGGCAGGCCGATCCCCACGCCCTCTATGCAAAGGGGCTTAACCGCGACATTTTGCCGGAGCTGGTCTGGTCGCGCAAACTGCGCCGGGTGCTTTACGCCAGCCAGTCGTGGGGCTTCATGCCGCTTTTGTGTTTCGTGCGCGGCGGCGGCAGGCTGCTGGCCGAAATGGTGCACGGCATCCGGTCCTACCGTTTCCTGCTGCGCCGCGCCAAAGGCCCGGCCATCTAACCTCCGCCCACCGACGCCGTCACATCAGACCGCATCCCCCCTATCGGGAGGGTCCGGGAGGGGCTGAGCCCCTCCCGGCCGCCGGAGCCGCGCCCTCCCTTTACCAATTTCTCCATGTGGGGGGTCTGGGGGCCTCAGGCCCCCAGCCGCCGGAGGCATCTTCATCTTCTCTTTTTCTCTTATCTTCCCAGCTAATTACCCCTCGCCGCGCCCGTCGCCGCAGATGGTGAAGCGCAGGCGTTTTTTCTCCTTCACTTCTTCCCAGGTCGGTTCCTGCCAGGGGATGGCGGTCTGGCGCGACGGCGTGACGATGACGTGGCCGCCCGGGTAGCCGGCCACGTCCACGCGCACCGGGCCTTCGCTGTTGCGGGCCTTGGGGTTGAAGGAGGCCAGGAAGGCGGCGGCGGCGGCCACGGCCGCGTCGTCCCAGACCGCGCCGGGCAGTTTGCGGGCCACGCCCAGGGGGCCGGGCAGGTCGCGCACCTTGAAGAGCAGATCGTCGGGGCCGGCCTCGCGCTCCAGGGCCGTGTTGTCGGCCTGGTTGCGGCCGATGGCCAGCCAGTGGTCGCCGGCCCAGAACTGGCGGCCGATGTTGGCCAGGTCGAAATCGGTGGGCCGGGGCGTGGTGCTATGCATGAACAGCGGGAAAAAGCGCTTGGCCGAGGGCTGTTCGGTGAGCAGGCAGCCGCCGGCCGGGGTGGGAATTTCGGTCAGCCCGAAGTGTTCGGCCAGGGCCATCTGGTCCTTGCGGCCGCGACCGTTCATGGCAAAGAGTTTCTCGCGATCGACCAGTCCGCTTTTCTCGGCTTCGGATTCGGGCAGGCGTTTGGCGCACAGCGGCCGCAGCAGGATGCCCTTGGTCTCGGAGTCGCGGATGATGATGTTGAGCGCGTCGATACGTTGGGACATGGGGCGCTGGCCCACCACCTCGCCGGAGATGATGAAGCTCGCGCCGTAGTCGGCGAGCATGGCCTTGGCCCGGCGCAGCATGAGGATCTTGCAGTCCACGCAGGGGTTTAAAAATTTGCCCAGGCCATGGACCGGGCCGGCCGAGAGCATGGCGACGTACTCCTCGGCCACGTCCACCGGGATGATGTCGAGGCCGTAGATGGCGCGCCAGTGGTCGATTTTCTGGGGCTTGCCGAAATAGGGGCTGACGAAATGCAGGCACAGGACGTCGAGGCCTTGGGCGGCGATGGTCTTGGCGGCCAGTATGCTGTCGAGGCCCCCGGAGAAAAGGGCCAGGGCGTGGTAGGATTTCATGGGGCGTAGCTAAAGCCTCGCCGGGCGGAAGGCAAGGGGCGCGGCGGGGGGTGGTCACGCCGGATTCCCGCAATCGCCTTCGAGCCGCAATATTGGCGGGGTATATGCGCCCCAGATCGGGACGCGGACCGTGCGTCCCGAAAATGGCAGGCTCACCCCAGCCTGCGGGAGACGCCCATGTTTGATCCAGAGCATTTGTCCGCCATCCCCGGCAACCTCCGGTCGCTTCGGGCCGCCCACCAAGACCAGGACGCCAACCTTCACCGCCTCAACGAACTGCTTGAGGCCATCACGTTACGGTTCGCCCGGCTCGACAACAGCCTGGCGGACTTCCAGGCCAGCCTGGCCGGCCTGGGCCAGGAGAAGGCCGAACTGCCCATCAGCCGCCGCGCCGTTCGCGCAGCCCGGCCGCCGCGTCGTTCCGAGCTTCCGGCCGCCCTGGCTGGGCAATCCTCGCGCCACGCCCTTTCAACAGTCCGATAGCATTTAAAAAAAGGATTGGCGCGTTCTCGGGAAACATGGCGCCTGCTTCTCGAGAACGCGACGCCAGATCCGCCGCCAGCGTTCCCGGCTCCATGTCCCGGCCGGACACGCCGCCGATCCCCTTGCCTCTGCCGCCCGCCACCGCCTTGGTTGCCGGGCGGCAGGCTTTTTGCTACTAGGTCGCTCTTGCGCCCAAACACCAATGCCAGGAGCATGGCAACATGGCCAAAAAGCCCGCCTTGAGCCCCGAAGAGTTCCGCAGCGAAGCCCTCGCCACCGCGCTCACCACCATCGAGCGCAAACACGGCCAGGGCGCCGTCATGCGCCTGGAAGATTCCGCCCATGTGAAAATCCCGGCCATCCCCACCGGCTCCATCGGCCTCGATCTGGCCCTGGGCATCGGCGGCATCCCCAAGGGCCGCATCACCGAAATCTACGGCCCGGAATCCTCGGGCAAGACCACGCTGGCCCTGCACATCATCGCCGAAGCCCAAAAGCTCGGCGGCACCGCCGCCTTCATCGACGCCGAACACGCCCTCGACGTCAACTACGCCCGACGCCTGGGCGTCAACACCCCGGAAATGCTCATCTCCCAGCCCGATTTCGGCGAACAGGCCCTGGACATCGCCGATCTCCTCGTGCGCTCCGGAGCCGTGGACGTGGTCGTCATCGACTCCGTGGCCGCGCTCATTCCCCAGGCCGAACTCGAAGGCGAAATGGGCGAAACGCAGGTCGGCGGACAGGCCCGGCTCATGTCCCACGCCATGCGCAAACTCACCGGCACCATCCACAAGTCGCAGACCTCGGTCATCTTCATCAACCAGATCCGCATGAAGATCGGCATGACCGGCTACGGCAGCCCGGAAACCACCACCGGCGGCAACGCGCTCAAATTCTACGCCAGCGTGCGCCTGGACATCCGCCGCATCCAGACGCTCAAGGACAAGGAAGAAACCTACGGCAGCCGCTGCCGGGTCAAGGTCGTCAAGAACAAGGTCGCGCCGCCCTTCCGCGAGGCGCTGTTCGACATCCTCTACGGCACCGGCGTGTCCCGCGAAGGCGAACTCATCGACATGGGCGTCGAAGCCGGCATCGTGGACAAGTCCGGAGCCTGGTTCGCCTTCGGTTCCGAACGCCTGGGCCAGGGCCGCGACAACGTGCGGGCCTTCCTGCAGGAACACACCGACATCCGCGACCAGATCGAAGGCAAACTGCGCGAACACCTCGGCTTCGCCGAATACGTGCCGCCGCCTTCGCCCGAAGTGATGGAAGAAGAAGACGGGATGTAGGTAATAAATTTAGAAGAGACGAGAAGAAGAGAAGAATGCCTCCGGCGGCCGGGAGGGGGTAACCCCCTCCCGGACCCTCCCTGAAAGGGGGGTTACGGGGGCGGGCGTAGCTCCGTCAGCGGACGGGCACGTTGAAGGCCGGTTGGTTCTAAAGCCGGTCGATCACCAACGGCGGGCGCGCACATATTTCACCCCTTTGCGGGGGTTCGGGGGGATCATCCCCCCGATGGGGAGGGTCCGGGAGGGGCAAAGCCCCTCCTGGCTCTTCGTCTTGCAGCTGACAACAAAGCTATCGAGGAAGATGCGGGGGATGCGGTCCTTTGGTCTTCCATCCCCATGCGGAGGCATACATACAATGATGACGGCAACCGAGATTCGCGCCAAGTTTTTGGAATATTTCGCGTCCAAGGGCCATCAGGTCGTGGCGTCCTCGCCGCTGGTGCCGCGCGAAGACCCCTCGCTCCTTTTCACCAACGCCGGCATGGTGCAGTTCAAGAAGGTGTTCCTGGGCCAGGACAAGCCCGGCTACACCCGCGCCACCACGTCCCAGAAATGCCTGCGCGTGGGCGGCAAGCACAACGACCTGGAAAACGTCGGCCGCACCGCCCGCCACCACACCTTTTTTGAAATGCTCGGCAACTTCTCCTTTGGCGACTACTTCAAGGAAGACGCCATCAAGTTTGCCTGGGAGTTCCTCACCGAAGTCATCGGCCTGGACAAGTCGCGCCTCTACGCCACGGTCTACCTCGACGACGACGAGGCCCACGGGCTGTGGAAAAAGATCGCCGGCCTGTCCGACGAACGCATCTTCCGCCTGGGCGAGAAGGATAACTTCTGGTCCATGGGCGACACCGGCCCCTGCGGCCCCTGCTCGGAAATCATGTACGACCGGGGCGAGGAAGTGGGCTGCGGCCCGAACTGCGGCATCGGCACCTGCGACTGCGACCGCTACCTGGAAATCTGGAACCTCGTGTTCATGCAGTTCGACCAGATCGAGCCCGGCAACCGCGTGGCCCTGCCCCGGCCCAGCATCGACACCGGCATGGGCCTGGAACGCATCGCGGCCGTGGTCCAGGGCGTGCACTCCAATTTCGACATCGACCTGTTCCAGACCATCATCAGCTCCGCCGCCCAGATCGCCGGGGTGACCTACGGCGACAACGACGAGCACGACACCGCCCTGCGCGTCATCGGCGACCACAGCCGCTCGGTCGCCTTCCTGCTCGCCGACGGCGTCATGCCCTCCAACGAGGGTCGGGGCTACGTGCTGCGCCGCCTGATCCGCCGGGCGCTGCGGTTCGGGAAGTTGATCGGCCTGTCCGATCCCTTCCTCTACAAGACCGCCGGCGTGGTGGTGGACGTCATGGGACCGGCCTATCCCGAGCTGGTCGCCAGCCGCGAATTCATGGAACGCGTGGTGCGCGAGGAAGAAGAACGCTTCGGCGTCACCCTCGACAAGGGCCTGGCCATCCTGGCCGAGGAACTCGACCGCATGGCCGGGGCCGGCGAAACCACCATCACCGGCGAATTCGCCTTCAAGCTCTACGACACCTACGGATTCCCGCTGGACATCGTCAACGACGTGGCCGGCAAGCGCGGCATGGCCGCCGACGAGGACGGATACCGGGTCTGTATGGCCGAGCAGAAGGCCCGGGCCAAGAAAGCCTGGAAGGGTTCGGGCGAGACCGACCCGGCCGTGCTGTTCCTGGAGCTGCTCGAATCCGGCATGAAGTCCCGCTTCGTGGGCTACACGGAGCTTGCCGCCAAAAGCCGCGTCAACGCGCTCATTTCCGCCGAAGGGCAAGCCGTGGAGCGGCTTATCGCCGGCGAAACCGGCTACATGGTCTCGGCCGTGACCCCCTTCTACGGCGAATCCGGCGGCCAGGCCGGCGACGTCGGTACGGTGACGACGCTCACCGGCGACGTGGCCGTGCTGGGCACGCTCAAAGCCGGGCCGGAGCTGACCGCCCACCACATCAAAGTCCAAAAGGGCGAGATCCTGCTCGATCAGGAAGCCGAATTGGCCGTGGACGCCGCCGTCCGCGCCGCCACCGCCCGCAACCATACCTGCACCCACCTGCTCCACAAGGCGCTCAAAAACGTCCTGGGCGGCCACGTCAACCAGGCCGGTTCGCTGGTCAGCCCGGACCGCCTGCGCTTCGACTTCTCCCACGTCTCGGCCATGACCACCGAGGAGCTGGCCAAGGTCGAGGACGAGGTCAACGCGGCCATTCTGCTGGACGCGCCGGTTGTCGTCGAGGAACTCGGCATCGAAGCCGCCCGGGCCAAGGGGGCCACCGCCCTTTTCGGCGAGAAATACGGCGACGTGGTGCGCGTGGTCGAGGTGCCCGGCGTGTCCATGGAACTGTGCGGCGGCACCCACATCGGGGCCACCGGCCAGGCCGGCAGCTTCTACATTCTCTCGGAGTCCGGCGTCGCGGCCGGCACCCGCCGCATCGAGGCGGTCACGGGCCTCAACGCCCTGCGCCACGTGCGCGAGATGCGCGGCGAATTGGATGATGCGCTGAAAACCGTCAAGGCCAAGCCGGGCGAACTCGGCGCGCGCGTGAAAAAGCTCCTCGACGAGATCAAGGCCCTTGGCAAGGACAAGGAACAGCTGGCCGCCAAGCTGGCCTCGGGCCAGGGCCGCGACCTCATGGCCGGCCTTGAGGAGATCGGCGGCGTCAAGGTG
>DLGG01000015.1:17631-17759 GCA_002482565.1 Solidesulfovibrio magneticus
AAGGTGAGCCTGATCGTGGCCGTCAGCAAGGATCTGCACGACAAGTTCACCGCCCCGGCGCTCATCAAGGACGCGGCTGCGGCGGTCGGCGGCTCCGGCGGCGGCCGTCCCGACATGGCCCAGGCCGG
>DLGG01000015.1:17807-21094 GCA_002482565.1 Solidesulfovibrio magneticus
GAGTGCCTCCGGCGGCCAAAGGGGCTGAGCCCCTTTGGAAACCCCAGCCGGGGAAAAGGATAATTTGAGGCCGGCATGGTCTCGGGGAAAGGCGGCTTCGCAAGGGGCCGCCTTTTCGTTTTGGCCGATTCGTGGCAGCGTAAGCGCCAGACAGAAGACAGATTTTCCCCAAGACAGGATGACATCCCATGAAACTGATTGACCTGAACACCTGGACCCGGCGGGAGCATTTCGCCTTTTTCCAGTCCCGGAAAAACCCCTGCGTTGCCGTCACCGCGCCGGTTTGCGTGGAACACTTGCTGCGCTATCGTGAGCAGTGCGGCGAGGCCCGGCCGCGCCTGTCGGACTGCGTTTATTACGCCGTCATGCGCAGCGCCAACGCCGTGCCCGAGCTGCGCCAGCGGCTGGTGGATTTGCGCCCCGTGGAATTCGCCCAGGTGGATGCCGCCTTCACCTACCAGCCCACGGGACGCGAGCTGCACGCCAACTGCGTCGCCGCCTACGACGCCTCCTTCGCGCGCTTCCGCCAGAATATGGAGGCGTCCCGCCAGACGGCCGACGCCGCCCCAACCCTGACGCCACCCGGCGGCGAAAGCCAGGGGCTCATCTACATGACCAACCTGCCCGACGTAGCCTTCACCGCCCTGTCCAACCCCTGGGACGATCCCTGGCGCGACTCCGTGCCGCGCGTGGCTTTTGGCAAGATCGACCCGCGCCGGATGACCATGCCCGTGGCCCTGGAAGCCCTGCACAGCTTCGTTGACGGCCGCCATGTGGGGGAGTTTTTTGGGGGAATTGAGGCGGTGTTGGCCGAGCCTGAGGGGATGTTTGGAGGAGGAGCCTCCGGCGGCCAAAGGGGGTGACCCCCTTTGGGAACCCCGAAGGGGGAATGACGGGGCAGGTTATATTACGGTTTGATCGAGAATGATGCGGGACCGGCGAGGTCTCGAAAAAGGCGGCTCCCTGACGGGGCCGCCTTTTGTATGGGCGGCGAGTCTATTGCCCCCCGGCCTGCCGGCGGCCGAGGCCTTCGGCCAGCAGCGCCACGGCCAGAGTGTTCATGCTGACGCCCTCCACGGCAGCCTGCCGGGCCAACCTGGCATGAAGACTCTTGGGCACGCGGGTGCGGAATTCGCCGGTCTTGTTCGGCCCCTGCCCCGGTTCAGGCACGTCGTCGCCCCATTTCCGGGCTGCTGCGATCCAGGCTTTTTCAGCATCCGCGCCGTTGGCAATAGCCTCTTCGACGGTCGCGCCATCGGACATGCAGCCGGGCAGATCGGGAAAAGTGATCAGGTAGCCTGGGCCGTCTTCTTCGTCGAGCAACGTTATTTCAAATGGATAGCGAGGAGTTTCCATCATCGGGCTCCTTTGGTCGCGGCATCGACAAGAGCCAGGAAGCGGCGGATGTAAATGGGCAGGATGGGGCGATGGGCCGGCACGCTCAGATGGCTGGCCCCAGGATGGCGAAAGATGCAGTGGCTCGTGCCGCTGTGATCCCAATCAATGCCCAACCGATCAGCCACGGCCTTGAGGTCGTCGATGCGCCAATCACGGAGATTCTGGCGCATCTTGGCCAATGTCCTGTCAGCCGAAGACATGGACAGATGGTATCGCAGGCGGGACCAAAGTCAATAAGGCGAACCAATACCATCGAGACATCGCCGACATGTCGAGGAAGCCGCCCCCACCCCCTTGAAAAGTTTTTGGGGAAGGAGAGGGGGGCGCGGGGGGAGAGGGAACCCCTTTTTTCAAAAAGGGGTTCCCTCTCCCCCCGCATTCGCCCTAGCCGATCTCCGCCAATATCTCCCGCGCCGCCGCTACCGGGTCGGCGGCTTTGGTGATGGGGCGGCCGACGATGATGTGGGTCGCGCCGGCGACGATGGCGGCTTTGGGCGTGGCCGTGCGGGTCTGGTCGTCGGCGACGCTGTCCAGGGGCCGGATGCCCGGCGTGGCGATGATGGGCTTGCCGCCAAGCGCCTTGCGCAAAAACGCCGTCTCCAGGGGCGAGCAGACGATGCCGTCGGCCCCGGCCTCCAGCGACGTCTCGGCCCGCAGCCGCACCAGATCGGCCAGCGACCCGGCAAATCCCGACTGCTCCAACTCCTGCGCCCCCAGGCTCGTCAGCACCGTGACAGCCAGGATCTTCGTTTTCCCCTTGGCCTTGGCGGCGGCGGCCACCACCTGGGGATAGCCGTGCACCGTGGCCAGGGCGATGTCGTGGTGGGCCAGCTGGGCCGTGGTCAGGGCCACGGTCTGGGGGATGTCGTGGAATTTGAGGTCGAGCATGACCTCGTGGCCGCGTTTGGAAAGCGCGTCGCACACGGCAAAGCCGGCGTCGAGAAAGAGCTGCAGCCCGACCTTGAAGAAATTGACCTGGGGCGACAGGCGCTCGGCCAGTTCCAGGGCCTGTGCGGCGGTGGGGACGTCCAGGGCCACGATAAGGCGGCGGTCGGCGGTTGGTGCGGTCATGGGGCTCACGCGGTGGATTAGAGGTTGGCGTAGCGTTCCAGGCGTTTTTTGTAGGCCAGGATGCCTTCGGTCATGCCCTGGGCCAGGGCGCGCAGATAGGCGTCGGAGCCCAGGCGCTGGGCGTCGGCGGGATTGGTGACGTAGCCCAGCTCCACCAGCACGGCCGGCATGTTGGCCCCGATGAGCACGAAAAACGGCGCTTCGTGGGGTCCCCGGTCGCGGGTGGGATAGTCGCCGCGCACGGCGGCGATGGAGCGTTTTTGCACGAATTTCGCCAGGTCCCGGGATTCGGCGGTCTTGGCCGAGAGCATGAGGTCGGTGAGGATGGCTTGCAGGTCGCTGATTTTCTTCTGGGAAGCGGCGTTTTCCCGGGCGGCCACGCGCACGCCTTCCTGGGTGGTGGCGAGGTTTAAGGAATAGGTCTCCATGCCGGCCGAGGACTTGTCGGTGTGGGAGTTGCAGTGCACCGAGACGAAGAGGTCGGCGCCCTTGGAATTGGCCAGCTCGGTGCGCGTTTCCAGGGGGATGAAGACGTCGGTGGTGCGCGTATAAATGACGTTGATGCCCTTTTTCTGGAGCGCCTCGCCCAGGAACTTGGCGAACCGCAGGTTCACGTCCTTTTCGGTCAACCCGGAAAGCCCCTGGGCTCCGGGGTCCTTGCCGCCGTGGCCGGGGTCGATCATGACCGTGCGTAGCGTCAGGCCGAACTGTTCGATGAGGCTGCCGGCGTTCTTGCGAGCCTTTTCGGGCGGGCGCAGGTTGGCGGCCGGGGCCGAGGGCAGGGGCGGCGGCGTGGCCGGGGCCTTGACCTCGCGGGC
>DLGG01000014.1 GCA_002482565.1 Solidesulfovibrio magneticus
GTGCACCGGTCTCGTCGGCCAGCCGGGCCCGGGCCTGGGCCGAGGCCGCGGCCAGGGCCTTGGCCTCGCTCTGGACGTCTTCGGGCCAGCGGCCGATGTCGCCGCCGTAGCTGTCGGCCAGGGCGGCAAAGCGCGACAGGGGCATCATGGCGGACCTCCTTGGCCGGCCGTATCGGCCAGCCGGGTGCGCAAAAACTGGCGGCCACGGGCCAGCAGCCGTTCCACGGCCTTGGCCGAAACGCCCAGGGCCTTGGCCGCTTCGGCCCCGGACAGGCCTTCTTCATAGACCAGGGCCAGGGCGGCCCGTTGCCGGTCCGGCAGTTCGGCCAGGGCGGCGGCCATGGCCCTGGTCTGCTGGCCGGCGGCCAGACGTTCCTCGGCGCCGGCGGCCGGATCGGCCGGATCAAATCCGTCGGGCAGGGCCTCGGGCCGCGCCCGGCGCTGGTGGTCGCGGCACAGGTTGGCCACGATGCGGTACAGCCAGGTGGTCAGCCGGGCGCGCTGCGGGTCGAAGCGGCCGATGGCCTTCCAGGCCCGCACAAAGGCTTCCTGGGCCAGATCCTCGGCAACGGTCGCGTCGCGGGTCAGCCGCGTGGCCACCCGCAGGGCAAAGGCCCCGTGGCGAAGGACCAGGGCGTCGAAGGCCCGGCGGTCGCCGTCCCCGGACCAGGCGGCCAGGGCGTCGTCATCGGCCCCGGCGTAGTCCCGGGGCGGCGGCGTGGCCGTCGCCGACCCGGACGTGGCCGGACGGCGCAGCAGCGGCAAGAGGCCGCCAAAGGGCCAGCATTTTTCCACGGTGTTCGTCCGGGCCTTGGCGTTGCGAGGCGCTCCGGGCCGTGCCCGGAGCGCCCCATGCCGAGCGCGCCGGGTCTGGAGCCTGGCGCGCTCGGGCGCGGGTTACTGCTTGACTCCGGCAGCCTGCTTCGCCGACTGGGCCGCCGTCAAGGCCTGCTTGCAGCCGGGGGAGAGCTTGTCGGCCTGCTGCTTCAGGCAGGCGACAATGCGTCCGCCGCCAGGCTGCACCCCGGAACACAGGGATTTGTAGTCGCCTTTGCAGGCTTCCTTGAGAGCCTGGCCGGCGGCCGGGGCGGGCTGCTGGGCTAAGGCCGGCACGGCGACGGCCAGACAGCCGGCCACGGCGACGGCGGCAGCCAGGGTTTTGGTCAGGCCGGCCAGGGCGCGGGCAGGGGAAACGATCGGCATGGGTATTCCTCGCTTTGGTGCGTCATGGGCCGCCACAGGGCGGCCTTTGGGGATGATACGGGCGGGGCGGGGAAATCCCCCGCCGGTTTTCGTGGCCGAACGGCGAAAGCCTGCGGCGGGTCGTTGGCGGTCCGGGGGCAGGCAGGGTTAGCGCGCCCACGGCTGATTGGCGCATTGCCGTGGTGCTTCCTTCGCGGGGTACAGGATCTGGGCGCGCCCCTGGTCGCGGACGGTTTCCGCCTCCTGGGGGCGCGACCGGGGGGAGAGGCCAGCCCGCGCGTATCATGGGCAACAAGACGGCCGACGCCTGCCGGCGCGGCTTCCCGACCTTCGGGTTCGGGACCGGACCGGCCGGCGCGCCGCCAAACCCCAAGCAACAAGCGAGGATAATCATGATGCGACGCAGACTCACCCTGGCGACGGCCCTGTGCGCTATGCTCCTTCTCGTCACGGCGGCCTGGTCCGGCGCGCCGGGCGGCGACGGCCCGGCCGGCAAAGGCCCGGGGCTTATGCGGATGCTCTCGGAATTGGACCTGAGCGCCGCCCAGAAACGGGAAGTGGCCGGCATCCTTAAGGCCAACCGAGACAACACCAAGGCTCTGCGCGACTCGGTCAAATCGGCCAGGGACGCCCTGCGCGGCGTCCTGGCCAAGACCCCGGGCGACGAGGCGGCGGTGCGGGCCGGGGCCAAGGCCGTGGCCGAAGCGGCCGTGGAGCTGGCCGTGGCCCGGGGCCGGGTCAAGGCGGCCATGGACGCCGTGCTGACGCCGGAGCAGCGCACCAAGCGCGACGCCCTGCGAGAGGAGTTACGCGACAAGTGGAAGGCCCGCCGGCTGGAGCGCCAGGGCGAGCTGGACGCCTGGATCGAGAGCAATCTGTCCTAGGGCCGCGCTTTGAGGGGGGGGCCGGAAACGGTATTTCGGCCCCCTCGCATCCCGTCGTTTGGTTGCGTCATCCCGTTGGCTCGCGCAGGAAGGCGACACGGATCGCCACGCCCCCCCCCGCAGGCACGCCTGCCTTGAAAACCGCCAAAGCCCCGGCCATGCGCCGGGGCTTTGGTTTTTCGGGCGGGTGTTCAGGATTCAATAAACGCCAGCAGGTCGGCGTTCACCGTCTCCTTGTGGGTGGTGCACAGGCCGTGGGGCGCGCCGGGGTATTCCTTGAGCACGGCGTTGGGCACGAGCTTCACGGCCGCGCGGGCCGAAGCGTCGATGGGCACGATCTGGTCGTCGTCACCGTGGATAAGAAGCGTCGGCACGTCGATCTTGCCCAGGTCCTGGGTCAGGTCGGTCTCGGAAAAGGCCTTGATGCAGAAGTAGGCGGCCGGGAAGCCCGCCGTCATGCCCTGTCGCCAGAAGGCCTGGCGCACGCCCTCGGACACGGCCGCGCCCGGGCGGTTGTAGCCGTAAAACGGCAGGGTCAGGTCCAGGAAGAACCCGGAGCGGTCCTTGACCACGCCGTCGCGGATGCCGTCAAAGACCGCCATGGGCAGCCCGCCCGGGTTGGCCGGGGTTTTCAGCATCAGCGGCGGGATCGCGCCGATGAGCACTGCCTTGCCAACCCGGGCCGTGCCGTGGCGGCCGATGTAGCGCACGACTTCGCCGCCGCCGGTGGAGTGGCCCACATGCACGGCGTCGCGCAAATCCAGGGCGGCGGCCAGTTCGGCCAGATCGTCGGCGTACGTGTCCAGGTCGTTGCCTTGCCAGGGCTGGTCCGAGCGGCCGTGTCCCCGGCGGTCGTGGGCGATGACCCGGTAGCCGCGCGAGGCCAGGAAGAACATCTGATCCTCGAAGGCTTCGCCGGAAAGCGGCCAGCCGTGGCTGAAAACCACCGGCCGACCGGAACCCCAATCATTATAATATATCCTGACGCCGTCTCGCGTCGTGAAGGTTGCCACGATTCGTCTCCTTGGGGAGCCGGACGGCTCCGCCTGGAGCAACCGGCTCGTTTGCGGGGGCGCTGGCGGGAGGCCGGACGCCGCGTATCCATTACAGTTAGGCAAGGCCGGGGAGAAGTAAAGGGCGTTATGTCAGGATTGACCAACCCGGTCGTCCTTCGGTGGCATCGCCCGGGCCGGCGAGGACTTGGAGGGCCGCGTCTTGGGCGAGAGACAGGTTCGACGCGGGCGGTCAAGGCCGTTTCGACCCGGGCGGCCAAGAGCTGGGCTTGACCCAGGGGCGGGCTTGGCGCATGTTGGCCGGGCATGAGCCAAAAGACCTACAAGATCGGTGAAGTCGCGGAAATAACAGGGCTTAAGCCCTTTGTCCTGCGCTTTTGGGAAACGGAATTTCCCCAGCTCGTTCCGGTGCGCACCAAAAAAGGGCAGCGGCTTTACACCGACGAACATCTCTGTCTGCTATCGACCATCAAGACCCTTCTCTACGAAGAAAAACTCACCATCGACGGGGCGCGCCGCCGTCTGGCCGGCCCGGAACGCGAGGTTTCGGTGCTGCGCCAGGTCTATGACGAGCTGCGGGACATCCGGCGTCTGCTCGGCGACGGCGACCGGCCGCGTCCCGGGGCGTCCTGAGGCCGATTGACACAATTGTTTCAATTGCGCGACCGGGCGCAATCGCCGGTATGGCTGTCCTGGGCGCTGCTTTTGGAGCATTTTGGCTATGGACGGGGGTTGGGTTTTACATTATTGCTAGTTCGCGCGTCTGTGGATGGAGAGTAGCCACAGACGTGGCGAGAGGTGGAAATTTTCAGTCCGGACAGGGCATAAGATGAGGGAACGCCCTTTTCGGCAACGGGCCGCCCGACACGGCCCTGCCATATTGCCGGACCCAGGCGCGACATCGCGCCAAATCCGGCGGGCAGGCGCTCGGACGGCCTGACGTGTAACCCGCTTAACACATGCAAGAGGACCCTATGAGCGGAATCAAAGCTCGTCTGGACGCGATTTCGGCGATCATCGGCTATAAGCCGGCCCATGCCCCCCTCAATTTCAGCGAGACCAAGCCCACCGACGTGTTCGGCTGCAACGTCTTCAGCGACAAGGTCATGCGCGAGCGTCTGCCCAAGCATGTCTACAAGTCGCTCAAAAAGACCATCGAGCTTGGCGAAAAGCTGGACGCCTCCATTGCCGACACCGTGGCCAACACCATGAAGGACTGGGCCATCGAGCGCGGGGCCACCCACTTCACCCACGTGTTCTATCCGCTCACCGGCCTGACCGCTGAAAAGCACGACTCCTTCCTGGTGCCCGACGGCAAGGGCGGCGCCATCGCCGAGTTCTCCGGCAAGCTGCTCATCCAGGGCGAGCCCGACGCTTCCAGCTTCCCCTCCGGCGGCCTGCGCTCCACCTTCGAAGCCCGCGGCTACACCGCCTGGGACGTGACGAGCCCCGCCTACATCCTGGAAAATCCCAACGGCACCTTCCTGTGCATCCCCACCGCCTTCGTGTCCTGGACCGGCGAGGCCCTGGACAAGAAGACCCCGCTTTTGCGCTCCACCCAGGCGCTCAACAAGCAGGCCAAGCGGGTGCTCAAGCTGTTTGGCGTCGAGACCAAGCTGCCCGTGGGCTCCTTTGCCGGGCCCGAGCAGGAATACTTCCTCATTGACCGCAACTTCGTCTTCTCCCGCCCCGACCTGCTCATCGCCGGCCGGACCTTGTTCGGCGCCAAGCCGGCCAAGGGCCAGGAGTTCGAGGACCAGTACTTCGGCGTCATCCCCCGCCGCGTGCTGTCCTTCATGATGGAAGTCGAGCGCGAGCTCTACAAGCTCGGCGTGCCGGTCAAGACCCGCCACAACGAAGTGGCCCCCAGCCAGTTCGAAATCGCCCCGATCTTCGAGACCGGCAACCTGGCCACCGACCACAACCAGATGGTCATGACCGTGCTGCGCACCGTGGCCAAGCGCTACGGCATGATCTGCCTGCTGCACGAAAAGCCCTTTGCCGGCATCAACGGCTCGGGCAAGCACCTCAACTACTCCATCGGCAACGCCGAACTCGGCAGCCTGTACGATCCGGGCGACACCCCGCACGAGAACGCCCAGTTCCTGGTCTTCTGCGCCGCCGCCATCCGTGCCGTCCACAAGTTCGGGTCGCTTTTGCGCGCCACCGTGGCCACGCCGTCCAACGACCATCGCCTGGGCGCCAACGAGGCCCCGCCGGCCATCATGTCCGTCTACCTCGGCGAGCAGCTCACCGACGTCTTCGAACAGATCAAGAAGGGCAAGGTTGAAGGCTCCAAGCAGAAAGGCGTCATGAGCGTCGGCGTCGACACCCTGCCGCCGCTGCCCATGGATCCGGGCGACCGCAACCGCACCAGCCCCTTTGCCTTCACCGGCAACCGTTTCGAGTTCCGCGCCGTGGGCTCCAGCCAGTCCATCGCCGGCTCCCAGGTGGCCCTTAACGCCATGATGGCCGAGTCCCTGGACTACATCGCCACCAAGCTCGAAGCCGCCACCGGCGGCGATCCGGCCAAGCTCAACGCCGCCGTGCAGAACGTGATCCAGGAAATCATCAAGGAACACGACGCGGTCGTCTTTAACGGCGACGGCTACTCCGAGGAATGGCACGCCGAAGCGGCCAAGCGCGGCCTGCCCAACCTCAAGACCACGCCCGACGCCCTGCCGGTCATCTCCAGCCCCGAGGTGGTCAAGCTCTTCACCACCTACGGCATCTTCAGCGAGGCCGAACTGAAGTCCCGCGAGGAGATCTATCTCGAGCAGTACGTCAAGACCATCCAGACCGAAGCCAATCTGGTCGTGCGCATGGCCAAGACCATCATCTTCCCGGCCGCCATGCGCTACCAGAGCGAACTGGCCGCCGCCTGCGCCAACCTCAAGGCCATCGGCCACGACTACAAGATGGACACCCTGGAGTGCGTCACGGCCAAGCTGCGCGACCTCCAGACCAAGACCGCCGAGCTGGAAAAAATCATGGAACACTCGGCCGACGGCGCCCTGGCCGAAGCCAAGCACATGTGCTGCACGGTGCTGCCGGCCATGAACGAAGTGCGCGCCGTGGCCGACGCCCTGGAAGCCGTGGTGGCCGACGACCTGTGGTCGCTGCCGAGCTACCAGGAAATGCTGTTCATCCGCTAATCGCCGATCCTTCGGGATGGGAAAGGGCCGCTCCGGCAACGGAGCGGCCCTTTGTCGTTTGAGCAGGCGGCCGAGGCCCAGCCGGTCTGTGCCCAGCAAGGGTCAAGCGGCGCCCTGCATGTTCTCCACGAGCTGTTGCAGCACATGGGCCTGGCCGGCCAGTTCGCTCACGGCCCGGCTGGCCTGGCCCATGGCCTCGGCCGTTTCCTGGGAAATGCCGGCCAGTTCGCGCACGGCCTGGTCGATCTCCTCGCCCTCGGCGGCTTCCTTGCGGGAGGCTTCGGCAATGGCCTGGACCTGCTTGGAGGCCCGCTCGATGAGCTCCACGATGTCGGCCAGGGTGCGGCCCGAGGCGGCGGCCAGGTTGGTGGAGGCGTCGATGGCGGCCACGGCCTGGTCCACGCCGTCGATGGTGGTGCGCGCCCCGGACTGGATGTCGCGCACGGCCACGTCCACTTCGCGGGTGGCCACCATGGTCTTTTCGGCCAGCTTTCGCACCTCGTCGGCCACCACGGCAAAGCCCCGGCCGGCATCGCCGGCCCGGGCGGCCTCGATGGCGGCGTTTAAGGCCAGCAGATTGGTTTGGTCGGCGATCTCGCTGATGACGCTGATGACCCGGCCGATGCCTTCGGCGTGGCCGCCCAGGGCGGCCATGTCCTTTTTGAGTCCCAGGGCCAGCTTTTGGGCCTTGTCGATGCCCGACACCACCTCGCCCACCACGTTTTCGCCTTCCAGGGCCTTGGACCGGGCGTCCTCGGCCGTTCGGGCAGCCACGGAAGCGTTCTCGGCCACGCCGGCGATGGTGTGGGACATGACGTCCATGGCCGATTCGGTGCCGGACAGGCTGCGCGATTGTTTCTCCATGCCCTGGCGGGTCAGTTCGACCTGCCGGGCAAGCTGCTCCGAGGCCGAGGTGACCACGGCCACCACCTGCTCGATTTCCGAGGCAGCCTGGGCGATGCCGCGCCGGGTCGCCTCGGCCGAGTCCTTGCGGGCTTCTTCCACGGCCTGGGCGGCCTGT
The DNA here is from genome assembly GCA_002482565.1 of Solidesulfovibrio magneticus. Classification (GTDB taxonomy): domain Bacteria; phylum Desulfobacterota; class Desulfovibrionia; order Desulfovibrionales; family Desulfovibrionaceae; genus Solidesulfovibrio; species Solidesulfovibrio magneticus_B. The sequence continues at coordinate 7,277 of DLGG01000014.1, forward strand.
CGGGCCTTTTGGGCGGCGTTGTCGGCCTCGTCGGTCTTTTGCCTGGCTTCGGCCAGGAGGCGGCGGATCTCGCCGGCCATGCGGGTCAGGGCTTGGCCGAGGGTGGCCAGTTCGCCGCAGCCGCGCCGGGGCGGCGGGCCGTCCAGATTGCCCCGGCTGATGTCATCGGCAAAAATGACGGCGGCAGCCAGGGGGCGGGTGATCATGCGGGTCAGGGCCGCGCCGAAGCCCAGGGCCAGAAGCGCGCCCGCGGCCATGCCGATGAGGATGTTGCGGGTGCTGGCGGCGGCCACGTTTTCGGCCGCGTCCACCACTTGCCGGGATTCGGCCACGGCGGCGGCGATGGCCTCGTCCAGGGCCGTTAAGACCGCAGCCTGGACGGCGCGCAGATCGGTTGCCGTGGCCAGCACGTCCATCATGGCCAGGATGTCGGTCTTATCCTTTTCCCATTCCCGAATTTTGCCAAGCAACGCATCGTTGCCCTTCTGCGCGGCGTCGAGAACGGTGCGCAAGGCGTCCAGCCGTTGACGCTCGGCCGGGGCGTCGGCCAGTTCGACCGCCTCGGCCAGGGCCCTGGCCATGGTCTCGCGAGCCTTGTCCATGACGCGCCCCTGTTCGGCGGCCACGGCCTTGTCGATGCCGGGGATGAGCAGGGTGCGCTGGGCGATGATGATTTCGCGCAGGCCCGCGCCGACGCGCATGAGCGCCGGGATGGCCGGCAAACGCCTGGCCACGATGTCGTCCATGGAGGAGGAGGTCCGCGACAATCCCCTCCAGCCCACGGCGCCGACAGCCAGGGCAATGGCCGCCATCACCAGAAACGCCGTCATGATTCTCGTGCCGACGGACAAACCGTTCATTGGCGTCCTCCCGAAAATGGGGAAAGGCAATGGCCTGTTAGGCCGGCTTGTAGATGCCGCAGCCGACCAGCATGTCATCGACCTTTTCCAGGTACATGGATTTCGGCTCGATCTGGCGGGTCACGGGATTGAGGAACTTGTAGTCCTGCCAAAAGCTGGGCTGGGTCTTGGCCATTTCCACGCGTTCCTTGACGAAGAACTTGCCGTCAGGATCGCGCAGCTCCAGCAGGTCCTTGCCGATCTGTTTGGGATTGGCCCCATGGGCCAGACACTTGCCGGAAAGATCGTAGACCACGACATAGAGGTCGCGGTCGTGGTAGGGGCCGCCCGGGGCGTTGATGACGGCAAAGGTCTGGTCCTTGCCGTCGGCCTTGATGGCGGCCACGGCTTTTTTCACCATGGCCACGGCTTCGTCCTTGGAGCCGCGCTCCTCGGCCATGGCCGTGGCGGCAAACCCCAAAACGGCAAAGCACAGAGCGACAACGAGCAGGCGTTTCATAGAATCCTCCTTGGTAGGGCGCAAATGTGCAGATTTTGCAACCTAGGCTTCTTTTGCCATGCCAAGTAGGCTGAAGCAAGGATTTCTACAGAAAAACGCTGCAACGCAGATAAATGGGTCTGGAGGGCTGAAGCGGGAGTTCAGGCCGGCCATAGCTGTTGCAAAATATATTATTGCAAATGAATCTATTGACAGGAGGTCCGTCTGGCTTCCCCGGCATTGCTTTTCGCATTGTGGCGCAGCGGCGCGATGTCGGGTGTTGCGGGCTGTGTTGTGCCGTCGGAAGGCTGGGCGGGGTGCGAGCGAGCGGCCGCAGGGGTGGGAAAAAGGGCGCGGGCAGGGCCAGTCCGCGACGCGAAGCGGGCGGATCAGGGCTTCAGGGCCTGACGCCATGGGAAGCCAAGGAAGGGCGAGGGGGCCAGTCTGAATGAAAGAGGGCCGAGGCAAAGCCTCGGCCCTCGGAAAGGCTATAGGACAGCGCTATGAAAGCGCCGTGTCCGACGTCGGCCGCCGGACCGAAGGACTACCAGCGTCCGCCGCCGTAACCGCCGCGACCGCCGCCGCCGCCGCCGGAGCGGGGCTTTTCCTGGGCCTCGTTGACCTTCAGGGTGCGACCGCCGAGTTCCTTGCCGTCCAGGTTCTGGATGGCGGCGGCAGCGCCGGCGTCGTCCATTTCCACGAAGCCGAAGCCGCGCAGGCGGCCGGTTTCACGGTCGGTGATGAGGTTGACGCTCAGCACCTCGCCATAAGAGGCGAAATGATTGCGGACATCGTCTTCGGTGGAGGAGAAGGACAGGTTGCCGACGTAAAGTTTCTTCGACATGGCTAGGCTTGGGCTCCGGTATTTGGCATGGGGCTAATTTCGTCGTCCGGGATGAACTTGCGCTGCGTTCCGAGGGGCGAATGCATCATGCACGTTGTTGGGTTCGGGAGACAATACCTAGAACGAGGATTTACGCAATAGAAAATATGGCCGGCCAGCCCCCCGGGATCAAAAATTTCGGCGATTGCGGGCGGTTGGAAAAAGTGACGGTAAGCGTTCCATTCCTGTTGCTGAGTCTGGCGGTAGAGTTTTGCTTGTAATGATTCAGGTGGGTTAGCGCTGCTTGTCCCGAAATTTGCGTCGGCCGGCGGCAGCGTTGCGTCCTGTTTTCGTTTGGCCGGCCAGCCGGTTTTCAGGAGTTCGGGGCGATATTTTTTTTGCCAGGGAGGCGAAAACCGCTTGGCAGCCGCCCAAAAAGCTCGGCGAGTCAGCGGTTTTCATCAAAGCAACCCTTGTTTATCCCTTTTCCTGTCGAGGGGGTCCGGGGGGATCATCCCCCCGGCCGCCGGAGGCGTCCCTCTTCGCCAGGGACGCGACACTAGCCGCGCAACGCCTGATCGGGCTGCAGGGCGGCGGCGGACAGGGCCGGGCGCAGACCGAAAACCAGCGTCACGACCAGCCCCAGGCCCAGGGCCAGGCCAAAGGTGCGCCAGGTGGCCACGGCCACGAGCAGGCCTTGCCGGTTGACCAGCCAGCAGGCCGCCTCGCCCAGGGCGTAGCCCAAAATCGCCCCGGCCAGGTCGAGGATGAGCAGCTCCAGCACGATGTGGGCGACGATGTCGCGCCGCCTGGCCCCCACGGCCATGAGCAGGCCGATTTCGACCCGGCGCAAGCTGATGTTCAGATAGGCCAGGTTGGCCGCCGTGAACCCGGCGGCGGCGATGACCACCGTCGAGGTGACGACCAGAAACAGCTGGATGCCCAGGCGCAGCACGGACAGGAAATTGAATATCTCCTGGATGGTCACCACCGTGAAGTCGTCTTCCTGTCCCGGCCCCAGGCCGTGGAGCCGGCGCAGGAACCGGCGCAGTTCGGCGATGTTGGCGTCCATGTCCGTGGCGTCGGCGAATTTGAGGCGAATGCCGCGCAGATAGAGCGGATTTAAATTGTAGTGCCGGGTCAGGCTGGACAGGGGCACGACGACCCGATCGTCCACGGACACGCCGCCGCTGACGAAGCCTCGCTCGGACAAGACGCCGATGACCGTGTAAGGCTGGCCGTCCAGGCGCACTTGCCGGCCGAGGGGATTTTCGCCCGCGAAAAGGGCGCGCCTGGGGATTTCGCCCAGCAGGCAGACCCTGGCCCGGCCGGCCTCGTCGTCGGGTTCGATGTCGCGGCCCAGGGCCAGGCTCCAGTTCCAGGCCCGGGCAAATCCCGGCATGGCCCCGACCAGGGCCGGCGTTTCATGGGTCCGGGTGCCGTGTTTGAAGGTCTTGCGCCGGACCAGGCGCGAGGCCGAGACGTCGTGGACCCCGGGCAGGCCGTCGCGGATGGCCCGCCAGTCGGCCATGGTGATGGTTTCGTTTCGCTGCCCGACAGGCTTGCCCCGCACCTCGCCGCCGGCCACGAAGGCCGCGTCGGCCCCGAACCACTGGACGAACTCCTCGATCTTGGCGTTGGCTCCGCGCGTGGCCGCCTCGGTCAGGCTGACCACGCAGATGGCCAGGGCCACGGCCAGGATCGAGAAGCAGGCGCTCACCGGGTAGGCCAAAACGGCCCGCAGGGCGTGGCCGGCGATGCGGGCAAGGCGGGTCGGCGTCATGGCGCGGCCGGATGGAAGTCCCTAGAACTTCCCGTTGATGACCTGTTCCAGGAAGGGGAACACGGTGCGGAAAAAGCCCCGGTAATTGGAGCCAAAGGATGGCCCGATGCGGGTGTTGACGCCCAGGATCAGGTTGAGCGACGCGCCGATGGCGGCATGGGAAACGGCCGAGACCCAGATGGAGGGCACGGTGCGGTAGACGAGGCTCCACAGGGCGGCGGCGAAAAAGACGCCGAGCATGAGCGTGGTGTTGGGATAATGAAACAGCGCGGCCACAAGCCCCAGCCAGCCGGCGCACAGCAGTTCCCGGTCGGTCAGCCCCTGGCAGAAGCGGGTCTGAGCAAAGGGCCGGCGGCAGGCCTCGGCGTCGAGATGGTCGCCGTTAAAGGTTCGGCCGCCGTAGAGCAGGCAGGTTAGCCGGGGGTAGAAAAAACCGAAGATGAACAGTTGCTGGCCCAGGGCCGAGAAGATGTAGAGGAAAAAGCGTCGTCCTAGGGCGTCCCAGTCGAAGGTCAGGGGCGAGAAGCGGCCGGTGGCCAGGGCGGCGGCCACGATGAGGGCCAGGGCGGCGCTGGCGAAGGAGCCGTAGACGGCAAGGGCCCGGCCCAGGTTGTCGGTGCGCAGGAAAAACCGTCGCCATGAGCCCAGGCCTCGCGGCGGGCCGGCGTCGCGGTGGACGACCAGGGGAGAAATGACGGCGGCGTAGACCGCCGTGGCCAGGAACAAGCCCCCCACCCAGGGGCCAAGGGCGGCCCCGTCCTGGGCCAGGGCCGGGCCGACCCGCCAGATGCCCCAGAAATAGATGGCCATGACGCCGCACATCTCAAGCAGGGACAAAGCCCGCCAGCCCAGATCGACGGCCAGGGAACGACCCATGTCGTGCTCCGTTGCCAGGTGTTGTGGGCAGGCGCCGGTACGTCGCTATAGCCAGGGCAAGACTGGAGCCGACTGCTTCAGACCTTAAAACAATAAAGAAACGGACGGAGCCGGTCAATCGGTGTGTGGGAGGTGGATTGCGTGGGCTGTCGCGAGCGCACGAGAGGATCGACCGCGACAGCCATGTGCGGCCGACGCCATGCGCCCAGGCGGCGGCGGCCCCCGCCTCCGTCCGGGTGTCCGGCCGGGGGGGGGGCGGCGGGTGTTGGGCCAGGCTCCCGGGCCGGGCTGACAAAAGCCCGCCTCGGGCGTACCGTGACACGGGCGGACGGCGCATGGCCGCCCCAACCCCGGGAGGACGCCTTGTTACAGTCGCTGCGGCTGCCCCATCTCACCATCCGCCAGAAGGTGCTGGCCGGCGTCGTCATTCCGGTGCTGGCCTTTGCCGTGGTCGGCGTGGTGTCGCTCAATTCGCTCATTCGCCTGGAAACCACGCTCACCCTCATGGAGATGGCCGACGACCTCTCCAACACCATTCTGGAAGTGCGGCGTTACGAGAAAAATTACCTGCTCTACGGCCACGGCGAGGATTTCGAGGAAGCCCAGCGCTACATCGACCAGGCCCGGGCCACCCTGCTCGCCATGTCCGCCGACGCCCGCGACGGCCGCGGCCGCCGGGGCATCGCCGCCCTGGAGCGGGCGCTTACGACCTACCAGGCCAAGGGCCAGGCCCTGGGGCCGGCCGCCGCCGCCTCGGCCGACAGCCTCGACGCCCTGCGCCAGGCCGGCAAGGATATGGTCGATCTGTCGCTGGACATCAAAAACGCCGAGCGCAGCCGCACCCTGGCCCTGGTCGCCAACCTCAAGCGCCAGCTGCTGGTGGCCGGGCTGTGCGTCATCGCTTCGGCCCTGGCCCTGGCCTGGCTTTTGGCCCGCAAGATCCTGCGCGCCCTTGGCGTCATCGTCCAGGCCACGGCCGATATCGGCCAGGGTCGGTTTCGGACCCTCAAGCCGCCCCAGGCCGACGACGAAACAGGACTGGTCATCGAGGCTTTCAACCGCATGACCCGGGAGCTGGAGCGCCGGCAGGCCCAGCTCGTCCAGGAAAAAAAGCTGTCGTCCCTTGGCGTGCTGACCTCGGGCATCGCCCACCAGCTCAACAATCCCCTCAACAACATCTCCACCTCCTGCCAGATCCTCATCGAGGAACACGGGCAGTGCGATCCGGCCTTTGCCGCGCGGATGCTCGCCAACATCCAGCAGGAAGTGCTGCGCGCCCGGGACATCGTCAAAGGGCTGCTGGAATTTTCCCGGGCCAAGGACTTCAGCCTCAAGCCCACGCCCCTGGCCCCGGTGGTGGCCGGAGCCTTTCGGCTGGTGTCGAGCCAGACGCCGTCGGGCATCACCCTGTCCCGGGACGTGCCCGAGGACATGGTCCTTCACCTCGACGCCGCCCGGATGCAGGAGGTGCTCATCAACCTGCTGCTAAACGCCGTCCAGGCCATGGACGCCCCGGCCGGGGCCATCACGGTCTCGGCCCGCATCGACGGCGAGGCTGCGGCCATCGTGGTGGAGGACACCGGGCCGGGCATCCCGGATGAAGATCTTGGCCGGGTTTTCGATCCCTTCTACACCACCAAGGAGGTGGGCAAGGGCACGGGCCTTGGGTTGTCCATCGTTTTCGGCATCATCGAAAAGCATCAAGGGTCCATCGTGGCCGAAAAAACCGGCGGCCGGGGGGCGCGCTTCGTCATCCGCCTGCCCCTGCCCCAGGCCGGGACGGGTACGGCATGAAGGGCGCGTCGGTGCTTGTGGTCGACGACGAGACCATTGCCGTCGACAACCTCACCCACATCCTGGCCCGGGAGGGCTACGACGTGGTTGCAGCGGCCAGCGGCGAGGCGGCCGTGGCCTTGCTTGCCGATAAGGAATTCGATCTGGTCCTGACGGACCTGCGCATGAAGGGCCTGGACGGGCTGGCCGTGCTCGGGGAGGCCAAGCGGCTGTGGCCGGATACCGAAGTGGTGGTCATGACCGGCCACGCCACGGTGTCCTCGGCCGTGGAGGCCATGCGCCTGGGGGCCTGCCACTACCTGACCAAACCCTACGGCCTGGCCGAGGTGCGGGCCACGGTGGCCGAGGCCATGGACAAGCGCCGGCTGCGCCTGGAGGTGGCCCGGCTCTCGCGGCAAGTGGCCGAGCTGGGTCGCGGGCCGCTTATCATCGGCGAAAGCCCGGCCATCATGGCGCTTATCGACAACATCCGCCACATCGCGCCCACCGACTCCACGGTGCTGATCCTCGGCGAGACCGGCACGGGCAAGGAGCTGGTGGCCCGGGCCATCCATGCCGCCGGCCTGCAACGGGCCAACCGGTTTTTGGCCGTCAACTGCGGGGCATTCACCGAGGAGCTGTTGACCAGCGAACTTTTCGGCCATGAAAAGGGGGCCTTTTCCGGGGCCATGACCCTCAAAAAGGGGCTTTTCGAGGTGGCCGGGGAGGGGACGCTGTTCCTCGACGAAATCGGCGAGATGTCGCCGGCCATGCAGGCCCGGCTGCTGCGCGTGCTTCAGGAGCGCCATTTCTTTCGGGTGGGCGGGTCGCGGGAGATTCCCGTGGCCGCCCGCATCCTGGCCGCCACCAACCGCGACCTCAAGGCCGACGTGGAGCGCGGGCTGTTTCGGGCCGACCTCTACTACCGCCTAAACGTCATCACCCTGCGCGTGCCGCCGCTGTCCGCCCGCCGCCAGGACATTCCGCTTCTGGCCGGGGCCTTTGCCGCCCGCTACGCCCGGGGCATGGACAAGCCCGTGACCGGCTTTTCCGCCGAGGCCGTGCGGCGGCTTATGGCCTACGAGTATCCCGGCAACATCCGGGAGCTGGAAAACATCGTCCAGCGAGCCGTCATCATGGCCCGGGGCGAGGTCATCGAGGCCGGCGACCTGCCCCAGGATCTGCACGGCGACGCCCCGGCCCTGGCCCGGCGCGAGGGGCCGGAGCTGATCAGCCTGGAAGAGCTGGAACGCCGCCACATCCGCGACATCCTGACCTACTGCGACGGCAACAAGACCCGGGCGGCCGAGATCCTCGGCATCGACCGGGTATCGTTGTGGCGCAAGGTCAAACGCCTGGGATTGGCCGTGGAATAGGGGAGCGTTCAAAAAAATACGTCGGTATTTTTGAACACTACTGGTGCTCACGGATTGCTGGCGAAACCCTTGGCGCGGTTTGCACGGCTGCGCCGCGCGCCCAGGGCTGTAAGACGTCGCCGCGCCATTCCCGGGGCTGCGGCGCGCCGGGCGGGGTGTTGCCTCAGGCCAGGGCCAGGGGCAGGGCCGAAAAGACCGTGGCCACGTGGCGCACAATCACTTCCGGGCTGTCCTCGCCGGCCATGGCCGCCACCTCGGGCCGGTTGGCCTCGGGCACAAGCACCTCGCGCATGCCGGCCCGAGCGGCGGCCAGGATTTTTTCCCGGATGCCGCCCACGGGCAGCACGTTGCCGGTCAGCGTGATCTCGCCGGTCATGGCCACGTCCGGCCGCAGGAGCCGGCCGGAGAACAGCGATGCCAGGGCCACGGCCACGGTGAGCCCGGCCGAGCTGCCTTCCTTGGGGATGGAGCCGGCCGGGATATGGACATGGACATCCTGGCTGGCGAACAGTCCGGGATCGACGCCAAGCTCTCCGGCCCGGGAGCGCACGAGGCTGAGCGCCGTGCGGGCCGATTCCCGCAGCACCTCGCCCAGGGACCCCGTCAGCAACAGCTCCCCCGTCCCTTTCATGCGGATGGCTTCCACCGAAATGATCTCCCCGCCGTAGTCGGCATAGACCAGCCCCGTGGCCACGCCCAGGCGCGGCGCGGCCCCGGCCGTTTCGCCCCGGTAGGGCGGCGGGCCAAGCAGCGCCGCGGCCAGGGCGGCGTCCACCTCGGCTACGGCCTGGCCCTCGCCCTGCTCCAGGCGAAGCCGGGCCAGCTTGCGGCAGATGCGGCCAAGCTCCCGGTCGAGGTTGCGCACCCCGGCTTCCCGGGTGTGGCCGGTGACCACCAGCCGCAGGGCTTCCTCGGTGACCGTGGGAAAGGGATGGGTCAGCCCGTGCTCGCGCAACTGTCGCGGGAGCAGGTGCTCGGCGGCGATGCGCACTTTTTCCCGGGTGGTGTAGCCCCGAAAGGGGACCACTTCCAGACGGTCGCGCAGCGGCCCGGACAGCTCGGCCAGATCGTTGGCCGTGGCGATAAATAGCGTGCGCGACAAGTCAAAGGGCGCTTCCAGATAATTGTCCACGAACTGGCTGTTCTGCTCCGGGTCGAGCATCTCCAGGAACACCGCCGCCGGATCGCCCCGGAAGTCCTTGCCGATCTTGTCGATCTCATCAAGCATGAAGACCGGGTTGGCCACGCCCAGCCGGGCATAGGACTGGAGCACCCGGCCGGGCAGCGCGCCGACGTAGGTGCGGCGATGGCCGCGCAGCTCGGCCTCGTCGCGAAGCCCCGCCAGGGAGATGCGGTGGAAACGCCGCCCGAGCGCCTCGGCGATGGCCTGGCCCACCGACGTCTTGCCCGTGCCCGGCGGCCCGGAAAAACACAGCACCGGGCTTCGAAACGAGGCCGGCGCGGTCTTTTCCTTGGCCAGCGCCGCCACGGTGGCCCGCAGCTCATCAAGGTTGACCGGCTTGGCCAGGTAGTAGACTGCCCCCTGGCGCATGGCTTCCACGGCCGTGTCCACGGTGGCGAATCCCGTCACCAGCATCACCCGGGTGGCCGGGGAGAGCCGCCGGGCTTCGGCGAGCAGTTGCAGGCCGTCCATCTTGTCCATCTTGAGGTCGGTGACGATGAGGTCGAACTCGCTTCGCCGCACCTCGGCCAGGGCTTCCAGGCCATTGGATGCCCCGCGCACCTTATAGCCTTCCTTGCGCAGCACGTGCTCCAGATTGGCCCGGGCGATGTCCTCGTCGTCCACCACCAGCACATGGAAATCCGGGGCCGCCCGTAGCGCCCGGGAGGCCAGGTATTCAAGCACCCGGTCCTTGATCTGCCCCAGCCCATGGTGGCGGGCGTCGAGGACGGCCTCGGCCTGGGCCAGGTCCAGCCGGTCCGGGGTGACGGCGGCCCAGGGCAGCCCCAGCAGGAAATCCAGATAGGCCAGGCCCACGCCGTACTCGGCCGCCGAGGGATCGGTCTTTTCCAGGCGTTCGAGTTCGCGCTTGGCCGCTTCCCGGGCGTGGTGGGGCAGTTCCTGGGTCTGGGTGCGCGAGCGCAATTGGCCGATGTCGCTGGCGGGCGGCGGCGGCAGCGCGCCCTCGGTGCGTTTTTGGAAAAACAGCATGGTCTCTCCGTGGTTTCCCTCTGATTGAGCTTTTTTAGTCCCCCTCGCAACACCGGATTCGGCGGTCGTGGCAATCCGCAACGGCTGTTGCAATCAGCAACGCCATTTGCCCGGGGGTTGGACGGCAACGCGTTGCGTTTCGCAACGAAAAAAGTTTTCGTTGAATAAAAAATACAATGATTTCAGCTATTATGTTGTTGGTACGGAACTTGGAAAAAGAGCGGGAAACGACAGGAGGACACGGACATGGCCAGCATCAGGGAACACGTGGAGACCATTTTCGCCGCCCTGCCTTTTGCCGAACGCAATCTGCCCAAGGAGGCTCGGGAAATCCTAGCCGAAGGACGTCGGACGGCCGACGCGGAGGCTGTCGCGGCCAAGCGGATCGACAACCGTCCCCGGGTGCGGGTCTAGCCCGACATGGCCAAGCGCGAAAAGGCCGCCGCGTCGCCCGTGACGCGCCCTGGACGCCCGTCGCGGCTGCGGCGCTTCCTGGAAGACACGGCCCAGGAAGTGGGAATGGCCGAGCATGGCCTGTCGCTGACGGGCACGGCGTCCGGTTCGCTTGGTCAACCTGGACAGATTGAGGTGTCCGAGGCGGGCGGCCAGTTCGGAGCAGCTATGCCGCAGGGGGCCGGAGCCGCCGAGGGCAAGAAGATCGTGGCCGTGTCCACGGCCCCGGAATTTCCCCTGGGGCTGGTCAAGCGAGCCTTGGGCGTGGCCGGCCGGCTGGGCACGGACATCGTGGGGTTGACCGTGGCCGCGCCGGCCGAGGGCGGCGCTTCGGGCCGGGGCCGGGAGGCGTTTTTACGCCGCGCCAAGCTCTCGGCCCGGGAGTTTGCCCGGGAGGCCGAACAGCTGGGGCTGGGGTTTCGGCATGTGGTGTGTTTCGGCCGTCCGGCCGAGGTGGTGGAGCAGGAATGCGGCCGGCTGCGCCGGGTGGAATTCGTGCTGGCGGCCCGCGAGCAGCGGGCCAGGGACGGATTCGCGGTGAGCATGCCGCTTTTTGAAGTGACTGGTTAGGGGACGCCGTCCCCAGGTTGTCGCAACGAACGGACAAAGGAGAGGCATTGATGCAAGCGAAGGCGAAAAAGCCGGTGGCCAAGCTCATGGCGTACGGCATCTGCAGCGTGGCCCTGTATGCGGCCGTGTACCAGTTTCAGGATCTTTTGCTGACCACCTCCGCCCGGGGCGGGGTGTTCACGGCCCTGCCCATCGCCACGGTCTTCCTGTTCTCCTGGGTCCACGGCACCTTCGCCGGGACGCTGTGGGAAGTGCTCGGCGTCAATGCCGTGACCAAGGCTCCGGCCCAGACCGCGACCCGCGCCCCGGCCCGCCAGGACAGCCGGCCCCGGGCCACGGTCAGCGTCTAGTCCGTTTCAACCGCATACTGCGACCACACGATCCCAAGGAGCGCGTTTCATGGATATGCTTAACGACGCCGCCCGGTTCATCCAGCTCGATCCGGCCGGAATCTGTTTCCTCTTCATTGTCGGCTTCATCGGCGGCCTGGTCAGCGGCTTCATCGGGTCCGGCGGGGCGTTCGTGCTCACCCCGGGCATGATGAGCCTGGGCGTGCCCGGCACCGTGGCCGTGGCTTCCAACATGTGCCACAAGTTCCCCAAGGCCCTGGTCGGGTCCATCAAGCGCTACAAGTACGGCCAGGTGGACATCAAGCTCGGGCTGTACCTGGCCGCCTTCGCCGGCATCGGCGTGCAGATCGGCATCAAGATCCAAAATTACGTCCTGAACCTGTGGGGGCCGGCCGGCTCGGACCTGTACGTGAGCGTATCCTTCGTGGCCGTGCTGGTGGTGGTCGGCGGCATCGTCATGCGCGACGCCCTGGCCTCGGCCAAGTCCTGCGGCGCGGAGCAGACCTGCTCGCTGGCCCTGCGCCTCCAGAAGATCGAGCTGTGGCCCATGATGACCTTTAAAAAAGCCAATCTGCGCATCTCCATGTGGTTTTTGCTGCCGGTCGGCCTGGCCACCGGCCTGCTCGCCGCCACCATCGCCGTGGGCGGCTTCGTCGGCGTGCCGGGCATGATTTACATCCTGGGCGCGTCGAGCCTGGTGGCCTCGGCCACGGAACTGGTCATCGCCTTTGTCATGGGTTTGGCCGGCTCGGTCAACTGGGCCATGCAGGGCATGGTGGACATTCGCCTGACGCTCATCATCCTGGCCGGCTCGCTTCTGGGCGTGCAGCTCGGAGCCATCGGCACCACCTTTGTCAAGGAACACATGATCAAGATCGTCATGGGCACGATCATGCTCATCGTGGCCCTGTCGCGCGGGTTCGCCATGCCCAAGTACCTGGCCAAGCTCGGGCTCATGGACGTGACCCCGGACACCATCGCCCTGCTCGACAAGGTGAGCTTCGGCTTCATGGTGGTCTCGCTGGTGGTCGGCGCGGTCATCATCCTGGGCAGCATGTTCAGGGCCAAGCGCCCGGTCGCCGCGGCGGCGACGTCCGAGGCCTAAGGCGCACGCTCGCGACGAAAGATCTTCCAGGCCCGGCAAGGGCCGGCGGGCGGGGCGCTTTGGCGTCCCGCCCGCTTGTTTGTGGGGAAACGGGAAAGGGCCGGTCGGACTCCGGGCGGGAGCGCATTGAGGCGGCGAAGGCCTGGCGCGGGTCTTGGGAGAAAGCCGTTATGCCGGGCGGGCTAGGCCGGCGGCCGGCGCGAGCCGGCCGGCGTTGTCCGTCCTTTGGCGGCGGCCGGGCTCAGGCCGCGTCTTCGCCGTAGAGCCGGCAGGCGTCCCGGCCGCCGGCCTTGGCCCGGTAGAGGGCTTCGTCGGAGCGGCGCACGAGTTCCTCGATCTCCCGGCCATGGGCCGGGGACAGGGCGACGCCGATGCTGGCGGAAACCCGCGTTTCCTGGCCGGCCAGCACAAAGGGCTCCCGGAAGGCGGCCAAAATCTTGGCCGCCACGGCCAGGGCATCGCCGGGGCCGCCGACGTCGCCAATGAGCAGCACGAATTCGTCGCCCCCAAAGCGCGACACCGTATCCGAGGCGCGCAGGCAGCCGGCCAGACGCCTGGCTGCTTCCTTGAGCAGGGCATCCCCGGCCGGATGGCCCAGGCTGTCGTTGACGCGCTTGAAGCCGTCGAGGTCCACGGACATGACGGCGAGCTGGACGTCCTGGCGTCTGGCTCCGGCCAGGGCCACGGCCAGACGGTCGTAGAAAAGCGGCCGGTTGGGCAGGCCGGTCAGGGCGTCGTGGGTGGCCAGGATCTCCAGTTTGTCCTTGAGCGCCCCCACGTCGGCCAAAAGCCGCCGGTTGACGGCCAGGACCAGGCAGATGGCCAGGCAGGCGTTAAGCGTCGTATACAAAGTGATGGCCAGGGCATCGGCCATGCCGGAATTGAAAAAATCCTGGGTGCCTGCTGGTTTGGTCAGGATCAGGATAATGCGCGCCAGACTGGTGGCCACAAAGCCGACCAGGACGTAGCCGGTGAGGTTGGTGACGGCCCGAAAACGCGGACCGACGTCTCGCAGCAGCAGCCAGGCGGCCTGGCCGGTGATGAGGATGATGGAGGCCGAGACAATGATCTGGCGGGCCTGCATGTCCGGGACGACGTAGAGCGAGTAGGCCATGGCCAGGGTGAATACGGCCAGCCAGACGAGGTTGCGGCCCTGGCGCGAGGGCGCTTCGGTGAAGCGTTCCAGGCCAACGAGCAGCAGCACGGCCCCGGACTGCATCATGAGGTTGGCGAGAAGCACGCAGAGCGCGTCCGGCAGCCGGCCCCGCATGAGGATCAGGGCCAGTCCGCCGGTCTGCAGGAGCATGTTGGCCAGCCAGTAGCCGATGCCCGGATACTGCCGCCGGTTCTCGCGACAGATGACGGCCATGGCCCAGGCGCTGACGGCGTTGACGATGAGGTTCATGACGAGAAGGGTCATGATGTCCAGTTTCATGAGTATTTCCGTATGATTTTCGCCGATTGCGGCTGTCCCCGCCAGCAGCGCCGGCCGGAAGCCTTTTGCCCGGACCGTCTCAAATTGGAGGGACTGCTCCTTTCTCGTGTCGCGTCCACGAAAAGCACAGAGGGTATTTCGCAGTCAAGAGGCTAAAACTATTAATTTTTATAAAAAGCACGCGCGCATTTGTTAAGGGACGCGATACGCGTCACGGGAAAAAAGCACCGTATTCTTGGTGCGCCACAACTGCGCCTGTCTCCCCTTGAGTTCGATGAACAGTTCTCCCTTTATCTCCGGCAGTGGATACTGGGCGCCGACAGGCGACCAATGCCCGGGAATGCCCGGAACCGTCACGATGGTGTTGTGCGCGCCGTCCGGGCCGACCTGGAAGGCTCGAATCGAACTGTTGCCGCCCACGCGGGGGTAAAAAACAAGATCCTGGCCCGCTGACCGGAGATTGACGCGCAACAGGACAGGGCGGTCGTCCGAGGCCGGCGAAGTGATTTCCCACCCCGCCTTCTCGGAATGCGTTGACGCGGCCGACGGATCCGTGACGGTAAATGCTTGTTCGGGTCCAGACTGTAAAAACTCCTCGGCGATATATGAGGACTGGAGCATTTTGTTGTGCCACTCCATGATGCCTGTGCTGCACGGTCCCTGGGTTTGGGGGTCGCACAGGGCGACAAAGACGCTTTTGACCAACAACGTCTCGAGGTTGCCTTCGACTTTGTGGGCAGTGATCTGCCGACAGGCCATTTCCACTTTAAGATGGAGCGTGCGGAACTCCCCAGGCGGCTGGATCGTGTCGTAGGAGAATCGGCGCGTGTCGGGGCCTTTGGTCAGGAGTTTTCGAACCGGCGGCCCGGCGTCGAAGGCATATTCCAGACTGATCTGATTACCCTTGCCCGTGTTTTCGAATTGGACGCCGACGGCGATGAAATCGATGGGCGCGCGGGTGGTATTTTCCAGAAAATACTCAACCACGCCTGGGGAATCATAGCGCGCGGCATGCAGGAAACGGGAGCCGTCCGTTTTCAGGCCAATGTCCTTGAGGGCGTAGGCACGCGCCAAAACATCGTCCGGTTCGGCAGTGTAGGTGACGGTGAAGGGCAGGCTGTCAATTGCCGTGATGGGAAACCGGGGAAAGGACAGTGTGGCGACGTGCAGTTTTTCAACCCGAGACGTCGCCAGGAAGTTGCCGTCACGTTCGGCTCGCTTCAGGAGGTCGGAAAGTCCGCTGAAATTGTCGTGAAGGTCCATTACATGCAGTGTCGCCTGCTTGTCCTGCGGGGTGAGCCCTTGTGCAGCCATGAAACTGCGCCGGTGTTCTTGCCGGTAGTACCAGTCCGTCGCCTTTTCAAGAAACGGATCGTTAAACACGATAATCGCCTTTTCTGTCGCATAGTCTTTCAAGGCCCTGGCCATGGCCTTGAAATTGCCGAAATCCCACCAGGTAACGACCAGGGAGTCTTCGCGGTACAGCTTGTCCCCGTTATGGGAAAACACGGAAGCGCCAAGCGCCAGGGCCAGGCAGACCGACAGGACCCCGGCGGCACGTTTCCCGAAGGGGCAGGCCATGGCCGCTCCGAGCCCCGCCGGAATCAGGAGCACCGGGAGCATGAAGGCCAGATGCGTGGAGAAATAATAGGCGGCGTAGTGTTTGAGGATGATGATGGCAAGAGGGGTCAGGACAAAGGCGGCGGTCACCCCCAGGCTCAGCCGGGAGACGAAGCCCAGGCGGACAAGTCCCAAGCCCAAGGGGACAAGGTATGCCGGCAACGTCCAGCCCGTTTGGAAAAAGTCGAACAAGCCCGAAAGATTGCCAAGCGTGTCCTGGATGACTTTGCCCAAGGGGCTTGGCGTGGTCAGATCGGGCCGGTGCAGCATGGTTTTGAGAAGCACCGGGCTCACCGGCAGGAAACACACGGCCGAAGCGACGCAAAACACGGCGAGATGCCTGGGCCGCGTGCGCTTGCCAAGGGTTGTGCCGAGCAAAATGACGCCTTGGGCCGCCAAAATCAGGACGCTTAACAGATGAAAGAGCACCACCGGGATGTTGGCCAGCAGAAAGCGGCGGAAATTTTTCTCGGTTCCGTCCCGCAGGAAACGCAAAAAAAACAGCAGGCTCAGACTGAACAGGAAGACCAGGACGCCGTAGGGGCGAACTTGACGGGATATCCAGATGTGCAAACTGTTGCCGGTTAACAAGGCGGCGGCAAATAGCCCGGCTTCTTCGCCTTGGCTTTCGGCGGCCAGACGGTGCACGAGGTAGATGGTCGCTATGCCGCATAGGGCGGAAGGGAGTCGCAGGATGGCGTCCGCATCGCCAAAGAGCATGAAGATTTTGAGCAGGAGATGGTACGTCGGAGGGTGAACCTCCACCTGCATGATCCATCGCGCCAGGTAGTCAAGAGGAAACGACGCGCCGAACGAGGCCTGCATTTCGTCGGCCCACATGGAGGGCGCTCCCAGGTTGTGCAGGCGAAGCCAGGCGCCGACGCTCAAGAGGATGGCCAGGCAAAAGAAGGTCGTGGTCCCCGGGTCACGGGATATGCTTTGGCGATTGACGTTCATGCTCTTCTATCTGTCGGCGTGTTCATAGCCAGAAGGCGGCAAGGCCATGGTCAGGACGGCCGCCGCCCGGATCGCGGGCAAGAAAAAAGCCGTCAAAGGTTCAATCCCCGACAGCTTGCGCAAAACCATTTTTCGAACCGTTGTCGCCAGGGGGTGTTTGTGGTTCGCCCTGAAGCGCCGCAGCCTGCGCAGCCTTCAGGTAAAGCTCCCTCAAGCGGGTGGCGGCCCATGGCGGATCTCTATAGCCAGATGGACTTCCGGCCGTACAGACATGCCGGCCCCTTGGCGGACATGCGGCGTTGGAATAATCGCATGCCCAGCATGGACGCTGGTATTTGTATTGAAAGGATACCGTGGTTCCGTCTTGAAGTCCAGTTTTCCGCCTTTCGAGAACATCCGCAGACACCCCTCCCTCCCGTCGTTTCCGTGTTCCGAGCAGGGTTTTCCTTGGGATCGGGGGGGTGCGGCAGCGGCTTGCGCCCCGAACGGCGTCGGCCAGAGACAGCAGGAGAACATCCGCTGGGAAAGCGCAGGTATTTGTCTGATTGCGGCGTTTGCTGCGACGTTTTTGCCGATCGCTTCAGAAAAGTACTGGACATCGCCATGACGGGGACCTATATGTTAGGCGTGTCCCTAGTGAAGGTTGTCAGCAACCCTAACGGAGGCGATGCCAATGGGTAAAAATCTTGTCGGAGAGGCTTCCTCGCAGTAGAGCATATTCAGGCCGGCAAAATGCAATAGTCTGGCAAACTCCAGGTGTGGTAAACACTGGCTCTACAGTCCAAGCCGAGGCGAAATCGTCAACCCATGAGTCTTTTTACAACATAACTTTACTGGCCCCGGCTTGTAGAGCCGGGGCCTTTCTTTTGGCGTGCGCGAGCGTCTGCCGGCCTAACTGGAGCGCGGAGAAAGAGCACGGCCCCGTAGCCTTCACGCCCTCCCATGATCAGCCAGACATAGCCATTCCCCAATCAATCCCTCTTTGGCGAGCCATGGGACGAACTGTTTGTGTGCGTGGTGCTTCCAGCCATAGCGGTGGTTCCGTTATGGGCGGAAGAAACACGCCGGCGTTGGTCCCGCCCCGATTTGTCTTGTCATCAGTCCTAAATTTTGCCATGTGGATAATTGTTTTCCGCAAGGGACAAGTTAAGGAAAGCGCGCCGACCCTGCGGCAGCCTCTGTGCGCCCAACCAGAAGTCGTTCAGAACTGGAGGATCATCCATGAAATCCGTGAATTGGGAAGCCATCATCGACAAAGCCGGGGCCGACGCCGGCTTCAAGCAGCGTTTGCTCGCCGATCCGTCGAAAGCCCTTGGCGAGGAAGGCGTTGTCGTGCCCGACGGCGTCATCGTCAAGGTGGTGGAGTCCACGGACAAGGAAGTGTGGCTGGTGCTGCCCCACAAACACAGCAGCATCAAATTTTTAAGCCCGTACGTTGCCGTGTGCGAGGACCCGGAAGCCCCGGCCGGCGACTCCAAGAGCTGTCAGAATCCGGCTGCCGGCTGCGCCGTCTAGTGTCGCGTCCCAGAAAAAATACGATCGTATTTTTTCAGAAAAACTCTTGATTTTAGGATTTTGCCCGCGAAAAGTCCGAGATGCTTTTCGTGGACGCGGCACGGGTTCCGCCGCAAGACGCGTTCGCTGCCCGCCGGCTTGCGCCCAGGGGCGTGGGCCCGGCGGGAGCGCAGTGCCCATCAAGACGCCTCGGACAGGCTCCGGGGCGTCTTTTTTGGCGGGTATTGCGGGCGACTGGGGGAGCCGGTGGCGCAGGGCTTTGCCGTCGTGTGCCGGCCCTTCAGACCTGCCGGCAGACATAGAGCACAAGCCCGCCCACGGCCAGGGCGATGCCGGCCGCGCCCAGGGGCCCGGGCAGGGGCGCGGCCAGGATGAGCGTCTCGCCGGCCAGGCAAAAGACCACTTCCAGGGCCTGGGTGGCGTCCACAGCGGCCAGCTCATAGGCGTTTTGGGCCCGGCTGCGGGCGCGCAGAAAAAGCGTCGTGGCGATGACCCCGGCGGACAGGGCCACCAGGCCAGTCTGGATCACTTGCCCCTGGCTTGGCGGCGGCGGCGCGATGACCGCGAGGAGCACGAGCCAGAAGGGGATCGAGCCGATGGTGAGAAGCAGCGTGGGCGTGCGCCCGGCGTCCAGGCTTGGCTGGTCGATGCGCGGGATGCGGCCCTTGCCGCCATGTCGGGCCTCCCAGACGAGCTGGTTGCCCAGGGGGTAGGCCAGGGCGGCGGTCATGACGGCGGCCACGCCCCATAAACTCCCGACATCGGCCAGGGGGCCGGCCTGCTCGACGTTGACCAGCACGATGCCGGCGAAGATGGCCCCGGTGAAGGCCAGGCCCTTTCTGGGCACCCGCCGGCCAAGGGCCGCCAAGACCAGCGGCGTGGCCAGGATGGTGGCCTGCCAGGTGGTGGCCGTGACCCAGCCCGGGGAATAGGCCGCGGCCAGGGTGACGCCGGCGTAAAACACCCCAAAACCGATGGAGCCGGCCAGGGTCCAGAACAGCGGATTGCGCCCGAAAAGGCGTAGGGCCTCGGCCACGGCCCTTGGCCCGCCGGAAGCCAGGGTCCACAGCAGGAGGATGGGCAGCATGAAGGCGTAGCGCAGGCTGGCCGACCACAGCCAATGGCCGCCTTCCAGGCTCATGGCCCGGTTGAGGATGAAGGTCGCGCTGAAAAACAGCGCCGCCAGCGCGCCAAGAAGGATGGTGCGTGCCATGGGGGAAAAGAGGGCGCGGGCCTAGGCCAGACCGGTTTCGGCGGCCACGCCGGCGATGGCGGCGATGGCCAGGGTCAAAAATTCGTCCAGGGGCAGCCCGGCCTTGTCGCACTCCAAGATGTTGGCCCGCCGGACACCCGCGGCAAAGGCCTTGTCCTTCATTTTCTTTTTGATGCTCTTGGCGGCCAGGCCGGTCATTTTGTCGGGCCGCACCAGGGCGGCGGCGCTTATCATGCCGGTGACCGATTCGGCGCAGCGCAGGGCGTAGTCAAAGGGCGTGGCCGGTGTGTGGCCGGTGTGTTCGTCGTTGTGGGCGGCGATGGCGGCCAGGGCCTCCTCGGGCAGGGAGCCGGGCGGCAGCAGTTCGCGCAGGGCCAGGCCGTGGCGCTCGGGCGTTTCGGCCGTGGCCGGGTAGTCCAGGTCGTGGAGCAGGCCGGTTAGGCCCCACAATTCCGGGTCCTGCCCCAGGCGCTCGGCCAGGGCGCGCATGACGGCCTCGGTTTGCCGGCCGTGGGCCAAAAGGCCGGGGTTGGGGTTTTGGGCCTTGATCAGGGCCAGGGCGTCGTCACGGCGGATCATGCGGACTCCTTGGGCGGTTGGGGCGCGGGGGCGGACGGGGCGATCAGCTCAAGGTCGGCCACGACCTCCTTGAGGACGCGATGGGCAAAGGCCAGGGCCACGCGCTTGGCCGCGTCGAGGTCCGGGATCTTGTCCTTGATGGAGCGCTTGCCCACGTGGACTTTCCAACCGGGCGCGCCGATGCGTTCCTGGACCACGGTGACGAGCAGGGCCTTGCCGAGGTTGACGTAGTGGGTGCTGTCGTCGTGTCTGATCCATTCAACGGTCATGTCGCCTCCCGGGGTGTGGGACTGTCCGGGCAGCCTAGCACGAGGGCGGCCCGGGGGCAAAGGTTCGGGACGGCGGGAAACCGGGCCGCACCGTCAGCAGCTGGGCGTTCCTGGCCCTTGGCTTCGGCCGCTGTTCAGGCGGCCGGCTTGGCGCCGCCCTGGTCGACCGGGAAGGTCACGGCCAGATGCAGGCCCGGCCCGGGCAGGCGGCGGATGGTCCCTTCGAGTTGGCGCGTGAGTTCCCGCACGAGGGTCATGCCCATGGTCTGGGCGGTTTCCAGGGAGAAATCCGGTCCCGGCCCCCGGCCGTCGTCGGCCACCTCGATGGCGGCCTGGCCGTCTTCCAGGGCCATGCGGACGGTCAGCCGACCGGTTTGCCCGGGATCGAAGGCGTGCTTGCAGGCGTTGGAGACCAGTTCATTGAGCAGAAGCCCGCAGGGCACGGCCTTGTTCAGGCCGAGCTGGAAGGGCTGGCAGTCGCAAACGACCTCCACGTTGGTCATGGCGTGGCGGAAGATGGCGACCAGGGAGCCGATGAGCGCCTGGGCGTATTCGGCCATGTCGATGGTGGACAGGTCCCCGTGCTTGTAGAGTTGCTGGTGGATAAGCGCCATGGAGCGCACCCGGGTCTCCAGGCGGGCGAAGCGTTCGCGCTCGGCTTCGCTGTCGGCTTCCTCGGCCTGGATGGAGACCAGCCCCAGGATGATTTGCAGGTTGTTTTTGACCCGGTGGTGGATCTCGGCCAGGAGCACTTTTTTTTCTTCCAGGGAGCGTTCCAGGGCCAGGGTGCGCCGGGCGATCTCGGTTTCGAGGTGTTCCCGGTGGCGGCGGTTTTCATTGAGCAGCCGGGCCCGTTCCAGGGCCTTGTCCACGGCGTGGAGCAGCACGGCCATGTCGGCCATGGGCTTGGTGATGAAGTCCCAGGCCCCCAGGCGGATGGCCTCCAGGGCGTCCTGCAACAGGCCCGTGCCTGAAACCACGATGGTGGGCGTGTCCGGGGCGGCCTCGCGCAGCCGGGCCAGCACCTCCATGCCGCCCAGGACCGGCATCCGCAGGTCAATGAGCACCAGATCGGGCCGGGCCGCCTCGAAGATCTCCAGCCCCTCCCGGCCGTCGGCGGCCTGAAGCACCCGGTAGCCATGGTTTTCGAGGTAGGCGGCCATGGCTTCGCGCAGGATTTCGGCGTCGTCCATGGTCAGGATGACGGCCTTGGGGGCGTCGGTCATGGCCTGCCTCCGTTTTCGCCCAGGACCCGACACAGGGCGGCGGCCAGGATTTCCAGGCCGGCGGCGGGCTTGGCAATGATGTCGCCCGGCCCCAGCCCGGCGGCCTCAAGTTCCGGCCCCAGACGCACGCCCGGCGAACCGGTGTAGACGACAAAGCGCATGGCCGGCCAGATGGCGTTGGCCCGGGCGATGAAATCCAGGCCGGTCAGCCCCGGCAGCCGGATGTCCACCACGGCCGCCCGGCAGGGATTGTCAGGCAAGAGCGCCAGGGCTTCCTCGGCGCTGCCGGCCTGGAGCACGGCAAAGCCGTGGGTCTCCAGGTACAGGGCCAAGCTTTCGCGCAGCAGTTCCTCGTCGTCGAGGACCAGGACGGCCGGGGCGGCGTTCACGACGGCTCCCGGCGGGGCAGGGTGATGGTGCAGCGCGTCCCGGCTCCCGGCTCGGCGTCCATGCGGACGCTCCCGCCGTGGTTGTTGACGATGATGAAATAGGACACCGACAGGCCCAGGCCGGTGCCTTCGCCGGCCGGCTTGGTGGTGAAAAAGGGTTCGAAGACCCGGGCGCGGGTGGCCTCGTCCATGCCCGGGCCGTTGTCGGCCACCACGATTTCCCCGGCCTCGGGCAGCGCCCGCACCCGCACGGCGATGGTCGGGGTCTTGCCTTCCTGGGCCACGCCGGCCAGGGCCTGGGCGGCGTTCTTGAACAGGTTCAGCAGCACCTGCTCGATTTCCGTGGGAGCGCAGGACACCGTCACCGGCTCCTCCGGGTATTCTCGCACAATGGTGATGTGTTTGAAATCGTAGCGTTTCTTGAGGTCGTAATCGCTTTCGGCCAGGCTCAGACTCTTGTCGGCCATGGCCCGCAGGTCGGCCTGGACGTGGCGCGAGTCGCTTTGGCGGGAAAATTCCAACATGCTGGACACGATGGAGGCGGCGCGCAGCCCGGCCTCGCGGATGCCGGCCAGGAACTTGAGCACCTTGCGGGCTTGGAGGTAGGCGCGCACGCTATCGAGGTCCAGGCCGAGCTTGCGGGCCGTCTCCTGGTTGGCCGGCAGGGCCGGATCGAGCTGGAGCTCCACCACCTGGGCGGCCTGGAGGATGCTGCCCAGCGGATTGTTGATCTCGTGGGCCATGCCGGCGGCCAGTCCGCCCACGCTCATCATCTTCTCGGTCTGGATCATGAGTTCGCGCAGCCGCTCGCGTTCGGTGACGTCGTCCAGGCGGATGACCACCCCCTCGGCCCCGTTGGCCACCAGCGGATAGAACAGCATGTTCATGAGCCGGTCGTCTTCTCCCCGGCGCAGGGGCATGCGCTCCAGCAGCAGGCTGCGGCGCTGGCGCAGGGCGTCTTCCAGGGCGGCCAAATGGCCGGCCAGAAACGGCAGGGCGGACGCCGCCTCCCGACCGATGACGGCCTCGCGCGGCAGGCCGAACAGGGTCGCCGCCTGGGCGTTTAAATGGGTGACGCGGCCGGCGGCGTCCAGACCGATGATGGCCGAGGGCATGGATTCCAGGATGTTGCTGAGTTGCCCGCGCAGTTGTTCCAAGGCCTTGGCCGCGTCGGCCAGCTCATGCTGGCGGATTTCGATGGTGTCGGCCATGGCGTTGAAGCTCTCGCCCAAACGCCGGACCTCGGCCGCCCCGCCGTCAACGGCGGCCCGGGCGGACAGGTCGCCGCCGGCCAGGGCCGCGGC